>JBEVOM010000066.1:0-33490 GCA_040507575.1 Ilumatobacteraceae bacterium
CGACAACCGTGATCGGTCCCCGGATCGCCCCCAGCTCATCGAGGTCGACAAGCGACAGCTGTGGATTCGCTGGTGTCTCCGCCAGCACGAGCATCGTGCGCCCCGGTCGCACCGCAGCCGCGAACGCGCCCGGCTCGGCGCCGTCGACCCACGTCACGTCGATACCCAATCGGCCGCATGGTCCTTGCAGGAACATCTGCGTGCCGGAGTAGATGTGGCGCTGCGAGACGATGTGGTCGCCCGGTGAGCACAGCGCCAGGATCACGCTCGAGATCGCGCCCATTCCCGACGAGAACGCGAGTGCCGCCTGTGCTCCTTCGAGCGCCGCGACCGCATCCTCGAACGCATTGACCGTCGGGTTCGCGTAGCGGCTGTAGAAGCCGCTGGCGCGGGCGCCCGTGGACCGGCGGCGGGCGTCGTCGAGCGTGTCCTGCTCCCAGACCGTCGACGCCCAGATCGGCGCCGCGAGTGATGTGCCGTTCGCCGATCGGCCGGCGGTGATGGCGAGCGAATCGGTGTGGAGCTGGGGGTCAGACATGTACGGGTACTCCGTCGAGGAAGTCGGCGAGCGGAGCGCCCACCTGATCGAGGTTGATGAGAAAGGCGTCGTGGCCGTGTGGCGAGTCGATCTCGATGTACTCACACGGTGTGCCCTGCCGGGCCAGAACGTCACGGATCTGGCGCTGTTGGTAGGAGGGATACAGGATGTCGCTCCAAATGCCCATCGTGAGCGTCGGGACCTTCACGCGCGCCAGCGCCGACTCGACACCACCCCGCCCGCGACCGACGTCATGGAGGTCCATCGCCTTGCCGATGGAGAGATAGCTGTTCGCGTCGAACCGCCGGACGAGCTTGTCGCCGTGGTGGTCGAGGTAGCGCTCGACCTCGAACCGCTGCCACAAAGAAAAGCCGTCACGGGTGGTGGCACCATCGGCGAGCTCACGGCCGAATCGGTCGGTGAAGGCGTTGTCGCTGCGGAACGTCACCTGCGCGACCATGCGCGCCAGCGACAGCCCTTCGTGCGGCCCCTCACCGGGCGCGGCGTCGTAGTAGTCGCCGCCGCGCCACCGTGGATCGAGGGCGATGGCCCGGCGGCCGATCGCGCCCCATGCGATCTGCTGGGCACTGGCCTGCATGCACGTCGCGATCGGGATGATCGTGCGCACCCGTTGCGGGTACGTGATCGCCCACTCCAACACCTGCATCCCGCCCATCGAGCCACCGATGACGGCGTGCCAGCGAGCGACGCCGATGGCGTCGGAGAGCCGGGCCTGGGCCCGCACCATGTCCCGGATCGTGAGCACCGGGAAGCGCGATGCGTACGGCTGCCCGTCGACCGGGTGCGGCGACGCCGGACCGGTCGAGCCCTGGCAGCCGCCGAGGACGTTGACGCACACGACGAACCACCGTCTCGTGTCGATCGCCCGGCCCGGGCCGACCAGACCCTCCCACCAGCCCGGTTCGGGATGACCGCTGCCGGCAGGCCCGGTGACGTGGCTGTCACCGGTCCAAGCGTGGCAGATCAGCACCGCGTTGCGACCGTCCTCGTCGAGCGTCCCCCACGTCTCGTAGGCCAGCTGGACATCGGTCAACGTGGCGCCCGAGTCGAGCGCGAAGCGGCGGTCGGTGGCGAACGTGAAGAACTGGCGGTGCCCGGGGGGATCACCCGGCAGCCAGGCACCGGTGACGCGCCGCCGCTCGTGCTGGCCCGTCGTGTCCGCTGTCATCGCGCTGTCCTCGCTCGTCCTGGCTGGCGTTGGCCCGTCCGGCATCGCGAGCAGCGGAACGCTTCGGTTGCCGGACTGGTCCGACCACATCCCACCCGGTTCGGGCGGCGGAGCACCTTGGGGCGTTCACCCAGGTTGCCGGGCCTGGACGTCCAGGCCAACTCGTGATGCGCCGGAGAGCGTAGCAAGCTCCCGATCGGCGCCCGCCATGCGATCCGCTCCGCCACCCGATCCGCTCTCGCCCACCGATCAGGGCCCGGCGATCAGACGACGCCGATGACGGGCTGGGCCAGCCGCATCCGCTGCTCGTAGCCGGCCTCGTACGGCAAGAAGCCGTTGCGATCGGGATAGACGAGCTGGACGATCTCGAACGCGGTCCCGCGGTACCAGGCTGCGGCGGTGGCGAACAGGCCTCCCCACACCTCGACGTCGACATGGGCGAAGCGGCAGCGCAGCTCGTTGTCGAGGAGACCGACGAGCTCGGCGTCCATCGGGATCTCGGTGCCGCCCCGGCAGAGGTCGGCGACCAGACCGATGAGGCCGCGCGCCGCGACCGGGGTCAGCCCGAACACGACGACGTCGGGGAATGCGGCGTGGTCGGGGAAGCCGATCGTGTACGTGTACGCGGGCTGCGGCGGATCGGTGGAGGGGTCCGGCGGCACCGGCTCGACGGCGAACCCGTCGGTCTCGATCATCCATTCGATCTTCTCGGCGTGCGGCAGGTGGAAGTCGGGCAGCTCCACACGGCGAACGTATCGGGGGGACCGACGAGCGATACGGTCTGGGCCGGCCATGTACCGCTTCCTGGTCTCCCCGCGGTGGATCGCGTTCCACCTCCTCGTGATCTTCGGCATCGTGCTGATGATCAACCTCGGCTTCTGGCAGCTCCGGCGCCTCGACCAGCGCCAGGCGTTCAACGCCCAGGTGACGAGCCACATCGACCTGCCGCCCGAGCCGCTGGCGGACGTGCTCGAGCCCGGCACCGACCCTGCCGCCATCGAGTGGCGGTACATCGTCACGGCTGGCACGTACCTGCCCGACGAGGAGCTCCGCGTCGTCAACCGTTCCCAGGGCGGGCTCGCCGGCGACATGGTCGTCACGCCACTGCTGCTCGCCGACGGTCGGGTCCTCCTCGTCGAGCGCGGGTTCGTGCCCCTCGACACCGACGTCGCGCCAGCGCCCGAGGGCCGCGTCGAGATCCTCGGTCGCCTCCGGCCGTCGGCGGAGCGGCGGCGCGGCCAGCTCAGCGACCCGTCGACCGGCGAGCTGACCGAGGTCCAGCGCATCGACATCCCCCGGCTGACCGCCCAGCTCCCGGGCCAGCCGGTCGACATGTACGTCGAACTGACGCAGTCCCGACCCGCCGAAGCCCCGCCATACCCGCAGCCGGTCGCCGCCCCGGAGCTCACCGAGGGCCCGCACCTGTCCTACGCGGTGCAGTGGTTCATCTTCTCCGTCGCGATCGTCGTCGGCTGGGTGCTGGCCGTGCGCAAGTCGCTCAGCGCGCGGCGCGGCGGCCCGCCCACGGCGCGACCACCAGACGACGGCGCATCCACCACGGAAGCCGCCGCAACAGTGCCGTCATCGTCTCGGTGACCTGGCGCGGCGATGCGTCGATGCGCAGGTACGGGCCCCAGGTCCCGACCGGCAGGTCGAAGAACGCGTCGAAGAACGTCGCCAGCGCATCGGCGTCGAGGCGGATCAGGACTTCGGCGCCGTAGTCGTGGAGCCGTCGCGTCCGGCGGAGTGGCGCCGGCCAGACCGCATCCCACACGCCGGCCGCGTCACGACCGTCGGCGATCGCGGCCGCGACCCGCGGTGCCGCCCGCAGTGACGCGGCAACGGAGAAGCCGCTGGCCGGGTGGGTGATGCCGGCGGCCGCACCGAACGCGACGACCTGCTGGCGTCGGGACGGCAATCGGCCGCCGATCGGGATCGTGACCCGCTCGACGCGCAACGACGCCGCGATGGCGTCGCGCCCCGACGGGCCGAGCCGGCGAGCCAGGCGGTCGCGCAGGGCTCCCGCCGGTAGCGGCGGCCGGGCGACGAGCGCGGTCTCCTCGGTCAGCCAACCGTCCGCGACGGGCACGCGGTAGCAGAACGTTGGCGGGGACGGGACGCCGCCGAGTGCCCGCAGGTCCATGAGGACGAGCTCGTCGGCTCCCGCCGGTGACTCGGCGGTGACGATGCCGAACGCCGTCTGGGCGGCGGCAGGCGCCGACGCGTGGGCGAGCGCGGGCGGGCACCCTGTGGCATCGACGACGAGCCGCGCATCGAGCGCGCCGCTGTCGCCGAGCACCCGGCTCCCCCACGTGAAGTGCTGCACGCCGGAGGCCCGTCCCCGCACCACCTCGACACCGGTGGAGAGGTGGTCGCGCAGCGCGACGTTGTCGATGATGCCGTAGGCGCGATCGAGCTCGTGGCGCCGGTGGCCGAACACGACGGGGCGCGGGGCGATCGCGGCGAAGCATCGGTCAGGGACGTCGGGGACCTCGTCGCGCCACATCCCGTACGTCGCCGGCCACGGCGCGTCGCCGCTCGGCCCGCCGCCGCCCAGGACCAGGACGTCGGCGCCCGCGGCGCGGCACGCCGCACCGAGCGCCATCCCGGCCGGTCCGTCGCCCACGACGACGACATCGAGATCGGGGCCGGCGACCGTCGCTACCGCCGGGCCACCAGCCGGGCGGCGAGGCGCTCGGCAACCATCAGCGTGGGGAGGTACGTGTTGGCGTGGGGGATGCTCGGGAAGACCGACGCGTCGACGACGTGCAGCGCTTCGTAGCCGACGACGGCGCCGTCGTCGTCGACGACGACACCCATGCGGCACGTGGACGTCGGGTGGAACACGAGCTCGGGGGCGTCACCGACCCGGATGTCGTCGATCTGCGACCGCACGGCGGGGTGGTCCAGCACCTCGTGGGCGAGCGCGACGCCGGCGACCAGCAGCGCCCGGTCGTGATCGTCGATCTGCTGGTGCACGCCGGCCCCGCCTGCGTCGCCCGCGGTGACCGCGCCTCGGCCGGTCGGCGTCATGACGACGACGAGCAGGATCGACTCGTCGGGTCGATCGGGCGCCGCGTAGTTCACGGGGAACAGCTGGAGGTCGCCGCGCCGCAGCAGCGAGCCGGCGACCAGCGCATGACTGTCGCCGCCTGGCTCACGCAGGCGCACGGTGATCGGGAGCCCGACGTGGTTCTGGAGGTCCTGGCCGACGCCCGGCACGTCGACGTCCGACGCCGCCAGCAGCAGCGGGGAGCCGATGGCGCCAGCAGCGACGACGACCTCGTCGGCGGCGAGCGAGCGTCCGTCGGCCAGCTGCACGCCGGTGGCCCGTCGACCGGTGAACGAGATCGACGCGACCTCGGACTCACCGACGACATCGACCGAGGTGCCCGGCAGGTAGGCCTCGGCGGCTGTCACGCGACGGCCGTTGCGACGCGTGAGGCGGGCCTTGGCGGCGTCCGGCGCGGCCGCGAGCAGGAACCGGTCCATCGGCCCCAGCTCCTCGTCCGTCGGGATCTCGAGGGGCACCCGGATGCGGGCGAACGCGTCCTCGGCGTCGAACCAGCCCCACGACTCGTACTGGGCGAGGTCGCCGGGTGTCGCGATCATCCCGTTCACCGCGCTCGACCCGCCGAGACCGCGGCCGCGCGCGAACGGGCCGGGGAAGAGCCGGCCCGGCTCGGCCATCGCGTCGAAGAACCCGGCGTCGTGGCTCTCCCGGCCCGGCGAACCGGATCCGGCCTCGATCAGCGTCACGTGGTTGCCTGCCACCTCGGACAGCCGGGACGCCACCACGCACCCGGCGGCGCCAGCACCGACCACGACCCAGCGGGTCATGCCGGGCCTGATGGTCGCGGCGTCTCGATCGGCAACCCGGCGAGGTGGGCGGCATCGTTGTAGCGCTGCAGCCGCCAGCGGCCGGGCCGCACCAACACCAGTTCGGTCAGCGACGCGTTCGTCGTGAACAGCTCGAAGGCGCCGGTCACCGGGGCCCGCAGCGCCATGCGCAGCACGGCGTTGACGACCCCGCCGTGGCAGCACACGACGATGGTGCGACCGGGATCAGCCGCGACGACATCGCGCACCGCCGACCCGACGCGGTGGTGCAGATCGGCGATCGTCTCACCGCCGGGGAACGTGACGGCGTGCGGGTCGGACTCCCAGTCCGGCATGCCGTAGCAGGCGAGGAACTCCTCGAATGTCAACCCGTCGATGTCGGGCCCGGGGTCGTGCTCGCCGAAGCGGGCGTCGATGTGGATCTCTGGGCCGCCGAGCGCCGGGGCGACGATCTCGGCCGTCTCGGCGGCCCGCGGGTACTGGCTGGCGTACAGCACGACGTCCGACAGCTCCCCGGTCTCGCCGAGGCGGCGGGCCAGACGCTCGCACTGCTGGCGGCCCAGGTCGCTCAGGCCGCCGCACGTGCGCGGACCGCCGATCGCCCGGGCGACGCTGGATCGCGACTCGCCGTGGCGGATCAGCACCAGGCGCGTCGGGACGGGATCGGGGGGCGCCTGAGCATCGTCCGGCACCGCGTCACCGTACCGAGGCGGCGCGGGACGGGCAGGATTGAACTTTTTCTTCAGAGCCGCGAGCCACCGGCGCGCGCCCCCTAGGGTCGCGCCAGTGGCGTCCGACCATCGGCCCGGCAGCCGATCCATCAGTCGGTACACGGTCAGGAGTCGCGATGTCGACCCCCGCGCCGAAGCCATCCGGGCCGGCGCCGCGACACTCGGGCTCGCCCTCCACGGTGCCGTCGACATCGCCGACGTGGTGTTCGTCGAGGGCGATCTGGACGACGACCAACGGTCCCGCCTCGGCACCGTGCTCGCCGATCCGCTGCTGCAGGTCGGTTCGTGGGACGTCCCGGTCAGCGTCGCCGGTGAAGGTCCGCACGTCGAGATCACGTTGCACCCGGGTGTGACCGACGGCGCCGCGGACGCCGTCCTCCACGCCGGCGCGCAGCTCGGCGTCGACGTCAGGGCCGCTGCCACCGGCCGCCGAATCGGGTTCCCGGCCGGCACGAGCGACGGCGCCGCCGACGTGCTGCTGCGGCGCCTGATCGCCAACCCGATCATCGAGCACTGGGCGACCGGGCGGGCCGACCCCGATCTGCACCCCGGCGGCACGAACGACGTGCCGGTCGAGTTGATCGCGGTCCGCGACCTCGACGAGACGGCGCTCGCCCGCCTCGGCGCCGAGAGGTCCCTCGCCCTCGACCCCGAGGAGCTGTTGGCGATCCGCCGTCACTTCACGGACGAGGGCCGCGAGCCCACCGACGTCGAGCTGGAGACGCTCGCCCAGACGTGGAGCGAGCACTGCGCCCACAAGACGTTCCGCGCCGCCATCACGGTGCGGACGTCCGACGGCGACGATGTCGAGATCGCGCCGCTCATCGACCAGCTGCGCGCCGCCACCGATGCTGTCGCTGCGCCGTTCGTCCGATCGGCGTTCGTCGGCAACGCCGGCATCGTGTCGTTCTGCGACGGCACGACGATCGCGCTGAAGGCCGAGACCCACAACCACCCCTCGGCCGTCGAGCCGTTCGGTGGCGCCAACACGGGCGTCGGCGGCGTCATCCGCGACGTGATGGGGGCGGCCCACCGGCCGATCGCCTGCACCGACGTCCTGTGCTTCGGACCTCCGGACCTGCCGATCGCCGATCTTCCTGACGGCGCGCTGCACCCGCGCCGGATCCGCGACGGCGTCATCGACGGGGTCGCCGACTACGGCAACAAGATCGGCCTGCCGACAGTGGCCGGTGCCGTCATCTACGACCCCGGCTTCACGACGAACCCACTCGTGTTCTGCGGGTGCGTCGGCGTCGCCGAGGACCGGCCGTTGCCGACCGGACCGTTCGCGGGTGATCGCGTCGTCGTCCTGGGTGGCCGGACCGGACGCGACGGCATCCGCGGCGCCACGTTCTCCAGCACGACGATGGATGCCACCACCGGCGCCGTCGCCGGCGCCAGCGTGCAGATCGGTGACCCCGTCACGGAGAAGCTGCTGATCGATGTCCTCGACGGTGCCGACGAGCTGTGGACCGCGATCACCGACTGCGGGGCCGGCGGGCTGTCGTCGGCGATCGGCGAGATGGCCGAGCACACGGGCGCCGACGTCGAGCTGACGGCGGCCCCGTTGAAGTACCCGGGGCTGGCGCCATGGGAGATCTGGCTGTCGGAGGCCCAGGAGCGGATGGTCGTCGCCGTCCCGCCGACACGGCTCGCCGAGCTCCGGACGCGCTGCATCCGCCACGGCGTCGAGCTCGCCGACCTCGGGACGTTCACAGGTGACGGGCGCCTCGTCGTGCGCCACGACGGCGAGCCGGTGCTCGACCTGGACACCCGCTTCCTCCACGACGGGCGCCCGAAGCGCCAGATGATGGCCGAGGTGGCGGTGCCCGACCGCACGCCGGGCTCGCGGACCGTGGTCGATCCGGCCGCCACGCTCCTCGCCCTGCTCGGCCACCGCGACATCGCCTCGAAGGCGGCCACGATCCACCGCTACGACCACGAGATCGGCGGCGGCACGGTCGTGCGACCGCTCGTCGGCGTCGCGTCCGACGGGCCGGGGGACGGGGTCGTGCTCGCCGATCCACGCGACTCCCACGGCATCGCGATCGGCATCGGCGTCAACCCGTGGTACGGGTTGCACGACCCCGAAGCGATGGCCCACGCCGTCATCGACGAAGCCATCCGCAACGTCGTCGCCGTCGGCGCCGACCCCGAGCGTGTCGCGCTGCTGGACAACTTCTCGTGGGGCGACCCTCGGCGACCGTCGACCCTCGGCGATCTCGTCGCCGCGGTGCGCGGCTGCCGCGACGCCGCGCTGGCGTTCGGTGCGCCGTTCGTGTCCGGCAAGGATTCGCTCAACAACGAGTACACCGGCGCCGACGGTCACCGTCACGCCGTGCCGCCCACGCTCGTCATCACCGCCGTGGCCCACGTTCCCGACGTCGGGCGCTGCGTCACGGCCGAGCTGACGGCGGCCGGGAACGTGCTGTTCCAGATCGGCCCGTCGGCGCCGGCGTTCGCCGGCAGCCACCTCGACATGGTCCTCGCCACCAGCACGGTCCTCGACGGGGCGTCGGACCGTTCGGCGGGCGCGGCCCCGCAACCCGACCCCGGGGCCCCGCAGCGCTACGTCCGGCTGCACCGCGCCATCCGCGACGGGCTCGTGCAGGGCTGCCACGACATCAGCGAGGGAGGCCTCGCCGTCGCGCTGGCCGAGCTCTGCATCGCCGGACGCCTCGGCGCCGACATCGACACCCTCCCCCACGACGATCCGGCCACCGCGCTGTTCGCCGAGTCGACCGGTCGGCTCGTCGCCGAGGTCGCGCCGGCCGACGTCGAGCGGTTCGTGCTGACCGTCGGCGACGTGGTGCGCCTCGGCACGGTGACCGCCGAGCCGGTGCTCCGACTGCCCGGCGTGGCGGCGATCCCCGTCGCCGACCTCGCCACCGCCTTCCTGCGCGGTGACGTGTGAGCACGATGACCGCGTCGCGCCCATCGAACCCCGCGAGCGAACGGGAGACCCCGTGAGCCGGCCGGCCGCCATCGTCGTCGCCGGGCCGGGAACGAACCGCGACACCGACACCGTGCTCGCCCTCGACCTCGCCGGCGCCGAGCCGAGCGTGGTGCTCGCCGCGGAGCTGACGGCCCGGCCCGAGCTGCTCGACGGCGCCCGCATCGTCGTCGTCGCCGGCGGCTTCAGCTACGGCGACGCCCTCGGCGCCGGACGCATGCTGGCGCTCGACCTGACCGCCGCCGACGGCGGCCGACTCGGCGACCGACTGCGGTCGTTCGTCGCCAGCGGGCGCCCCGTCGCCGGCATCTGCAACGGCTTCCAGGTGCTCACCAGCACGGGACTCCTGCCGGGTGCCCTCGGCCACAACATCCAGGGACGGTTCGACTGCCGGTGGGTCGAGCTGTCGCCCGAGCCGGACAGCCGGTGCATCTGGACCCAGCACCTCGACGACGACGTCCATTGCCCGATCGCCCACGGCGAGGGTCGCTACGTCCACCCCGACCCCGACTCGCTGGCGGCCGCCGGTCAGGTCGCATTGCGCTACCGCAGCCGCAACCCGAACGGGTCGATCGCCGACATCGCCGGCGTGTGCGACGAGACGGGTGTCGTGCTCGGGCTGATGCCGCACCCGGAGAACCACGTCCTGGCCCGTCAGCACCCGCGGCACCGCCACGACCCGACGACGACGCGGACGCTCGGGCTGCGCCTCTTCGAAGCAGCGGTGCGCCATGTCAAGTAACGACACCCTCACCCCGTTCACCGAGATCGAGCTCGACCTGCCGGACCGCCGCGAGGGCAAGGTCCGCGTGTCGTACGCGCTGCGTGACGGCTATCGGCTGTTCGTCACGACGGACCGCCTGTCGGCGTTCGATCGCATCGTCGCCGGCGTGCCGTACAAGGGCCAGGTCCTCAACCAGCTCGCGGCGTGGTGGTTCGACGCCACGGCCGACGTCGTGGCCAACCACGTCGTGGCCGTTCCCGACCCCAACGTGCTCGTCGCCCGGTCGGCCGAGACGCTGCCCGTGGAGGTCGTCGTGCGCGGCTACATCACCGGCGTCACGTCGACGTCGCTCTGGAAGCCGTACAACGCCGGCGCCCGGACGATCTACGGCTACCACTTCCCCGACGGGATCCGGAAGAACACCGCGCTGCCGGCCCCGCTGGTGACGCCGACCACGAAGCCACCCGCCGGCTCGAGCGTGCACGACGAGCCGCTCACGTGGGCCGAGGTCGTCGAACGCGGTCTGGTCGACGCGAGTCGCTGGGAGCGCGTCACCACGATCGCCCTCGAGCTGTTCCGGCGCGGCCAGGACGTCGCCGCCGCGGCAGGGCTGCTGTTGGCCGACACGAAGTACGAGTTCGGGCTGACACCCGATGGCGAGATCCTGCTCATCGACGAGGTGCACACGCCGGACTCGTCACGGTTCTGGGTCGCCGCGTCCTACGAGGATCGGCTCGCCGCCGGCGAGGAGCCCGAGAGCCTCGACAAGGAGGTCGTGCGACGGGCCCTCGCCGACGCCGGCTTCCACGGCGACGGCGAGCTGCCGGACCTGCCGGTCGAGGTCTGGACCGCCACCTCGACGCGATACATCGACGCCTATCAACGCCTCACCGGGCTGCCCTTCGAGCCCGGCACGTACCCTGTCGCGACACGGGTCGCCGAACGGGTCGAAACTCTGCGAGCCGACTGGACGTGACCCGAATGGACGTGCCCCCCATGGACGAGACCGACGCCACGCCCCTGAGCCTGACGGCCGACGACAGGCCCCGTGAGGAGTGCGGCATCCTCGGCATCTCGACCCCGCACGGCGAGGGGGTGGCCCAGCTGACGTTCTTCGGGCTGTTCTCGCTGCAGCACCGCGGGCAGGAGGCGGCCGGCATCGCCGTCAGCGACGGGCACCGGGCCCGCGTCCACAAGCAACCCGGGCTCGTGTCGCACGTCTTCACGAACGAGGCGTTGAAACCGTTGACCGGGTACCACTCGATCGGCCACACCAGGTACTCGACGACGGGCTCGTCCAACGAGCGCAACATCCAGCCGTTCGTCGTCGAGACGATGCACGGCCCGTTGGCCCTCGCTCACAACGGCAACATCGTCAACACTCCGGCACTGCGCGACGAGTTGCTGTCCCGCGGCTTCGGGCTGACGGCGACGAGTGACTCCGAGGTGATGACGCTGATGCTCGCCGCCGCCGGCGGCAAGACGTGGGAGGAGCGCATCGAGCGCACGCTGCCCGCGTGGAAGGGCGCGTTCTCACTCGTGCTGCTCGCCGCCGACCGGGTGCTCGCCGTCCGCGACCCGTGGGGCTTCCGGCCGCTGTCCGTCGGACGCCTGCCGCACGGCGGCCACGCCGTCGCCAGCGAGACGTGCGCGCTGGCCACGCTCGGCTGCGTCGAGATCACCGAGGTCGAGCCGGGCGAGATCGTCACGCTGCAGGGCGCCGAGCTGCGGCGCCGCCACGCGCTCGCCGCGTCGCCGCGCCAGGCCCGCTGCACGTTCGAGTTCGTCTACTTCTCGCGTCCCGACTCGAACTGGAACGGCCGCAACGTCCATCACACGCGCGAGCAGCTCGGCGCCGAACTGGCCGCCGAGGCGCCCGCCGAGGCCGACGTCGTCATCCCGGTGCCCGACTCCTCGATCCCGGCGGCGATCGGGTATGCCCGGGCCAGTGGCATCCCCTACAACGACGGCCTCATCAAGAACCGCTACATCGGTCGCACGTTCATCGAACCGACCCAGGAGATCCGCGAACGCGGCGTAGCGCTCAAGTTCAACGCCCTGAGTGCCAACCTCGCCGGCAAGCGCGTCGTGATGATCGACGACTCACTGGTGCGGGGCACGACGGCCGGGCCCCTCGTGAAGCTCATCCGCGACGCCGGCGCGTCCGAGGTGCACGTGCGCATCACCTGCCCGCCGATCATGCACCCGTGCCACTTCGGCGTCGACATGGGCCACGACGGCGATCTCATGGCGGCGCGGTTGACCACCGACGAGATCCGCGAACGGGTGGGCGCCGACAGCCTCGAGTTCCTGTCGCTGGAGGGCATGATGCGGGCCGTCGGGAACTCCGACGGGAGCGGTGACGGTTACTGCAACGCCTGCTTCACGGGGCGCTACCCGTTGGAGGTCGGCGAGGCCCAGGCCAAGCTGAGCTTCGAGGGCGTGTTGGCGTGAGCGGGCCGCGGGCCCGGCGCCCGAGGAGGAACTCGGCCTGATGCGCGTTGCGGTCATCGGTGCCGGCGGCCGTGAGCACGCCATCGTCTGGGCCTGTCGGCGCCACGGTCACGACGTCGTGCTCGTCGGGTCGATCGACGAGCTGACGCTCGACCCCGCGGTCCTCGACCTCGTCATCCCGGGTCCAGAAGCGGCACTCGTCGCCGGCGCGGCCGACTCGTGCGCGGACGCCGGCGTGGCGTGCTTCGGGCCGACGGCCGCGCTCGCCGCCCTCGAGGCGTCGAAGGGTTTCGCTCGCCAGCTGGCGGCGTCACTCGGCATCCCCGGGCCGGCGTTCGCCCGCTTCGCCGGTGGCGACGTGGACGGTGCGCTGGCCTGGTGGCGCGCGCTCGGACGTCCGGTGGTCGTCAAGCTCGACGGCCTCGCCGGTGGCAAGGGTGTCACCGTGCCGGCCGACGACGACGCGACCGAGGCCGCCATCCGTGGCGCCGAGGGGCCGTTCGTGCTCGAGGAGCGGATGTCCGGGCCGGAGGTGTCGCTACTCGTGCTCTGCGACGGCCTCGTCGGGCGCCCACTCCCCCTGGCCCAGGACCACAAGCGGATCGGTGAGGGCGACACCGGACCGAACACCGGCGGCATGGGTGCGTACGCCCCGGCTCCGGTTCCCCACGACCCGGTCGACCTGGTCGACGTGTTCGTGCAGCCGGTGCTCGACCACATGCGCGCCGCCGGCACGCCGTACGTCGGCGTGCTGTACGCCGGGCTGATGCTGACGCCCGACGGCCCGCGCCTCGTCGAGTACAACGTCCGCTTCGGCGACCCGGAGGCCCAGGCCGTCCTCCCGCTGCTGCGCTCGGACCTCGCGACCATGGCGCTCGCGGCCACGCGGGGCCAACTGTCCACGGTGACCGTCGAGGTCGACCCGGGAGCCGCCTGCACGGTGGTCGCCGCCGCCCCCGGCTACCCGGCCGCCCCCGTCGTCGGCGCCCCGATCACCGGCGCCGACGAGGTTCTCAGCCGTTGGGACCGCGCTGGGCGCGAGTTCAACTCCGGAGAACCTGCGTCGGCGCTCCTTTTCCCGGCCGGGATGGCCGACGGCAGGGTCACCGGCGGGCGGGTGCTGGCCGTCACGGGGCTGGGGGCCGACCTGGCCGCCGCCCGGGACGCCGCGTACGCGGCGCTGGCCGACATCACGTTCGACGGGATGCAGGTGCGGCGGGACATCGGCTGGCGGGCGCCCGGCGCGGCACTCGCGTCGTACGCCGCCGCCGGCGTCGACATCGACGAGGGCAACCGGGCCGTCGCCGGCATGCGGGCCGCCGTCGAGCGGACCCACGGCGCCGAGGTCGTGCGCGGGGTGGGCAGCTTCGGCGGTGTGTTCTCCGCCAAGGCGATCGCCGCGATGGACGACCCGGTGCTGGTCGCGTCGACCGACGGCGTGGGCACCAAGGTCGAGTTGGCCGCCCGTGTCGGCGCGGTCAAGGGGATCGGCATGGACATCGTCAACCACTGCATCGACGACGTGCTCGTGCAGTCGGCGCGACCGCTGTTCTTCCTCGACTACATCGCCGCCAGCGTCCTCGACGCCGACCTCGTGGCCGAGGTCGTGACCGGGATGGCCGAGGCGTGCGAGGCCGCCGGTTGCACGCTCCTCGGCGGCGAGACGGCCGAGATGCCGGGCGTCTACGCGCCGGGCGCGTTCGACATCGCCGGCACGCTGGTCGGCGTCGCCGAGCGCTCGACGCTGCTCCCCCGCCCGGACGTCGCCGTGGGCGATGTCCTGCTCGGCGTCGGGTCCAGCGGGCCGCACACGAACGGGTACTCGCTGCTGCGCACGATCTTCCGGTGGATCCCGATGGACGTCGTCCCCGACGGCATGGACCGGCCGCTCGGCGAGGCGCTGCTCGAGCCGCACCGCAGCTACCTGCACGTGCTGACGCCCGCACTGGCGACCGGCCGGATCAAGGCGCTCGCCCACATCACGGGTGGCGGCCTGCCCGAGAACCTGCCCCGCGTCCTGCCCGCTGGTGTCGACGCCCGCATCGCGCTCGGCTCGTGGCCCGTGCCGCCACTGTTCGGGCTCGTCCGTGACCTGGCGACCGGCCTCGACGCCCACGAGCTGCACCGCACGTTGAACATGGGCATCGGCATGGTGATCGTGTGCGCGCCGGGCGACGTCGAGGCCGTGCAGGCGTCGATCGGCGAACCCACGTGGCGGATCGGGCAGCTGGTGCCGGGCGCCGGCCCCACGCCGACCGTCCACCTCGTGTCGTGATCAGCGTCAGCCGGGCGCCGGCGCCCGGGCCATCGACTCCTGGGCGCAGTCCTCGGCGTCGGCACGCCTGCCCGAGGACCGCGGAGCTGGCGCGGTACCCCACCGCGAACAGCTCGTCGAACCGGTCGACGAACCCGGGCTCCATGACGCTCACACCCCGGGAACGCCCCAGCGCGCCGAACGGTTGCCTCGTCAGTCCAGCACGAAGCGGATCCGACGGTTGCGCGTGCCCTTGCTCTCGACCTTCGTGATCCGGAACGGCCGCGACTGGCCGGTGTTGGACAGGTGCGTGCCCCCGCACGCCTGGCGGTCGATGCCGTCGATCTCGATGATCCGTAGGCGCCCGTCGGGCGTCGGCGGCGGCGCCACCGACAGGCTGCGGACCAGCCCGGCGACGATGCCAGCGTCGTCAGCGTCGACGTAGACGCTGCGCACCTCCACGCCGCCGCGGATCACGTCGTTGACCGCGACGTCGAGCCCGCGCAGCACGTCGTTGTCGACCTCGGACAGATCGAAGTCCATGCGGCCGCTGCCGTCGGCGTTGATCTGGGCGCCGGTGACCAGCGTGCCCGGGAAGCGCTCGTAGACGAGCGCGTTGAGCACGTGGGAGTCGGTGTGCAACTGGGCGACGCGCGAACGGTGATCGGCGTCGACGCGGACGACCACGTCTCCGGACGGCTCGGCGTCGTCGGCGAGCAGGTGCCACGTGGTGCCGTCGACGGTGTCGACTCCGGTGATCGCCGATGTCCCCGTCGCGTGGTCGAGCCAGCCGACGTCGCTGACCTGACCGCCGCCGCCCGGGTGCAGTGCGCACCGGTCGAGGACCACTCGACCGGGCGCGGACTCGACGACGGTCGCGTCGTGCTCGTGGAGCTCCGGTTGCTCGTGGCAGAGGTAGACGGCCATGGCGCCGACAGTACCGGGGGTGCGGCCGCTGAACTTTCCGTCAAGGGTCCGTGGGGCGCCCACACCGGCCGTCTAGCGTCGAACCATGCAGGAGCCAGACGTCGCCCGCCACGACGAGGGTGACATCGCGACACGCCGCCGGGCGCGTCTCGTGGTGCTGGCGTCCGGTTCCGGGACGAACCTGCAGGCACTGATCGACGCCATCGCCGCCGGCACGCTTCCGGCCGAGATCGCTGCCGTCGTGTCCGACCACGCCGATGCCGGAGCGCTGGCCCGGGCGGGTGTCGCCGGCGTCCCCGCCTGCCACGTCGGCCGTCATGCCGGCGAGGACCGCTCCGACTACGACGCCCGCCTGGCCGACGTCGTCGCCGGCTTCGGGCCCGACATCGTGGTGCTCGCCGGCTGGATGCGCATCCTCACGATGAGCTTCCTCGGCTGGTTCCCGGACCGTGTCGTCAACCTGCACCCCGCCCTGCCCGGAGAGCTGCCCGGCACCCGGGCCGTCGAGCGGGCCTGGCAGGAGGCGCTGGCCGGCGAGCGGACGGCCACCGGCGTGATGGTCCACCTCGTCCCCGACGAAGGCGTCGACGCCGGGCCTGTCCTCGGCACGGCGCCGGTCCCGATCCGCCCCGACGACTCCCTCGAGACGCTGACCGCCCGCGTCCACGCCACCGAGCACGAGTTGCTGGTCGGCACCCTCACCACCCTGTGCGCCACCCTCTGCCACCAGGAGGTCCCCCAGTGACAACCCCTCAGGACGAGCTCTTCGACCGCTTCGAGGCCCTCACGTTCGACGACGTCGTCATCGTGCCCGGCTACTCCGACACGCTCCCGGACACCGTCGACACGACGGCCACGTTCGCCGCCGACATCACCCTCGCCGTGCCGATGGTCTCGGCCGCCATGGACAAGGTCACCGAAGCCCGCATGGCGATCGCCATCGCCCGCCACGGCGGCATCGGGGTGATCCACCGCAACCTCCCGGTGGCCGACCAGGCCGCCGAGGTGCAGAAGGTCAAGCGCAGCCAGAGCGGCATGATCACCGACCCGGTCACGCTCCCGCCGACCGCCCTCATCCACGAGGCCGAGGCGCTGATGGCCCGGTTCAAGTTCTCCGGGGTGCCGATCATCGATTCCGACGGCCGGCTCGTCGGCATCCTCACCAACCGCGACATCCGCTTCTGCTCGGGCGCCGACTTCGACCGCCCGGTCACCGAGTTCATGACGGCCGAGCACTTGCGCACGGCGTCCGTCGGCACCACGCTCGACGAAGCCAAGGCCATCCTCCAGCGGTACCGCATCGAGAAGTTGCCGCTGGTCGACGCCGCCGGGCGCCTCGCCGGGCTGATCACGGTGAAGGACATCCAGAAGCGCCAGGAGTTCCCGAACGCATCGCGCGATGGCGCCGGGCGGCTGCGCTGCGCGGCCGCCGTCGGCGTCGGCGACGATGTCGAGGAACGCGTCGAGGCACTCGTCGCCCGAGGTGTCGACGCCGTCGCCATCGACACCGCCCACGGCCACTCGGCCGGGGTCATCAAGGCCATCGAGCGGATCAAGGCGGGCTGGCCCGATCTGCCGGTCGTGGCCGGGAACGTCGTCACCGAAGAGGGCGTCGACGCGCTCGTCGATGCCGGGGCCGACGCCGTGAAGGTGGGCGTCGGCGCCGGCTCGATCTGCACGACCCGGGTCATCAGCGGCGCCGGCATGCCGCAGCTGTCGGCCATCTGGCACACGACTCGCCGGGCCCGCCAGCTCGGCGTGCCGGTGATCGCCGACGGCGGCATCACGTACTCCGGCGACATCGTCAAGGCGATCGCCGCCGGTGCCGAGACGGTGATGCTGGGCTCGCTCCTCGCCGGCACCGAGGAGAGCCCGGGCGAGATGGAGCTGTTCGAGGGGCGGCGCTACAAGAGCTACCGCGGGATGGGGTCGATCGGGGCGATGCAAGGTCTCGGTGCCGATCGCTACGCCAGCGGCCAATCCGCCAGCGCAGTCGGGGCCGCCACCCGCAAACTGGTGCCCGAGGGCATCGAGGGTCGTGTGGCCTACGCCGGTGGGCTCGGCGAGGTGCTGTACCAGCTCGTCGGCGGGCTGCGCAGCGGGATGGGATACGCCGGGGCGGCGACCCTGGAGTCGCTGCGCAACGGCGCCCGCTTCATGCGGGTGACGACCGCCGGACGCAACGAGAGCCACCCCCACGACGTCACGATCACCAACGAGGCGCCGAACTACCAGCGCGGCTGACGACGGGGCTCGCAGTGCTCCGAACGGGTCACCGGTCGACGCGGCGCGGGCGGCGGCGGATCTCGTAGCTGCAGGCGTGGGCGCCGGCCATCATGTGCGTGGCCCGCTCGATCTCGGCCTCCGGGAGAGCCGCCCGGAGGAACTCCAGCTCCGACGAGCAGGCCTGCGGGTGCTCACGGGCGACGGCGAAGATGGCGCAGTTGCGCTCGGCGATCCGGTGACCACCGCCCTCCAACGGCTCGACGGTGGCGAGGTAGCCGTCCTCGTCGAGGATGCGGGCCAACTCGGTCACCTTGGCTGCGAAGCTCCGCTTCGTGGCCAGCCGGGCCCTGGCGTTGTCGATGCGGTGGTCGCGCCGTCGCTCGAACGCCGCTGTGACGGCGTCGGGCGGTACGTAGCCGAGGAGCTCGTTCGTCAGCTCCCCGTACGCCCGGGGGAACAGTGCCTCGGCGGCCGGTGCGATGCAGAACGTCCGTTCAGCCCGGCCCTTGCGCCCCGGCTCCCGGATCGGCTCGCCGGCCTGCAGCAACCCGTTGTCGGCCAGGCCGGTGAGGTGCTGGCGGGCCCCGCTCACGGTCATGTCGAGCATCTCGGCGATGTCGGTCACGGTCGCCTGCCCCCGCCGGCGTACCGCGTACAGCACGCTGCGCTGCGCGGCCGACACCGGGGGCGGGACGATGACGCCCGGTCGCGGCGCGTCCGGGAGGGGTGCTGGCGGGTCGCTCGTGGGCACCATCATGACCGCCGCGTCGACGGCTCGGGCAGGATCAGGTGCACGTCGCCGAACTCGTGCCAGTGGTAGCCGGCAGCCAGCGCGGCGCCGTAGGCGAGCTCGAGCGGGCCCCGTCCGGCGATCGCTTCGAGCATCCGCAGGTGGCTGGCCTCGGGCTCGTGCCATCCCGTCAACAACCCGTCGACGACCTGCACGCCCCGCTCCGGCGTGACGACGAGCTCGGTCCAGCCGCCGCCGGGGTGGACGGTGCCGGTGTCGTCGGCGACCGTCTCGAGCGCCCGTACGACGGTGGTCCCGACGGCGACGACGGTGCCGCCAGCGGCCCTGGTCGCGTTGACCAGGCGGGCCGTGGACGCGGGCACCCGGTAGCGCTCTGGGTACGGCGACTCGTGGGCCTCGAGCGAGGCGACGCCGGTGTGCAGGACGATCGGTGCGACCACGATGCCGTGGGCGACGAGGTCGGTCACCACGTCGGGGGTCAGGACCCGGCCGGCCGACGGCATCTCGGCCGATCCCGGCTCGGTGGCGAACGCGTTCGTGTACGCGTGGAGCGGCCACGAGTCGGGCACGTAGCGGTAGCGGATCGGGCGGCCCCAGCGGTCGAGGTGGTCGAGCAGTGGCACCGGAAGGTCGAGGGTGGCCACCCAGAGGCGGACCGATCGCGGCATCCGTCCGAGGATGTGGGCGGCGCCACCGCCGGCCAGCCGCAGCGTGACGCCGGTGTGATCTCGTGGATCGGGCCATGTCGCCCCGTCGGCACCGACCGTTCGCACCTCGAGGAGGTGCAGCCCGGTGGGCAGCTCGGTCGACAGGTGGACGACGACGGTGCGCCCGTCGGCTGTCGTGGCGTCGATGGCCGCCGGGATCGTCGCCGACGTGTTGACGACGACGAGGTCGCCTTCGGCCAACCATCGGGCAAGGTCGCGAGCGACGCTCGGGCGTGGTTCGCGCGCACCGATCGAGACGAGCATGCGCACGGCGTCACGGCGGCCGAGCGTGATCTCCGGCGGTTGCGTCGCTTCGAGCTCCGGCGGGAGCTCGAACGCATCGAGTGCGATCGTGGTCACGGCGCCACCTCCGCACCTTCGGACGCCCGGTACCGGCCGCTCGGTCCACCGCTGTCGACGATCGCGAGGATGCCGGGGACACTGGCCTCCGGAGGCGGTCGGTCCGAGATGTCCTCGCCCGGGAAGGCGTCCTGGTGCATCCGTGTGCGCATGTCGCCGGGGTCGATCGTGAGGAACCGGATGTCCGGGTGCTCGACGGCGAGGACCCGGCCGAGGTGTTCGAGGGCGGCCTTGGTCGCGCCGTAGCCACCCCAGCCCTCGTAGGCCTCGACGGCGGCGTCCGACGTGATGTCGACGACCACGGCGCCGGCGCCGAGGTGTCCCAGCGCGGCCTGGACGAGACCGAGCGGGGCGACGACGTTGACCGCGAAGAGGTCGGCGAGCGCATCGAGCGGGTACTCGGCGAGGCCGGGCAACGGTGACGGGCCCAGTCCGCCGGCGTTGTTGACGACCAGATCGACGGACCCGCCGACCTCGACCGCGGAGGCGACGAGCGTGGCCCGGTGCGTGGGATCGGTGATGTCGCCGGCGACGGCGACGACGTTCGGGCCGAGGCCGGACGTCGCGTCGGCGAGGTCGCCGGCACGGCGGCCGTCGGTCACGACGATCCAACCCCGTGTGGCCAGCTCACTGACGAGGGCTCGCCCGAGACCTCGTGATCCACCTGTGACGATGGCGGTGCGTGGTCGGTGTTCCACGGCTGCTCCTCTCGTTGGTCGAAGCGTACCTGTTGAAACAGTGATGACTGTTTTATATTTCGGTCGGAACTGCACACGCCGGCTCGGCCGTCGGATCGGCATGCGCATCCGCACCATCCCTCCCGTGCTCGTCGCCGTGCTCGCCGTCGGCGCCTGCGCCACCGACGGCGGCGCGACGCGTCCGCACATCGACGCCGAGTCCTACGTCGACGACTACACGGAGGGCCAGCTGGAGATGACCTCGGCGGCGCCCTCCGGCGACTCCGCCGCGGACGCGTCCAGCGTCGGTCCCCCCGGCGGCGCGGTCCCCGCCACGTCGGTGCCCGTGGAGCCCGGCCCCTTCGACGACAACGTCTTCGTGGATGCCGGCGACTCGACGTTCGTCGCCACCGACGACGACGCCGAGTCCACGTTCGGTCTGGACGTCGACACCGGCTCGTTCACCGTCGGGCGGGCGTTCCTCGACGAGGGCGCTCTCCCCGACCCGGCGTCGATCCGCGTCGAGGAGTGGATCAACGCGTTCGACTACGGCGATCCGGCCCCGACGGTCGGGGAGCTCGGCGTCACCGTCGAGACCGGCGATGCCCCGCACGCCGCCGACGGCACCCGCCTCGTGCGGGTCGGGGTCAGCACCGCTGACGTCGCCGACGACGAGCGACCGCCGGCCAACATCACGTTCGTCATCGACACGTCGGGTTCGATGGACATCCGAGAGCGGCTCGGGCTCGTCCAGGCGTCACTCGCGCTGCTCGTGCAGTCGCTGCGCGGCGACGACTCCATCGCCATCGTCACCTACGGCAACGAGGCGCGGCCGCTGCTGGCGCCGACGCCGGTCAGCTCCGCCGAGCGGATCATCGCTGCCATCGACCAGCTCGCACCCGGCGGGAGCACCAACATGGAGGCCGGCCTGGTCCTCGGCTACCAGCAGGCCCGGGCGGCGGCCGAGCCCGGCGAGCTGGACGTCGTCGTGTTGGCGTCGGACGGCGTGGCCAACGTCGGCATCACCGATCCGACGATCCTCACCGACCAGATCACCCAGGCGGGCGAGGACGGCATCCACCTCGTCACCGTCGGCTTCGGGATGGGCAACTACAACGACCAGCTGATGGAGCAGCTCGCCGACCGTGGCGACGGGTTCTACGCCTACGTCGACACGTTCGAGGAGGCCCGACGGCTCTTCGGCGAGGACCTCACCGCGACGCTGACCGTCGTCGCCGGAGATGCCAAGGCCCAGGTCGTGTTCGACCCCGAGGTCGTCGAGTCCTACCGCCTGGTCGGCTACGAGAACCGGATGCTCGACGACGAGGAGTTCCGTGACGACACCGTCGACGCCGGGGAGCTCGGAGCCGGGCACGCGGTGAGCGCCCTCTACGAGGTGCGGCGGCGCAGCGGCGACGTGCAGCCACTGTCGGCGCCGACGGTCGCGCCGCAGGGCCGGGCGCTCGGCGAGGTCCGGCTGCGCTGGACGACCCCGGCCGGCGAGGTGCGGGAGCTGGTCGAGCCCATCGCCGACGGCTCGTCGGACGCCGGCCCGTTCCGGCTGGCTGCTGCCGTCGCCGATGTCGCCGAAGTGCTCAAGGGCAACGATGACGTCATCGGGCGGGGCATCACGCTCGACGACGTCGCCGCGGATGTGTCGTCGCTCGTCGAGGCCGACGTCCCTGGTGCCGCCGAGCTGGCGGCCGTGATCGCCGACGCCCGCTCGATCCAGGGCTGATCCCGCAGCGCCCGGCGCCGCAGTGGCGATCCGCACTCGGCCGGGCTCAGGCTGCTGCGGTGCCGGCCATGCCCAGGAGAGGGCCGAGGTGGGCGCGATCGAAGAACACTGCCGGCGACAGGATGCCGGCGGCCATGCTGGCGAACGCGTCCATCGCCGGTCGACTGGCGCTCACCGCTGCGAGCAGCTCGCCGAGCTCTGGCGGCGGCGGTTCGAGGCGGGCCAGCTGGGTCGTGAACTCGAACATCGGCATCTGGGACGCGTCGCGCCGACGTTGGCGCTCGCCCATGACGTCGTCGAACCGCCGGGCTCCGCTCCACACTGCGTCGAGCGCGGCGGCGATCGACTCGGCGTCCCGGAACGCATCGCTGATTCCCTGACCGGTGATCGAATCCCGGGTGTACCCGGCGTCACCGACGAGCGCCCACCCCGGGCCGTGCGGTGTGCGGAAGAAGTTCGGCACGGTCCCGCCGGCGAAGCGCTCGACGCGCGTCGCCCCGGCGACGCGCGCGGCGAACTCGGGGACGAGGTCGAGCGTGGCCAGGTAGTTGCGCTCGACGTCGGACTTGAACGCCGCGGCCTCGGCGGCCGGCCAGCCGACGACGAGCATCGTCAACCCGTCGTTCGTGGCCATCGCCGCCCAACCGCGACCGGGACGGATGTACGTCTCGAAGCCGTCGACCGGCAGGTCGCGCCAGTACGAGTACGCGCTCCACTGGAGCTGGGGCACCTGGTGGTAGTGGGCGGCTCCGACGGCGGTCGCGACCCGGGAGTGCCATCCGTCGGCACCGATGACGATGCGGGCCCTCTCGACGACCTCGCGGCCGCGTGCGTCACGGCCGCGGATGCCGACGACGCGACCGTCCTCGGTCACGACCTCGTCGACGCTGAAGCCCTGGCGGACCTCGGCGCCAGCGGCGACCGCGCCATCGACCAGGATCGTGTCGAGCACCATGCGGCGCGGCGAGTAGGCGACACCCGGACCGGACGACGTGCCGGGCGTCCCGGCGATCGTGAACGGGCCGAAGTCGAACGAGTACCGGGTGATCGGTGGGCAGCCGGAGCCGGCGACCTCGTCGAGCAGGCCCCAGCGATCGAGCGCGGCCACGCCGGGCGCGTGGACCATGTGCGTGGAGGTGGTGTCGCTCGGGAACGTCGAACGGTCGACCACGAGGACGCGGTGGCCCATCCGGGCGAGCAGCATGGCCGTCGGCGAACCGGCGCACCGGGCTCCGACGATGATGGCGTCGTACGGGGACGACGGCGTGGACGAACTGGTGTGCATGCGCTCACGATGACGGCCCACCGCGGCGGGGGGATCGGGGAGATCCCCTATGCGCTCCCCTGTTCCGCCCGGGTGGCGTAGACAGCGGCCTCGGCCCGGCTACGCAGGCCCAGCTTGACGAGGACGTTGCCGACGTGGTGCTCGACCGTCTTGCGGCTGATGAACAGGCGGGCCGCGATCTCCGGGTTGGTCAGTCCGAGGCCGAGCAGGTCGAGCACCTCGCGCTCGCGCTTGGTGAGCACTCCGGAGTCGCGGGCCGGGGCCGCGGTCCGCACGCCGAGCCCGCGCAGCAGCGCCGATGCCGCGGCGGCGTCACGCGACGCCTGCAGGCGCTCGAACGAGGCCAGCGCCGCCCGCGCCTCGATGACGGCGACCTCGGGCTGGTCGTCGCGCACGGCGGTCGCCAACGCGATGCGGGCCCGGGCGAGCTCCATCGGGAGTCGGGCCCCGGCGAACCCGGCCACGGCCTGGCGCAGGAGCTCTCGCGGATCGCCGCCGCCGCCGGCCATCGCCGCCTTGCCGAGGGCGAACGCGGCACAGGCCCGGACGTACGGCACCTGCGGATAGGCCCCGGCGCACGTGACGAGCTCGTCGGCGATCGCCGCCGCGTCCTCGACCCGACCCTGGGCGAGGCGGGCATCGACGAGGAGCGAGAGCAGGGGCACGGCGGCGGTGTGGACGCGATCGACGGTGTCGAGCGCCCGCTCGAGGACGTCGGCGGCCAGCTCCGGCTCGCCCTCCAGCAGTCGAAGCGCGGCGAGCGGGCGGGCGGCGTCGGCATCGGTGTCCAGGCCGGCGAGCAGCTCTGCCGCCTCCTCTGGCCGACCCTGGCGGACCCGGAGCTCGGCGAGCCGGGCGAGAGCGCCTGGGCGCTGGAACATCGCGCCGTGCTCGGTCCACTGGCGCACCGCGTCCGTCAGGGCGACGTCGGCTTCGGGCCACCGCCCCGCTGCGGTCAGGATCCCGCCGTAGTGGGTGTGGCAGAACGCGGCGACCGCCGGCAGGTTTCGACGGGCGGCGAGCGCGTCGCCGACCCGCATCCACTGGTCGGCCCGCGTCACGTCGTGGGCCCGTTCGCACGCCGCGAACAACTGGCAGAAGATCTCCTCGAACAGCTTGAAGTCATCGACCTCCTCGCCGGTGACGCCGGCCAGCGCTTCGTCGAGCAGCGCCATGCCCGCCTCCGTCTGGTCGTCGTGGACGAGGTTGGCGCCGAGGTAGGCCAGCGCAACCAGCTCCAGAGGTGTGTCGCCGCACTGCCGGGACAGCTCGAGCGCCCGACGGAAGTGGCGGGTCCTGCTCGCCCGGTCGGGGTCGAACATGCCGAGGTTGAGCTCCACCCATCCGGCCTCGACCGACTCCGGCGCGTCGCCCATCAGCGTCTGGGCCCGTCCCAGCCAACCGGCGCCGATCGCCGGCTCGCCGAGGATGACGACGTGCAACGACGCCAGGTTGCGGGCACAGCGGATGGCGCCGGCGTGGTCCCCGGCGGCACGGTGAGCACCGTACGCGGCGGTGTAGAACGCCGTCGAGCCGTCGATGTCGTGGTCGAGGTAGGCGGCCTGGGCCAGGCACTCGGCCAGATCGCCCGGGGCCGCCCCGACGCCGTCCTCGTCCAAGGCCGCCCGGGCGCCGGCCCCGTCGCCGCGCCGCAGCGCGGCCCGCCCGCGCGCCAACGGATCGGCTCCACTCACACGTCGATCATCGCGTCCCCAGGCCCGCGATCACCACCGGTTCCGTCGCCGACCTCCGCGTTCGGGTCAGGCGAGCTTCTCGACGAAGGCCTCGAGCTGGCGCAGGTTGCGGCACTCGTAGACGCCGTCGGTGTGGGTGGCGTACTCCCCCACGATCGAGTCGCCGGTGTTCCAGTACGACCGCGGCTCGGGGTTCAGCCAGTAGACGTGGCGCGCCTTGTGGCGCATCTCCTTGATCGTCCAGGCCTGGCTGGCGTGGTAGTTGTTCCGGGCGTCGCCGAGCAGCAGGACCGTGGTCTTCGGACCGACGTCCTTGCCCCACTTGTCCCAGAACACCTCGAACGCGTGGCCGTAGTCCGAGTGCCCGTCGACCCACACCACGTCGGCCTCGGTGTTGACGCGGTGGATCGCCTCTTGGATGTCCTCGGTCGCCTTGAAGTACTCGGTGACCTCGTCGATGCCGTCGATGAAGACGAACGAACGGACCTTCGAGAACTGACCCTGGATGGCGTAGACGAGCATCAGCGTGAAGCGCGCGAACGCGGCCACGGAACCCGAGATGTCGGCCACGACCATCAGCTCCGGCTTGGCCGGGCGGGGGTACTTGAACTTCGGCTCCGCCGGCACGCCGCCGTAGGAGAGCGAGTGGCGGACCGTGTTGCGGAAGTCGAGCGGGCCCTTGCGGCCGTGGCGGCGCTTGCGGGCCAGGCGGGCGGCCAGCTTGCGGGTCAACGGGTACAACGCCTTGCGCAGCGACTGCATCTCGTCACGGCTGGCGTGCATGAACTCGACGTCCTCGGGCAACGGCTTGCGCAGCGTCTTGGCCATCGCCTCGGCGCCACGATCGGCCACCAGGCGACGTCGGATCTCGGCTTCGATCTCGGACTTGAAGCGGTCGATGCGGCCCTGGTACTCCTCCCGTTCGAGGCGCTCCTCGAGGGATGTCAGCTCCCCGCCGACCTGCTCCCGTGTGGCGTCCATCAGCTTGTCGAGCAT
Organism: Ilumatobacteraceae bacterium; assembly: GCA_040507575.1. Taxonomy (GTDB): domain Bacteria; phylum Actinomycetota; class Acidimicrobiia; order Acidimicrobiales; family Ilumatobacteraceae; genus JALZMG01. Next base: position 26,045 of record JBEVOM010000066.1, read on the forward strand.
GCCCTCGAGGTCGAGGTTGCGCAGCGTCCGGTAGAGGTAGTACGTGCCACCGACCGGCCGCCCCGGCTCCATGCCGGCGAATCGCTGCACGGCCTGGCGGGCCATCGCCCGCATCATCGCCTGATCGCCGTTGAGGAGGGCCTGCATCAGGAGGTGGGCGATCTCCTCCGGCGTGATCGAGTCCATGCTCCCGCCGGCGCCGCCGCGCCCCTCGCCCTGGCGCATCTGCTCTTGCATCTCGCGGAACATCTCGTCGATCGCCGACTCGTCGCCGGCGGCCAGCTTGTACTCCGGTCCGCGCAGGCTGAAGTACACCTCGAACACGGTCTCGAACGCCCGCCAGTGGCTGTTGTTCTTCACCAGCGTCGCCCCGAGCGCGTACTTGAACGCCTCCCGGTCGGCGACCGGGATGTGCTGAACCGCCTCCATCGCGTCGAGGTTCTCGGTCAGGCTGACCGGCAACCCGGCGTTGCGCAGCTCGACGACGAACCCGTTCAGGAGGTCGAGCATGCCGGACGACGGCGGTCGTTCGTCGACGGACATGGGGCGCAGCCTCCTACTTGTCCTCGACGGTCAGTTCCTTCGTCGCCTTCGCGATGTCGGTCTGGTACTTGAGGAGCACGTGCAACGTCTCCTTGGCCACCTTCTCGTCGATCGAGTCGAGGTTCAGCAGCATCAGCGTGCGAGCCCAGTCGATCGTCTCCGAGACGCTCGGCGACTTCTTCAGGTCGAGCTGGCGGATCGAGCGCACGACGCGGGCGATCTGATCGGCGAGGTTGGCGGAGACGCCGGGCACCTTGGCCAGCACGATCTCCTTCTCGCGCTCCAACGTCGGGTAGTCCACGTGGAGGTAGAGGCAGCGCCGCTTGAGCGCCTCGGAGAGCTCGCGGGTGTTGTTCGAGGTCAGGAACACGAGCGGGATCTGGGTGGCCACGATCGTGCCCAGCTCGGGGATCGACACCTGGTAGTCCGAGAGGATCTCGAGCAGCAGCGCCTCGGTCTCGACCTCGACGCGGTCGACCTCGTCGATGAGCAGCACGACGGGCTCCTCAGCAGTGATCGCCTCGAGCAGCGGCCGGGTCAGCAGGAACTCGTCGGAGAAGATTTCGTCGTGGACCTCGGTCCACGACTCGGAGCCCTTGTCGGCCTGGATGCGCAGCAGCTGCTTCTTGTAGTTCCACTCGTAGAGCGCCTTGGACTCGTCGAGGCCCTCGTAGCACTGCAGGCGGATGAGCCGGGAACCGGTCATCTCGGCGATCGACTTGGCGAGCTGCGTCTTGCCGGTGCCCGCGGGGCCCTCGACCAGCACCGGCTTGCCGAGGCGGTCGGCGAGGAACGCCACACCGGCGATCCCGTCGTCGGCCAGGTAGTCGACGCTCCGCAACCCGTCGCGGACTGCCTGCACGCTCTCGAATCGTTCGCTCATTGACGTCTCAACCGTTCACTCGCTCGAAGCCCGTACCGTTCAGGCACACATGGAGCCTACGGGCGGGCCTGACCGGGGGGTCAATCGGACTGCCCTCGGAAACCGACCGTTCACGGACGCCGTCGGCAGCCGTCGGTACGATCCGGCCCGTGGCCGGCGTGATCGCGAAGTACGTCGACGCCTTCGTGGACGCCGTCAGCGCGGAGCTCGCCGAGCTGTCGGGCCGCGACCACCGCCGCGAGGTCGTCGTCGAAGCCAGCGACCTGGTGGCCGCCGTCATCGACAGCGACGATCGGACGTCGGCGGCCGAGCTCGAAGCATGGCTCGACGACATCGGGACCAGGCTCGAGCCACCGGTGATCGTCTCGTCCGAGCGTCTTCGCGAGAGCGAGGTGCTGGTCGGCAAGCACACGTGGTTGACGCGGCCGAGCACGCTGTTCGACCTCCTCCTGCGGGCCGACGCCCGCGACGGCACCGCGCGTGCCGCCCGCTACTACGACGCGGGTGTTCGCCTGGCCCACGCCGCGGCGTCGCTCGACCTCGTGCCGTCGCCGGACGAGATCGCCGCCATCGACGCCTACCGCAACGCGCTGCTCACCGCGTTCGACGGCGCCGGTGTGACCCGCCCCGGTCAGCGCCGGAGAACGGGGCCGGCCGGACAGGCGCCTGCCGCGACGGCCGACAGCTCGACGTCGAGCGCGGTCGACGTCCCCGCCGGGCCCGGCACCGACCTGCCCCCGCCCCGGCCGATCGAGGAGCTGCTCGCCGAGCTCGACGCGCTCGTCGGCCTGGCCCAGGTCAAGACCGACGTCCGTCGCCTGACCAGCCTGCTGCGGATCCAGCGGCTGCGCGAGGAGCGCGGCCTGCCGACGCTCGAGACCAGCCACCACCTCGTCTTCACCGGCAACCCCGGGACCGGCAAGACGACGGTGGCCCGGCTGCTCAGCCAGATCCTGCGCTCGTTGCACGTCGTGTCCCGTGGCCACCTCGTCGAGACCGACCGCAGCCAGCTCGTCGCCGGCTACGTCGGGCAGACCGCGGCGCGGACTCGCGCGGTGATGGAATCGGCGCTCGGCGGGACCCTGCTCATCGACGAGGCCTACGCGCTGGCCCGAGGGAGCGAGCAGGACTTCGGGCGGGAGGCGATCGACACGATCGTGAAGTTCATGGAGGACCACCGCGAGGACCTCGCCGTGATCGCGGCCGGCTACCCCGACGAGATGGCCACGCTGATCGGGGCCAACCCAGGTCTGCAGAGCCGCTTCTCCCGCACGATCCACTTCCCCGATTACACGACCGAAGAGCTGCTGTCGATCTTCGGCTCGATGAGCGAGAAGAGCAGCTACCGCCTCGACGAGTCCGGCGCCGTCCGCCTCGCCGAGGTCATCGACGCCGAGCCGCGCACCCGCGGGTTCGGCAACGCCCGCTTCGTGCGCAACGTCTTCGAGGCCGCCGTCGGCCGGCAGGCCGATCGGCTGGCATCCGTGGAGCAACCGACCGACGAGCAGCTGACGACGCTCACCGCTGCTGACGTGTCCGACGACGACGGGCCACCCCCGGCGGGTCGGTGAATCACGTGGCCGCGCGGCCACGACGGGCGGTGCGCGCCGCCCGCTCGACCTCGCGCTCAGCGAGCAGTGCCGCCGTCTCGTCCGACACGTCGGTGACCAGGATCGACGACAGCAGATCGACGAGGTGGCTCGTGAACAGCGCGGAGCTGCGGTGGGACGACTCGCAGGCCCGCCGACCGAGCTCGATGTGCGCGAAGCGGATCGCCGCGTACCGGCGGTGCAGCGGCGGCCCCACGACCCGCTCCGGCACGAGCGGTTTCACGAGCTCCATCCACCGCGTGATGCTGCCCCCCGGGTTGCGGCCGGTCGGGTCCGGCATGATCGACGGCATCGTGGGCGATGTCTCGCGGTTGGCGCGGTTGATCAGCTCGGCGGCGATCCGCAGGTAGGCCCGGCCCCCGTCGGGGTCCTGCAACTTGGCGACGAGCGGGAGCACGAACGCCGACGCCAGCGGCCGCAGGGCCGGCACGCGGTTCGTCTCGTACTGGTCGAGCAGGGCGTTGCGACGAGCGTCGATCTCGCGCCCGTGCTTCTCGATGATCGCATGCAGGAGCCCTTCACGGTCGCCGAAGTGGTACTGCAGCGACGTCGTGTTGCGCTGCTGGGCCTCGCGATTGATCTCGCGCAGCGAGACGCCGTCGATGCCGCGGGTTGCGAACAGCCGCTCGGCGGCGGCGATGAGCGAGCCGAATGCTTCGGGGGTCGCTGCTCGCGCCATCGGCCGACCCTAACGGTGGCCGTCCCGCCACGGCCGACTGAGCGTGATCGGACGCCTGGGGCCCAGGGACGGCTCGTGACCGCCCGTTAGCCTCTGGCCCGATGGGCCTCCGTGATCGGTTCCTCACGCCGACGACGGCCAAGGCCATCATGTCGTGGCGGATCCTCCTCGGCGCCGCCGTCGGCGTCGTCACCGCGCTCGTCGGCGTCCCCGTCATCGGTGCCGTCGTCATCGGTCTCGCCGTGTACGCCGGATCGGTCCTCCTCGCGGTGCCCAAGGGCCCACCGACGACCACGATCGACCCGTTCTCGGTCGGCGAGCCGTGGCGGCACTTCGTGCAGGCCGCGCTGCGCTCCAAGCGCCAACTCGACACGACCATCCAGGCGACGAAGTCCGGTCCCTTGCGCGACCGCCTGCAGTCGATCGCCGACCGCCTGGCCGCCGGACTCGCAGAGGGCTGGGCGACGGCCAAGCGGGGCGACGAGATCGACACCGCGGTGCGCACGCTCGACCCGACTCGGCTTCGGTCGCGCCTCGCCACACTGCAGAGCCAGGCCGACGCCGCTCCCACCGACAACCTGACCGCGGCGCTGGCGTCGGTCGAGAGCCAACTGGCCAGCGCCGACCGGCTGAAGGCGCTGTCAGCGCGCACGGCCGACAATCTGCGGCTGACCCAAGCCCGCCTCGACGAGCTGGTCGCCCGGGCCGCCGAGGTCAGCGTCGGCGCCAGCGACACCGATCGGTTCGCCAGCGACGTCGACGACCTGGTGCTCGAGCTCGAAAGCCTCCACGAGGCCGTGCGAGAGCTCCCAGGCTGACGTGACGACGCGACGCATCCTCGCGGCGCTCGTCGCCGTGGTGCTCATCGGCGCGGCCGTGCTGGTGCGGGCCACGATCGACGACGACGAGTCCGACGCCCCGGAGTCGTCCACGGACGTCACCGGTGCGCCCGCCGATGCCGGCACGGTCGTGTGCGCCAGCGAGCTCGGGGCGGCGTGCGCGGCGATCGACACCGCGTTCGACGAGCTCGACGTGATCGTGGAGCCGGCGGGCACGACGCTCGACCGACTGGCCGCGCTCCCCGATGGCAGCGAGCCGCCGCTCTGGTTGACGGTGCAGCCGTACCCGGCGATGGTCGACTCGTTGCGGACGGCCGCCGCCCTCGAGCCACTCGGCGCCACTGGCGGCGCGATCGCCGCGACGCCACTGGTCGTCGCCACGCCCACCGGTGGTCGGGCCGACGTGTTGCAGTCCGGGTGCGCCGACGCACCGCTGTGGCGCTGCATCGGCGATTCGGCCAGCGCGCCGTGGACCGACCTCGGCGGCGACGCCGCATGGCGCACCGTGCGACCGTCGTTGGGCAACGTGGTCCTCGAGGCCACCGCGCTCGGGTCGTTCGCCGCCGCCGTCGGCGGGTACTTCGGCGCACCGCAGGTGTCCCGGTCGACCTGGGAGGCCGACACGTCGTTCATCCCGTGGCTGCGGCGGCTCGCCGGCGCCGTCGACCCGTCGACGCTGTCGGCCGGCACGCCGCTCGCCACGATGGTGAACCGCCCGAGCGCGCTCGACGTCGGAGCCACCTCGGCGGCCGCCGTCGCCGCCCTGGGTGCCACGGCCGAGCGATTCGACGCCAGCTACCCTGAGCCGTCCATGTGGTTGCAGGCGGTGCTGGCGGTCCCCGGCGGCGCCTCGGCGCCCGGTGACCTGGCGACGACGGCGACGACGGCGTTGCGGGACGCAGGGTGGGACGCGGCCGCCGCGGCCACCCAGCCACTCCCCAGCGCCTCGACGATGCTGGCGCTGCGGGCGCTCTGGGAGGAAGCCACATGAACCGACGCGCGACCACGCTCATCGCCGCCCTCGTCGCCGCGGTCGTGGTCGCCGCGGCGTGTTCGGCCGGTGACGACGATGCCGGCGACGACGATGCGGGTGACGACACGTCGAACACCGATCTCGGCGGCGCCGACGCCGGCGATTGCATCGCCGTGGACATGGCGGTCAGCAGCGAGAAGATCGCCCTGCTGACCGACCTCGCCGACGAGTTCAACCAGTCCGACGCCGACGTCGCCGGCCGCTGCGTGTTCGTCCGGCCGCGCAGCGTGGCCTCCGGGCTCGCCGCGACGCTGATCCCCGAGGGCTGGCCCGACCCGGACGTCAACGGCGAACCACCCGTCATCTGGTCGCCGGCGGCATCGGCGTGGGCGGGCATCGTCAACCAACGCGCCGGTCGCGAGCTGGCGCCGGCCGGCACGCCGTTCATGCTGACGCCCCTCGTGATCGCCATGCCCCGACCGATGGCCGAGGCGCTCGGGTGGCCCGACCAGCCGATCGGCTTCGCCGACCTCGCCCCCCTCGCCGCCGACCCGGAGGGATGGGGATCGGTCGGCCACCCCGAGTGGGGGCCGTTCCGCCTCGGCAAGACCAACCCCAACTTCTCGACGAGCGGGCTCAACTTCACCATCGCCGAGTACTACGCGGCGACCGGCAAGTCGTCGGGCCTGACGGTCGAGGACCTGTCGCGCCCGGCCGCCGTCGACTTCGCCACCCAGATCGAGTCCTCGGTCGTGCACTACGGCGACATCACGATGACGTTCCTCAACAACTGGTTCGCCGCCGACGAGCGCAACACGTCGCTGACGTACGCCAGCGTGGTCGCCGTCGAGGAGAAGAGCGTCATCGACTACAACCTCGGCAACCCCGACGGCGTCCTGTCGCCCGGCGAGGAACCGCGGGTCCCCCGCGTCCCGCTCGTCGCGATCTACCCGGAGGAGGGCACCCTCTACTCCGACAGCCCGTTCATCGTGTTGGACACCGAATGGGTCGACGACGACGAACGGGCGGCCGCCGCGCTGTTCGAGGACTTCGTGCAGCAACCGGCGAACCAGGAGAAGGTGCTCGCATACGGGTTCCGGCCGAACAGCACCGAGGTGCCGTTGGGCGACCCGATCATCCCCGCCAACGGCGTGGATCCGACCGAACCGACGGCCGAGCTGCAGGTGCCGTCGCCCGAGGTGCTCGTCGGCATCCTCGACTCGTGGGCCGAGTTGCGCAAGGACGCCCGTGTGCTGCTCGTGCTCGACATCTCCGGCTCGATGGGTGAACCGGCCGGTGACGGGCGCACCCGCCTCGACCTCGCCCAGGCCGCGGCCATCAGTGCTCTGGACCAGTTCAAGGACAGCGATGACGTCGGTCTGTGGGTGTTCAGCACGGACCTCGGCGGCGCCGACCCGAACATGCGCGAGCTGGTGCCGCTGGCTCCGATCGGCGAGCAGCGCGACGCGCTCGCCGACGCCATCGGCGCCCAGTTCCCGACGAACGGCACGCCGCTGTACGCGGTGACCGAGCAGGCCTACGAGACGATGGTCTCCACGTACGACCCGTCGAAGATCAACGCCATCGTGCTGCTCACCGACGGCGAGAACGACGACGGGACCCCCAACGACGACGACCAGCAGTTCACCGATCTCATCGCCTCGCTGCAGGCCGGCAGCGAGGGCTCGAGCTCGCAGCCGGTGAGGCTGTTCACGATCTCCTACGGCGAGACCGCCGACGTCCTGACGCTCCGGGCCATCTCCCAAGCGACGAGCGCGGCGACCTACAACGCCAGCAACCCGGCCACGATCGACCAGGTGTTCACCGCCGTGATCAGCAACTTCTAGGGCCCTGTGGCGTCGTTCCGGGATCGCTTCTTCACGCCTCGGGTGGCCCGGGCGATGATGTCGCCGCTCGGC
>JBEVOM010000091.1:0-29084 GCA_040507575.1 Ilumatobacteraceae bacterium
ACTTCTGGATCGGCCGGTTCGACTCCGGCGAGGGCTTCCGGGAGTCACACATCGCGTTCAGCGCCGCCGACCGGGATGCGGTCGACCGGTTCTTCGATGCCGCGGTCGCCGCTGGTGCCGAGGTGCTCCACGAACCACGCGTGTGGCCCGAGTACCACCCGGACTACTACGGCACCTTCGTCCGCGACCCCGACGGCAACAACGTCGAGGCCGTCTGCCACGCTCCCGCGCCGTCGGCGCCGGCCTGACGGACTCGACGCGCCGGCCGTGCGACGGTTGCAAGACGATTGCCCGACCAGGTTGCGTCCGACGCACCGAGCAGCGACAGTCCGCGGTGCAGCAAGGAGGACCGGTGGCTTCGATCTCGATCACGTGCCCGACGACAGGCAAGCCCGTCGGGACGGGCATGACGATGGAGCCCGAGTCGTTCTACCGGTCGATCCTCACCGGGAACTCGGTGAAGTGCCCGCATTGCGGCGTCACCCACATCTGGTCGAAGGCCGAAGCCGTCCTCGACTGATCGCCGTCCGTCACGTCGGGGCCACCCTGGGCGGACCACCACCAGTGAGGGCCTGCGACACGAGCACCACCGACATGAAGTGGCGACGGCCGTCAGTAGGGTCACGGCCAACTGTGGACGAGCAACTCCTGTCGATGTGGCGGGACGGCCCGAGCAAGCGGGCGATCGTCGACTTCGTCGCCCGCACGTGCGGTGAGGACGGGTCGGTCGCCGTGCCTGCCGTCGAGCGAATCGCGGTGTTCGACAACGACGGCACGCTGTGGTGCGAGCAGCCGATGCCGATCCAGCTCGACTTCATCCTGCGCCGGTTCGCCGCGATGGTTGCCACGGATCCGACGCTGGCCGAGCGTCAGCCGTGGAAAGCGGTCGCCGAGCACGACCAAGCCTGGTTCGGCGCCCTGATGCCCGAGCACTACGCCGGCGACGACACCCGGGTGAAGGTGCTGGCCGCCGGCATCCTGGCGGCGTACGCCGGGATCACCGTCGAGGACTTCGAGGCGCAGGCGGACGCGTTCCTGCGGACAGGATCGGCCGCGAACGGGTCATCGGCAGCAGCAGCACGTTCGCGTACATCAGCGACGGGGACGGCGGCACGATCACCCACCAGCCGGTCGTCGACTACCTCGACGACGGTCCGGAGAAGCCGGTGCGCATCTGGAACCGCACGGGTCGCCGGCCCCTGTTGGCGGCAGGGAACTCGAACGGCGACATCCAGATGCTCGCGTTCGCGCATCGCCCCGACAACGCCACGCTCCGGCTCCTGGTCCTGCACGACGACGCCGATCGGGAGTTCGAGTACACCGCAGGCGCCGAGACCGCGCTCCAGCGCGCCGGCGACGACGACTGGACCGTCGTCAGCATCAAGGACGACTGGACCACCGTCTTCTGAGATGCGCCGGCCCTGGCCGGCCAGCGACCGTCAGCCGGCCTCGATCAGCCCGGCCTCGGCCGCCAGGATCAGCTCGCGCGGGATCCGCGACCCCTCGATGAGGACGGCGCCCGACGCGTCGAGCGCTTCTACGAGCGGCGTGGCCCAGACGTCCTCCCACAACAGCAGCGCGGCCGATGATCCGGGCTCGAGGCTCTCGGCGGCGTAGGCCACGTCCTCCTCGTTGATGAACCCGCCGACGTCGCCGTCCAGCGCGGCGAACAGCGCGACGTCCTCGTGGTCCTCGAACTCGACGATCGCGACGTCGCCCTCAACGTCCTTGGTGACGAACACCAGGTCGAGGATCCGGACGGTGCCGCTCTCGATCAGCTTGGCCAGCTCCGAGGCGATGGCCCCGTCGAACCTGTTGTCGGGGAACCCGACGATGATGTACTCCACGGGTCCGGTCATCTCGATGTCCTCTCGTCACTGCGGGGGCGCCTTCCACGAGGTCGCGGCGTCGACCGTAGGGTCGGGCCGGGTGGGCGCGCCTCACCCACACTGGACGATTCGCTCCGCCGACCAGGCTCACCCACCGAGGAGCCTGGCCTTCTGGCCGGCGAACTCCTCGTCGGTGAGCGCGCCCTGCTCGTGGAGCGCGGCGAGCTGCTTGAGCGTGTCGAGCGTCTCCGGGGTGAGCCCGCCCGGTGCCGGGGCCTGGTACGCCGGCGGGGGCGGCGGGGCCTGCTGGGCGTAGGCCTGCTGCTGCTCGTAGGCCTGCGCCTCGGCGCTCTCCTGCGCCTTGTTCTGCTGACGCCGGGACACTCGGCCCGACACGGCGGTCGCCGTGCCTGCGACCACCGCAGTCGTGGCGGCGGCTCGCATCAGTGGACGACGTCGCAACATGGTCATGTCTCCTTGCATGTGTGCGCACGTGCGTGCGCCCTGACGTAACGGCGGTTCGCCGGTTGCCTCGACTGGCTTGCGGCGATCGGGGGCGATCGGCCCGTGGACCATCGTGCGACGTAGCCGCTCGGGCCGCATCGTACACATCGGACGAACCCCGAACTTTCGGTCCGGATATTGGTCGCACGTGCGACCAATATCCGGACCAGAACGCCTCAGATCGTGGCGACGGCGGGTTCCTCGGAGCGGTGGATCGACAGGGCGATGATGGGCAGGATCACGACCGACAGCAGTCCGGCGCCGACGAGGCCGGCGGCGTTGTCGGAGCGCATCTGCCCGGTCTCGACCCCGATCGAGGTGATCACCACGATCAGCGGCAGTCCGGCCGCCTGCAGCAGCCCGAGCGCAGCGACGTCGCGCGGCACGAGGTCGCGCCGGAACAGCAGGGCCGGGAGTCCGCGCACGACGAGGAACAAGGCCAGGAACATCGGCACCTTGACGAGCTCGATCGGGTCGAGCAGCGCGTCGAGATCGAAGCGCACGCCGCTGACGACGAAGAACAGCGGGATGAAGAACCCGAAGCCGATCGCCTCCAGGCGCTCCTGCACCTGCTGACGATGATCGTGGTCGGCGCCCGCGCCGACTGCGGCCGACCCGACGGTGTCGGCGCCTGCCGGGGTCGCCGCGGCATGGCCGACCAGGAAGAGGCGGGCGACCATCCCCGCCGCGAACGCGCCGAGGAGCACGTCGAGACCGAACTCCGATGCCGTCCAGACGAGCAGCAGGCACAGCAGCACGCAGATGCGCACCCCGAGCTGCCCGCTCGAGTTCAACGTCCGCGAGATGAGCTCGACGGTGCGGGTCCTCGCCGGGCGGGTGGCCAGCCACAACGTCAGCACGGTGACGGACAAGAACCCGATGAGCACCAGTGTCGTGCGGCCGGGGTCGTCGGTGGTCAGCGCGACGGAGATGGCGAGGATCGGGCCGATCTCGCCCATCGCACCGCTGGCCAGGATGTTGGTGCCGAGCTTGGTCGGGAGCACGCCGGCATCACCGAGGATCGGGAGCAACGTCCCGATCGCCGTCGTCGTCAGCGCAACCGCGACGAACCGGATGCCGGTCGTGATGGCGAGGGCGTGCAGGGCGGTCGCGATGCCGATCGCGAGGACCAGCGACACCGTCCAACCCACGACAGCCAACTTCACCGGTCGACCCTTGACGACATCCGGGTCGACCTCGAACCCGGCCAGGAAGATGAGGAAGACGAGGCCCAACTCGGCTAGGAACGAGATCACGTCGTCGATCTCGGCCCAGCCGAGCACGTAGGGGCCGATCAGAATGCCGAGCCCGATCTCGATGACCACGCCGGGCAGCCGCGTCCACCGCGTGGCGATGTCGGAGATGAACGGGCTCAGCGTCGCGATCGACACGATGAGCACGAGCGTGCGCAGGCCCTCGGGATCCACCGACGCAGTGTAGGAACGGGCCCAGGCGCGGGCCCGGAGCACGTGGTTCCTCCGATCGGGATCCAGGTCGCCGGGGCGACCAGAATCGCTGACGCCGCGACAACGGAGGTCCCCAAATGGTCAACAACGTCGGTCCCGATAACCTGATGGCGGTCGCCCGCGACGTCGAGCACACGATCCTCGACCCGTCGGACATCCTCCTCACCGACCAGGTCGCCATCGTGACCGGCGGCGGTGGGGGCATCGGCCAGGGCATCGCGCTCGGCCTGGCCCGCTTCGGCGCCGACGTCGCCGTCATCGACGTCGAACCGACGCGGTGCGCCAGCACCCAGGCCGCCATCGAGGCGCTCGGGCGCCGGGCGGTCGGCATCCCCTGCGACGTGATGGACACAGCCGGGCTGACGGCGGCGATCGCCCAGGTGCACGACGAGCTCGGTCGCCTCGACATCCTCGTCAACAACGCCGGGGGCGTCCGCGGCGGACCGTTCATCACGCAGCCAGAGGCAAGCGTGCGCCGGCACGTGGAGATCAACCTGTTCAGCATGTTGTTCGCCACCCAGGCCGCGGCCCGCCTGATGATCGAGGGTGGACGGGGCGGCACGATCGTCAACGTCGCGAGCATCGAGGCACTGCGGGCCGCGCCGATGTTCGCCGTCTACGCGGCGTGCAAGGCGGGGATGGCCGGGTTCACGAAGTCGATGGCGGTCGAGCTGGCCGAGCACGACATCCGGGTCAACTGCATCGCCCCTGACCACACGATCACGCCGGGCAACCGCGACAACCGCAACGGGCCGGTCGAACCTGCGTCGTGGGCCGACTCCGACAGCGAGGAGTGGCGCCGCGTGGTGCCGCTCGGGCGCGAAGGCGTCGTCGCCGAGTGCGCCAGCACGGCGGTGTGGTTGTGCTCCGCGATGTCGAACTACGTCACCGGGATCACGGTCAGCGTCGACGGCGGCACGTGGGCATCGAGCGGCTGGCTGCGCGGGCCGAACGGGGGCTGGACGTACAACCCCGGCTCCGAGTTCTGACGCCGGTCAGACGTCGAGATCGAGGGGCCCGCTGACGTCGAGGCCCGTGGCCCGCATCTCGGCCTCGACCTCGTCGATCTCCCGCTCGAGCTGGGTCAGGCGATCGAAGATCGCAGCGAGCTCGAGACGGACGTCAGCGGAGGGCATGGCCTTCCATCGGCACGTCCCGTGCCCCCCAATAGCGCGATCTGGGCCGGTGCGGCGTTCCGCGCACTGGTACTTGCGCCGGCGTAATTACACTGCTGTACTTCGGGGACCCAACATCCTGTGTCCCCCTCGACCACCCCGCCCAACATCTTGCGCCTCACGGGGCGTCGGATGGTCGAGACCTGAAGAGGAAGCCAGCGCCCATGACCGTGCTCGACGATCGCACCGCACCGACCCGCCACGCCAGCGACCCGACCGGCGACCTCACCGGCGACCTGGCCAGCCCGATGCGGGTGCGCAAGCGCAACGGGTCGCTGGAACCGGTGGACGTCAACAAGATCGTGCGCGCCGTCGGCCGCTGCGCCCGGGGCCTCGACGGCGTCGACCCGCTGCGCGTCGCGACCCGCACGATCAGCGGGCTGGTCGACGGCGCGACGACGACCGATCTCGACGAGCTGTCGATCCGCACCGCCGCCGCCCTCGTGAGCGAGGAACCGAACTACTCCCGGCTGTCGGCCCGCCTGCTGGCGACCTACATCGACAAGGAGGTCGTGAACCAGGATCTCCAGTCGTTCTCGCAGTCGATCGCGCTCGGTCACGCCGTCGGCATCATCAGCGACGAGACGGCGTCGCTCGTCGCCGGCAGCGCCCGCAAGCTCAACGCGTCCGTCGAACCCGAGCGCGACCAGCGCTTCGAGTACTTCGGCCTGCGCACGGTGTACGACCGGTACCTCCTGCGGCACCCCGAGACCCGCAAGGTCATCGAGTCGCCGCAGTACTTCTTCCTGCGCGTCGCATGCGGTCTGGCCCAGAGCCCCGACGAGGCGATCGAGCTGTACCGCTTGATCAGCTCGCTCGACTACTTGCCGGCGACGCCGACGCTGTTCAACGCCGGGACGACCCACCCGCAGATGTCGTCGTGCTACCTGCTGGACTCACCCGACGACACGCTCGAGAGCATCTACGACCGCTACAAGGACATCGCCCAGCTGTCGAAGTTCGCCGGTGGCATCGGCGTCGCGTTCCATCGCGTCCGGTCGCGTGGCTCACTGATCCGGGGCACGAACGGGCTGTCCAACGGCATCGTGCCCTGGCTCAAGACGCTCGACTCGTCGGTCGCCGCCGTCAACCAGGGCGGCAAGCGCAAGGGAGCGGCCTGCGTCTACCTCGAGACGTGGCACGCCGACGTCGAGGAGTTCCTCGAGCTGCGCGACGGCACCGGCGACGAGGCCCGCAGGGCCCACAACCTCAACCTCGCCAACTGGGTGCCCGACGTGTTCATGGAGCGCGTCGAGAAGGACTGGACGTGGTCGCTGTTCGACCCCAAGAAGGTCCCCCACCTCACCGACCTGTACGGCGCCGAGTTCGAGCGGGCCTACGTCGACGCGGAGGCCGCCGGTCTCTACGAACGCCAGGTGCCCGCGCGCCAGCTGTACACGCGGATGATGCGCACGCTGGCCCAGACCGGCAACGGCTGGATGACGTTCAAGGATCCGTCGAACCTGCGCTGCAACCAGACCGGGGGCGACGGTGCCCGCACCGTCCACCTCTCGAACCTGTGCACCGAGATCCTCGAGGTGACGAGCGCTGACGAGACGGCGGTCTGCAACCTCGGGTCGATCAACGTCGGACGCTTCGTCGTCGAAGCAGCCGACGGCGCCCGGTCGTTCGACTTCGAGCGACTCGGCCAGGTCGTGCGCACGGCCGTCCGCTACCTCGACCGTGTCATCGACATCAACTACTACCCCACGGATCCCGCTGCCGGGTCGAACGCCAGATGGCGCCCGGTCGGCCTGGGGACGATGGGCCTGCAGGACGCGCTCTTCAAGTTGCGCCTCCCGTTCGACTCGCCGGGCGCCCGCCAGCTGTCCACGGAGATCGCCGAGGAGATCTACTTCCACGCCCTGTGGGCGTCCACCGAACTGGCCGAGGCCGCCGGCGCCCATGCGACGTTCGCCGAGACCCGCGCCGCGGCCGGGCACCTGCAGTTCGACCTGTGGGGCGTCACGCCGACCGACCCCGATCGCTGGGTCCCGCTGCGTGACCGGATCGCCGCCCACGGCCTGCGCAACTCCCTCCTCATCGCGATCGCGCCCACGGCGACGATCGCCTCGATCGCCGGCGCGTACGAGTGCATCGAGCCGCAGGTCTCCAACCTGTTCAAGCGCGAGACGCTGTCTGGTGAGTTCCTGCAGCTCAACACCTACCTCGTGCGCGACCTCCAGGCCCGCGGCCTGTGGACCGACGAGATCGCCGGCGCGGTGAAGCGGGCCGAGGGCTCGATCCAGCAGATCCCCGAGATCCCCGACGACCTCAAGCACCTCTACCGCACGGCGTGGGAGCTGCCGATGCGGTCGCTGATCGACATGGCTGCCGAACGCGGCGCGTTCATCGACCAGAGCCAGTCGCTCAACCTGTTCGTCGAGTCGCCGACCATCGGGAAGCTGTCGTCGATGTACCTGCACGCGTGGAAGCAGGGCCTCAAGACGACCTACTACCTCCGTTCCCGTCCGGCCACGCGGATCACCCAGACGCTGCACCACCAGGCACCGGCCCGGCCGACCCCGCCGTCGTTCACCGACGACGAGGCCGTCGCCTGCTCGCTCGAGAACCCCGAGGCGTGCGAGGCGTGCACCTGATGGCTGTCACCGCCGACGAGCTTTTCGACCCGCGCCCTACGTCGCCGGCCGCCACCGCGGTCGATGCGCCCGTCGACGTGCCGGCCATCGCCCGACGGTCGATCCTCGACCCGGGCCTCGACCTGACGTTGCGGCCGATGCGCTACCCGGAGTTCTACGAGCGCTACCGGGCCGCCATCCGCAACACGTGGACGGTCGAGGAGATCGACTTCTCCGACGACATCGTCGACCTCCAACGCCGGTTGTTGCCGGCCGAACGGCACCTCGTACGACGACTGGTGGCCTTCTTCGCGACCGGCGACTCGATCGTCGCCAACAACCTCGTGCTCAACCTCTACAAGCACATCAACGCGCCCGAGGCCCGCCTCTTCCTCTCCCGCCAGCTGTACGAGGAGGCGCTGCACGTCCAGTTCTACCTGACGCTGCTCGACAACTACCTCCCCGACCACGACGAGCGCAACGAGGCGTTCGCAGCGATCGAGCGGATCCCGTCGATCCGGGCCAAGGCCGACTTCTGCTTCCGGTGGATGAGCTCGATCGAGCACCTCGACGAGCTGCGCACGGCCCAGGACCGGCGTACGTTCCTGCTCAACCTGATCTGCTTCGCCGCCGTCGTCGAAGGCCTCTTCTTCTTCGGGGCGTTCTGCTACGTGTACTTCCTGCGGTCGAAGGGGTTGCTCAACGGTCTCGCCGCCGGCACGAACTGGGTGTTCCGGGACGAGAGCGGTCACATGGACTTCGCGTTCTCGGTCGTCGACACCGTGCGGCGCGAGGAGCCCGAGCTCTTCGACGACGAGCTGGCCCGGCAGGTCACGGCGATGCTCGAGGACGGCGTGGACGCCGAGATGGTGTTCGTGGCCGACATGCTCGCCGAGGGTGTGCCAGGGCTCTCGTCGAGGGACGTGCGCCAGTATCTCGAGCACGTCGCCGACCAGCGCCTGGCCCGCCTCGGGCTGCCGAAGCGCTTCGGGTCCAAGAACCCGTTCGGGTTCATGGAGCTGCAGGACGTCCAGGAGCTGTCGAACTTCTTCGAACGAACCGTGTCGGCGTACCAGGTCGGCATCACCGGCGACGTCGTCTTCGACGAAGAGTTCTAGAGACCCGCCCGCTGCCGATTGCCGCGCCGCGCCCCGGGGTAGACCGCCTGCGGTCGGGCGTTGACCGGAAGGAGGTGTGGCGAGGTGCTCTGGATCCTCCTCATCGTGTTGGTGATCGTCGCGGCGATCGTGCTGGCGTTCGTGCTGCAGCAGCGGCGACGCGCCGGCGGCATCGTGGCCGTCGGGAAGCGTGATCGGTCATGAAGCTGCTCCTGCGCGGCACCGACGTCGTCGGGCTCCCGGTCGTCACGATCGGCGGCGACGACGTCGCCGAGGTCCGTGACGTCATGTTCGACGCCACCGGCGGCCATGTCCTGGGCTTCACGCTGAACAAGCGGGGCCGGTTCTCCGGACGGCTCAAGGAGGTGCTCCCGCGCGAGCAGGTACGCGCCGTCGGACCCGCCGCGGTCATCGTGGCGTCCGACGTCCAGTTCCAGCCCCCCGGTGCGGCCGGTGGCGGCGCCGGCGGCGACGTCCTCGACGACCGCGTCATCACCGAGTCCGGGGTCGACGTCGGACGCGTGACCGACGTCGTCATCGACACCGCGGACGGCGCGGTCGTCGGCTACGAGGTGCTCCCGGCCGACGAGCCCGACCAACGCAAGGGCCGTCGTTCCTACGTCCCGCTGGCCGAGACGGGGGCCGTGTCGGGCGAGGCCGTCATCGTCCCCAGCTCCGCCATCGACTACATCGCCACCGACTTCGCCGGGTTCGGCGAGGCCGTCGAGCGCTACCGCGAACTGCTCAGGGGGCCGACATGAACCTGTCGTCGGTCATCGGGCGACCGGTCGTCGACCTGTCGTCGGCCACGACCATCGGCCGTGTCGACGATGCTGTCGTCGACACGACCGCGCACCGCATCGTCGGCTTCGTCCTCGGCAAGGTGGCCGGCCCGGCCACGTTCCTGCCCTGGGAGTCCATGACCGCCCTCGGCGCCGACGCGGTGACGATCGCCGACCTGCACGTGCTCGGGACTCCGCCCGGCGAACCCGGCGGATCGCTGACGTCGAAGGCCCTCGGCGCTCGCGTGCTCACCGACGCCGGGCGCGAGCTCGCGGCGCTCGTGGACCTCGACATCGACCCCACCGACGGGGCGGTGACGTCGCTCACCCTCAGCGATCGCACGCTGCCCGCCGAGTCCCTGCTCGGGATCGGCAGCTACGCGACCGTCGTCAGCGACCCGGCGGACTGACCGTCGGGCTCAGCGCACCCCGCGCCGTCTCGAGCAGCTGGTCGTAGAGGGCCACGATCTGACGCCAGTCGGTGCCGGCCGCCGATGTCGAGTCGGCGCGGACGGCGCTGATCGCGGCCTGCAATTGGTACGGGCCGGGAGCGTTGCGCCGCAGGCAGGCCCGGACGAGCCGGTGGCCCTCGTCGGTGTCCGATTTCCCCAACTGTTGACCCAGGTGGACAGTTTTCGTCCTCTGGGGTCAACAGTTGGGGACGGGCCGGGCACGGCGGGCCCGCTCAGGTCGGTGTCGGTCGGGGCCCGCGCACGAGGTGGCCGGGGAAGGCACCGGAGTGCTCGCCGTCGGCAAACGTCTCGACGCCGCGCTTGATCGTGTGCACGTAGCCGGTCGCCGACTGCACGAGGCGGCGCCCGCCGGCGGGCAGGTCGTGCACGATGTGGGGACGGTGGGCGCTGAGCGCGTCGATGTCCATGACGTTGACGTCACCGAGGTAGCCGGGCGCCAGGACGCCCCGGTCGGACCAGCCGACCTGCTGCGCCGTGCGCCGGGTGAGGTGGTTGACCATCAGCTCCAGTGGCAGCGCGCCCGACCCCGCAGTGCGGCGGGTCCACAGCGACAGCGCGGTCGTCGGGAAGCTGCCGTCGCAGATCGCCCCGCAGTGCGCCCCGGCATCGCTCAGCCCGATCACCGAGTTCGGCGACAGGAGCATCTCGCGCACATCGTCGAGGTTGCCGTGCGCGTAGTTCATGAGCGTCATGTAGAGCAGCTGGGTGCCATCGTGCTCGACGAGCCGGTCGAGCGCTTCCTCGACCGGTGTCACGCCTCGCGCCGCGGCCAGCGCGGCGATGCTGGCGTCGGCCGACGGCTCGTAGTCCACGGGATCGGTCATCGGGAACAGCTTGTCGAACTCGGTGAACATCGTCTTCGCCAGCCCCTGCAGTCGGGGCGTCGCTGCGGCGTGCTCCTCGATGATCCGGCGCCGCCGCTCGGGGTCGCGCAGCGCGGCGACCTTCTCGGCCAGCGGACGGGCGGCGATCTCGCGGAACGACGGGCAGATGGCCACCGGGTTCACCGTCGCCTGGAGACCCTGCAGCATGCCGATCGGGCGCGGCGCCACCTGGGTGCGCAGTGGCAGCCCGTCGGCGACGGCTTCGGCCACCCAGCCCACCATCGTGCGCCAGCGGTCGGGGAGCGGCACGGGTTGCTGCACCGTCATCGACAGCGGCCGACCGGTCTGCTCGACGATCACCCGCATCAGCGCCATCTCCTCGCGGGCGAACTCCTCGTCGTCGTCGAGGTACGCGTCGGAGATCATCTGCACGACGCCCCGACCGGTCTCGCCCATCGCCCCGATCAACGCCAGCAGCTCGTCGGCGCTGGAGAACCGGGTGCCGAGCGGTTGGCCGTCGCGGGTCCGGTGGGCGTAGGTGCGGCTGGTCGTGAAGCCGACGGCGCCGGCCTCGATCCCGGCTCGCACGGCGGCCGCCATCGCGGTCAGCTCCTCGGCGGTCGGCGACTCCTTCGGGTCGGCGCCCCGCTCACCCATCACGTACGCCCGCAGCGGCGCGTGGGTGACGTGCGTGCCGACGTCGAGCGCGAACGGCCGACGATCCAGCGCGTCGAGGTAGTCGGGGAACGTCTCCCAGTCCCAGGCCAGACCCTCGGCGAGCGCCGTGCCCGGGATGTCCTCGACCCCCTCCAGCATCCCGATCAGCCAGTCGTGCTGCTGCGGCGTCGGGCGGGCGGGCGCGAACCCGACCCCGCAGTTGCCCATCACGATCGACGTGACGCCGTGGACGCTCGACGGTGCCAACAGCGGGTCCCACGTCGCCTGGCCGTCGTAGTGGGTGTGGATGTCGACGAACCCGGGTGTGACGACGAGGCCGTCGGCATCGATGACCCGGGCGTCGGCAACCTGGGCGTCGTCGCCGACCGCCACGATCACGCCGTCCACGATCGCGACGTCGGCGCGCCGGGCGGGGGCGCCCGTGCCGTCGATCACCGACCCGTTGCGGATGAGGATCGGGCGGGTGCCGGTGGAGTCGACGGTCATGGCTGGATTGTCCCACCCTGGGACGCTTCGAGCCAGGGCCGGACGACGGGATGCCCGGCCTCGGCGAGCCAGGTCTTGAGGACGCGGTGGATGCCGACGGACGTGAAGATCGGCTCCGGCGGCTCGGAGAGCTCGATCGGGTACAGGAGGAACGGGTGGGTCTGCGGTCCGCCCAGCCCGCCGTGCGAGCCGGCCTGCTCCTCGAACGCCGCCACCTCGTCGAAGTCGCCGTGGTACCGGGAGTTGATCATCAGGTCGCCGGCGGTCCGGTAGGCATCGACCTCGGAGACCTGCTCGACGGCCCGACCGCCGTAGGGGGCCAGCGGGTCCTCGCCGTCGACCTCGCCGGTGGCGAGATCCCGGGCGCCTCCCGCCCCGAGGACGAGCGAGCCCCCGTCGGTCCTCACGAGCACGAAGCCGACCTCGGTATGCCCGACCAGTCCGGGGATCAGCGTCGGATAGCGCTCGTCGATCTCGGCCCGGGTCAACCGACGGGTCTCCCCGCCGGGCAGGAACACGAGGCCGAGGCTGCCCGACCCGAGCACCGTCGGCTGGACGGCCGACATGTCGTCCTCCTCGTCCTTGCCCCGGGCGTGACGCAGCCACGCGCTCGACTCGGTCTTGCCGCGCTCGGCGTCGGTGTCACCGGACGCCGCTCCGCCGCACAGCCGGGCGACGAGCGCCGACAGCGTCTCTCCTGTGCGCTGCTCGAAGGTCGCGCCCTGGGTCTGGCCGTGGTCGGAGAGCACGACGACGTGGTACGGACGCGGCGCCCACTGCACAGCCCGCGCGATCCGCTCGATCTGGCGGTCGAGGTCGCGCAGCACGGCGAGCGTGTCGGCCCGCTCGATCCCCGAGTGGTGCGCGACCTCGTCGTAGCCGAGCAGGTCCACGTAGATCGCCGCCCGCCCCTCGGCGACGTCGTTGAGGATGCCCTGCACGCACACGTCGCGACTGACGATCGTCGTGAAGGAACGCAGCAGCGCGTATGTCCAGCCACGATGCACGCGCGGCTCGACGTTGCGGCGGGCCTGGACGCGCGCCGCCCGCCGCTCTCGGGCGATCTCGGCGACGAGGCCGATGAACGTCCGCGTGGCCTGCTGCGGGCGGGTGAAGTAGCCGACGTAACCGGCGCCGATCCGGCCCTCCTTGCGCCGGCCGGCGCCGCTCATCGTCAACACGGCCCGCTCGGCGTCCCCGGAGAACAGGTTGCCGTAGCTCGAGCCGTCGTGGGCGAGCAGCCCGTGCCCGTCGCTGTGCGCGCGCTCGATGGCGGCCGCCGACTTCGGCCGGTTCGACACGATGATCTCCCCCGTCGCCTTGTCGACCCACCGGAACGCGGGCATGTCGACGACCGACCCGTGCAGGATGCCGCACTGGCTGACGCCGGTCTGCGAGGACCACCCCGTCTCCCAGCCGACGAGTCGATGGCTGCCGTCGCGCAACCACCGGTCGAGCGTGGGGACGTCACCGGATCGCCGGGCCCGCTCGAGCACCGCTCGCGAGACGCCGTCGAGCTGCACGAACACGAATCCGGCCACGTCCGTCGCGACGCGGTCCTTGGACCTGCGGCGGGCCCGCCGCGCGGCCTGTTCGTCGTCCCACGTGTCGTCGTCGAGGGCCAGCGCCGACGACACCAGCGTCGTCGCGACGGCCAACCCGATGACGACGACGGTCGCCGTCCCGAAGCCCTCCATGTAGATGCCCGGCAGCCAGTCGAACACGACATAGACGAGCAGCGCATCGAGCACGATCGCACCGATGCCGAGCGTGAGGACCGACAGCGGCACGACGACGACCGCCAGCGCCGGCCACACGACCGCGTTGAGCACGCCGACGACGACGGCCGCCAGCAGCGCCTCATACCAGCTGTCGATGGCGAGCCCCGGGAGCAGCACCGCCAACACGCCGAGCACCAGCGACGAGAACACGGCGACCACCGCGCCGCGGGCCAGGACCTGCACCAGCCCGGGCCGCTGCGAGGCCGGGCGGATGACCGCGCCGGCTGCTCCATCGGCCGGCGCGGGGACAGGTGCCGTCACGGCGCGGCCCGGTTCACGGGGACGGCGAGTGACGTGCCGGGGGTGAGGACGTGCAGCCGGTCGGCGATCCCCGCCCGGTCGAGACCGGACCGGAAGCGGTGCACGGGCTGGTCGAGCCAGTCCGGCCGCCCGCGACGCAGTCCCATCGGGCTGAACGTGCCCCAATGGATCGGCACGACCATGCGCGGCTCGACGAGCCCCGCCGCCTCGACGGCCCGCTCCGGATCGAGGTGACCCTCGCCGAGATCGGGGCCCCACCCCCAGATCGGCAGGAGCGCCACGTCGACGGGCGCCCACGAACCCATCTCGGCGAACAGGTCGGTGTCCCCGGGGAAGTAGACGGCGACACCGCCGGCCCGCAGCACGTAGCCGACGGCATCGGCCCGCAGGCGTGTGTGCGGTCCGCGCCGCGAGCTGTGCACGGCCGGGACGACCTCGACCGTCAAGGGCCCGACGTCGATCGTCTCGCCAGCCCGCGCCTCGCGGACGTCAGCGAAGCCCCGACGACGGAGCAGGGGGCCGGCGCCGGCCGGAACGACGAGTGGGACAGCGCGGCCGAACAGGCGCAGCGACGGGATGTGCAAGTGGTCCATGTGGAGGTGCGAGATGAGCACGAGGTCGGGCCGGCCGATCGCCGCGACATCGACCTCGTGGTGCCGACGGAGGTGGGCGACCCGAGTCGTGAGCGCGGGGTCGGTGAGCACCTTCACGCCGGCGATGTCGATCACCGTGCTGGCGTGGCCGAGCCACGTGATGACGGGGACGCCTGGCGCAGCCGACTCTCCCGACGCTCCCGGCGCTCCCGGCGCTCCCGACGTCGAGTCGGACGACCGCATGTCCGCAGCGTACGCGTCGGCGCTTGACATCGCCGACGCCGCTGGCGAACATCTGTTCGTGAGGATCGGATCGGGCGAGCGCACCTCGGCGACGATCCTGCATGCCGACCTCGACGCGTTCTACGCCTCCGTCGAGCAGCGCGACGACCTCGCACTCCGCGGCCGACCGGTGATCGTCGGTGGCGGAGTCGTCCTCGCCGCGAGCTACGAAGCCAAGCGCAACGGGGTGCGCACGGCCATGGGCGGCCGCCAGGCACTGTGGCTGTGCCCGGACGCCGTCGTGGTCCCACCGCGCTTCGACGCCTACGTCGAGGCGAGCAGGGCCGTGTTCGCGGTGTTCGAGGACACCACGCCGATCGTCGAGGGTCTCTCGATCGACGAGGCGTTCCTCGACGTCGGCGGACTACGGCGCGTCGCCGGCACGCCGGTCGAGATCGCGGCCCGCCTCCGCCGGCGGGTGGCCGCGGACGTCGGGTTGGCGATCACCGTCGGCGTCGCCCGCACGAAGTTCCTGGCCAAGGTGGCGAGCGGCGTCGCCAAGCCGGACGGCCTGCTGGTCGTCGAGCCGGATTGGGAACTCGAGTTCCTCCACCCGCTGCCCGTCGAGCGACTGTGGGGTGTCGGCGTGAAGACGGCCGAGAAGCTGCACGCCCGCGGGCTGCAGACGGTCGGCGAGGTGGCCGCGCTCGGTGAGGGACCGCTCGTCGCCATGCTCGGGCGAGCCTCGGGGCGCCAACTCCATGCGCTCGCCCACAACCATGATCCCCGACCCGTCGAGGTCGGGCGCCGTCGGCGGTCGGTCGGCGCCCAGCGCGCCATGGGCCGCGGTCCGCACGCGTGGGCCGACATCGACGCGTCGATCGTCGGCCTCACCGATCGCGTCGCCCGGCGCATGCGCTCGGGTCAGCGCATCGGTCGCACCGTCGTGCTGCGACTGCGCTTCGACGACTTCACCCGGGCGACCCGCTCGCACACGCTGCCGCGCCCGACTGCCGAGACGTCGGTCATCCTGGCGACGATCCGATCGCTGCTCGACGAGGCCCGCCCCATGATCGAGGCGCGCGGCGTGACGTTGGTGGGCCTCGCCGTGTCGAATCTCGACGACGACGGCACCATCCAGCTCACACTGCCGTTCGACCGGGCCGGCGCCGGCCGACTGGATTCCGCGCTCGACGATGTCCGCGCCCGGTTCGGCACCGCCGCGCTGACGCGTGCCGTGCTGCTCGGTCGGGGCGAAGGCATGTCCGTCCCGACGTTGCCCGACCCACCACCCGGGTGAGCTCGCGGCACTCCTGGCAATCCGGACCGCGAGGCTGACCCGGCAGCGGTAGCGTCCGCAGCGTGGTCGGGGGGACAGCCGCCATCGAGCGGGACGACAGCGAGCGGATGTACAAGGTCATCAAGGCCGTGTCCACGCCGCTGTACCGAGGTCTGTTGCGGGTGCGCGTCGAGGACAGCGACCGCGTTCCGACGCAGGGCGGTGTCATCGTGGCCGCCAACCACATCTCGTTCTTCGACTCGGTCGCCTTGCTGCAGTCGATCCCGCGACGCGCGTTCTTCATCGGCAAGGCCGAGTACATGCAGTCGTGGGCGACGCGCAAGCTGTTCCCTGCGATGGGATTGATCCCGATCGAGCGCGAGCAGGCCCGCAAGGCGATGGCGGCGCTCGAGGTGGCCGCCAACGTCTTGCGCAGGGGGGCCGCGCTCGGCATCTACCCGGAGGGCACCCGCTCGCGCGACGGTCTGCTGCACCGGGGCCACACCGGTGTGGCCCAACTGGCGCTCATGTCCGGAGCCCCGATCGTCCCCGTCGGACTCGTCGGCACCGAGCACATCCAGCCGATCGGCACCCGCGTGCCGCGCCCGTTCCGACGGGCGGTCGTGCGCTTCGGCGAGCCGCTCCATCCCGGCGCCTACGGCGGCACACCGCGACGACGTCGCCAGATGCTCACCGACGACCTCATGGAGGCGATCCGCCGGCTCAGCGGGCAGTCCATGAGCCCCGACTTCTCGTCGGCATCGCCGCCGCTCGTCCGCGGCGGCAACGAGAGCGTCTACCTGGTGCACACCGTCGGCGGGGTCGGGGCTTCGTGGGCCCAGGCCGCCCGGTTCGCCGTCGCCGGCGCCTGCAGCGAGTTCGACGACGGACGGGTCGCCACGGTCCGACGCTTCGGATGCCGGGTGATGCCCGACGGCGCGATGCGCTTCGCTACCGAGGTCGACGTCTCCGTGAAGTTCCAGCCCGCCCTGCCCGCGTCCGACACGGAGGTCGTCATCTCGTGACCAACAGCACGTACCACGTCATCGAGCTCATCGGCTCGAGCAGCGACTCGTGGGAGCTCGCCGCCCAGAACGCGGTCCGCGAAGCGGCGAAGGCGTACGAGGACCTGCGCGTCGCAGAGGTCGTCGAGATGGACGTCCTCATCGAGAACGGCGTCATCATCGCGTACCGCACGAAGCTCCGGCTGAGCTACAAGGGCGCTTCGTGACGAGTGCGCCGACCAGGTCCGTCCGGTCGCGTCGGGCCGCTGGTCCGAGCCCGTGGACGAGCTGACCGCCCGCGACGAGCTAGCGGCGCTGTTGCGGGCCTGTGCCGGCCACGACCTCCACGAGGGCATCGACAACCACTGCAGCCTCGCCATCCCGGGGCGACCCGGTCGCTTCCTGCTCAACCCGTACGGCCCGCACTGGTCCGAGCTGACACCCGGCGACCTGCTCGAGGTCGGCGCCGATGGGACGGTGATCGGCTCGGGCGTCGCCGAGACGACGGCGTTCGCGCTCCACGCCGCGATCCACGCCGCCCGTCCCGACGCCAACTGCGTCGTGCACACCCACATGCCATACGCCACGGCGCTCGCCGCGACGGAGGAGGGCTTCGACACCCGCCTCTCGCAGAACGCCAGCAAGTTCCACGGCGGCCGCTACCGCTATCACCGCGAGTACGGCGCCCGGTTCCTCACCCCGGCCGAGTGCGCGCCCGTCGCCGAGCTCGTCGCCGCCGGCGCCCGGGTCGTGCTCCTGCGCAACCACGGCGTCGTCGTCGTCGGGGAGACCGTGGCGCGGGCGTGGTGGGACCTCTACTTCTTCGAGCGGGCCGCCATGGTGCAGGTCCTTGCCGGGTCGAGCGGGCAACGCCGGGCACCGATGCCCGACGCGGTCGCGGCGCTCGCCGCAGAGCAGTTCGAGGCCGAACGCGACGACGCCGAGCTGACGTGGGCGGCCGTTCGTCGACGCGTGAAGCTCACGCACTGAGCGAACCGCTCGCGTGCACGCCGAGGGGACGCGTCGTCACTAATCTCCCCCCGTGCCCTTCGCAGCGGACCCCGCTGACGTCGGCGCTCCGGCGCGCATCGGTCGGGCCTGGCGGGAGCTGCGCCGGGGTCCGTCGACGGCCGCGATCGCCGATCTCGTCTTCGGACGACTCGGACAGCCCGACGCGGTGGAGCCCGGCCAGCTCGACATCCTCGACATCCTCACGGTCCGCGACGCGCAGCGCATGAGCGACCTCGCGACCGCGTTGCACGTCGACCCGTCGACGATCACGCGGGCCGTGCAGCGCATGGAGGCCGGTGGTCTCGCCCGACGCTCACCGGCGGCGGTCGACGGGCGGGTCGTCGACGTGCACATCACCGCCGAGGGCCGCCGGCTGCACGCGGTCGTCGCCGAGCGTCGTGCGACGATCGTGGCGGCGATCCTCGACGAGTTCGAGCCGGCCGAACGCGAGCAGTTCGTCGATCACCTCGACCGCTTCGTCAGCGCCGTCGAGCGCTACGCGACGGCGGCCGGCAACGCACCGCGCGAAGCCGATGCCGCCGAGGTCCGGCTGACGCCTCCCCTGTAGCGTCGCCCTTGTGGCCGATCCAGCGACGTTCGCCGACCAGGCGATGCAGTATGCGCCGCAGCTGTACTCGGCGGCGCTGCGGATGACCCGGAACCAGGCCGACGCCGAGGATCTCGTGCAGGACACGTACCTGCGGGCGTACCGCGGGTTCGGCGGATACACGGAAGGCACGAACCTGCGGGCGTGGCTGTTCCGCATCCTCACGAACGCGTTCATCAACACCTACCGCTCTCGTCAGCGCCGGCCGACCGAGACCGACCTCGCCGACATCGAGGACCTCTACCTCTACCGCCGACTGGGCTCGCTGGAGGCGCTCACGGCGAACCGGTCGGCCGAGGACCAGCTCATGGACCTCCTGACCGACGACGAGGTCAAGGACGCACTGGAGGGGCTGCCGGAGAACTTCCGGTTGCCCGTCCTCCTCGCCGACGTCGAGGGGTTCTCGTACAAGGAGATCGCCGAGATGCTCGACATCCCGATCGGGACCGTCATGTCCCGGCTCCACCGGGGAAGAAAGGCGATGCAGAAGGCGTTGTACGAATACGCCCACGCCCGGGGCCTCGCCGGGCACGCCGCCGGCCCGACGGCCCACACGGACGAGACCCGCCATGGATGACTGCAACGAGACGCTCAGGGAGCTCGAGACGTTCCTCGACGGCGAGCTGACGGACGACTCACTGACCACGATCCGCCAACACCTCGAAGCCTGCCCCGACTGCTACCAGGCGTTCGACTTCCAAGCCGAGCTCAAGGCGGTCATCGCCGCCAAGTGCCGCCACGACGAGATGCCGCCCGGCCTGCTCTCCCGGATCGAGCAGTGCTTCCACACCGACCTCGACGGCGACGGCCGCATCGGCTGACCGCCCGACCGCCCGTCGGGGCGCCGGATGCTTGGGGACATCAGCCCCCGGATCGCTAACCTCGGCCCCATGCTCGTCGGCGTCATCTGGCACCAGTGGATCGGCGTCGTCCTGCTCGCGGTCGCGCTCCTGTCCGTGCTCGGGCTCGCCGTCGGCTACCTGAAGAACATCACGGCGAAGCAGTACCCGAGTCGCCGCCAGAAGCAAGACGGCTGAGCGTGGCCGGGCGTCGCGTCGACGCCGATCCCGCTCCCCCCGCGACACCGGCCGCGGCGCTCGTCGCCGACCTGCTGTCCCGGTGCACGTTCCCGCCCGCCGGAACGGCCGTCACGTGCGCGTTCTCCGGCGGCGCTGATTCGACGGCGCTCGTCGTCCTCGCCCTCGCTGCGGGCTGCGATGTCGTCGCCGTCCACGTCGACCACCGACTGCGACCGACGTCAGGAGCCGAAGCGGCGCGGGCCGTCGCCGTGGCGTCGGCACTGCAGGTGAGCTGCCGCGTCATCGAGGTCGACGTCGGCGACGGACCGAACGTGGAGGCGCGGGCCCGCGACGCCCGACGCGAGGTGCTGCCGGCGGATGCCCTCACGGGACACACCGCCGATGACAGGGCAGCAACGCTCCTGATCAACCTGTTGCGCGGCGCCGGGCTCGACGGGTTGACGGCGATGGGCCCGTCACCGACACGTCCGATCCTCGACCTGCGCCGTACCGACACCGAGCGGGTCTGCGCGGCGCTCGGGATCGATGTCGTGTCCGACCCCTCCAACGCCCATCGTCGATTCGTCCGCAACCGGGTGCGCGACGAGCTGGTCCCGCTGATGGCCGACATCGCCGGACGCGACGTGGTGCCGCTCCTCGTGCGGACGGCCACCGTCCTGGCTGACGACGGCGAGCTGGCCGACGCCCACGCCGCGGGCCTCGACGCCACCGATGCCCGGATGCTGGCAACGATCGCGCCATCGCTCGCCCGTCGCGTCGTGCGAGGGTGGCTGACCGGCGCGGCCCCCGACGGTCACCCACCTACGTCGGCCGTCGTCGAGCGGGTGCTCGATGTGGCGCGCGGGACCCACCGGGCCTGCGAGATCGACGGCGGGCGGCGGGTCGAACGTCACCGCCAGCGGCTGCGCATCGTGATGCCGGCGGCACTAGCCTCGAACGATGGGATGAACGGGACCGGGGAACACGCCGAGAGGGGGGATCGCTGATGGCCACCCGCTTGCGCGGTCGATGGGCACTGGGCATCACGCCCCGGAACTTCACCTGGATCCTCAAGGACAAGCTGGCGATCTGCGAGCGGCCGGGGGGCTACGGCGAGAACCACCGACGTGTGCGTCGCCAGGAAGAGATCATCTGGATCCGCGAGAACGGCTTCGGCTGCGTCATCTCGCTGATCTCGGCGCCCCACAACCTGCACAACTACGACGAGTTGGGTGTCACGTCGCGCCACCGACCGTTCAACGCCGACGACCTCGAACCGTGGCTCAAGTCGTTCTATCGCGAGCTCCACGAGCTGTTGAAGGCGGGCGTCAAGATCATCGTCCACGGCGAGGAGGTCGGTGACCGCATCGTCGGGATCATGGGGGGCTACATCCGCTGGGCCGGCCTCGTCGACGACGACACGCAGGCGATCACCGTCACCGAGCGGCTGGCCGGGCGCCAGCTCGACCCGTTCGCCCGCAACGTCATCATGACGGCGCCCAAGCTGCGCTAGACCTCGACGACGGGCGACCAGAAGCCGTCGTGCACGGCGCGCGCCTCGGCGATGTCGACCGGGCCGCTGACGGTGACGCGCCGGGAACCGCTGGCGAACACCACCCGGCACGGCAGCGCCATCGTCGGGTACGTGGGAACGGCGCCGGCCATCACCCGCAGCACGGCCTCCGACAGGCCGAACACGACGTGGCTGATGCCGCTCCAGTAGATGGCCCCGGCGCACATCGCGCACGGCTCGGTGCTCGACACCAACGTGCACGTGCGCAGGCGGGCCTCGTCGAAGCGGACCGACGCGTCGCGCACCAGGTTCGTCTCGGCGTGCCCCGTCGCATCCCGGGCGGTGACGACGGTGTTCTCCGCCTCCAGCAGCACCTCACCGTCGGGTCCGACGAGCAACGAGCCGAACGGCTGGTTGCCGGCAGCGCGGGCCCGGGCGGCAACGTCACACGAGCGACGGACGAGCTCCTCGTTGGTCGGCACGGGCACCGCCGCCAGTCTCGCACGCCGCGCCGGACCTGACCGCAAGGGGGCCGCCGGGATGCCGGCCCAGGGGGCGGCGCTCAGTTCCCGGCCCACGGGCGGTCAGACGGACATGATCATCGTCTCCGGAAAGCTGTACGTCGAGCCGGCACTGAAGGATGACTACCTCCATGGGTGCGTCGAGGTGATCGAACAGGCCCGCGCCGCGCCCGGCTGCATCGACTTCCACATCTCGGCCGACGCGCTGGAGGACGGCCGTCTCAACGTGTACGAGCAATGGGATTCGACGGCCGCCGTCGAGGCGTTCCGCGGCGGCGGACCATCGGACGAGCAGACCGATGCGATCGTCGACACCGCCATCTTCCAGCACGAGGTCACATCGTCCCGGCAGCTGTGACGGCGCCATGACCCGCCGGTGGCACAGCCCGCCGTCACCCGATTGGCACACGATCGGCTCAGTGCGGTTCGGGGGCCTGCATCTACCGGCGGGTAGGTTCTCTCCATGGCGGCAGGACGGCGAGTGCTGGTCAGCGGCATGGGCGGCGACCTGGGGTCGCGCGTCGCCGCCCGCCTGGAGGACGAGGACTGGGTCGGCGAGCTCGTCGGCCTCGACGTCGACCCGCCGCGTCGGCGCCTGCACCGGGCGTCGTTCCACCTCGTGTCGCCGAGCGACCACGACCGGATCGTCGACACGATCACGGCGTTCAACCCGCACGTCGTCGTGCACCTCGCCGTGTGGGAGCCGTCGAGTCGGGCCAGCCCCGCCACGGCGCGGCAACTCACCGACGACGCCGCCACATCGATACTCGGCGCCGCGGCCGAGTGCCGCGCGCTGGAGTCGGTCATCGTGCGCAGCGGCACCGAGATCTACGGGCGGTCGCGTGGCGCGCCGACCCGCCCGGACGAGTCGGCCGACCTCGACCCGACGTGCGACTACGGCCGCATGCTGGCGGCCATCGAGCGGACCGCGGCGTCGATCGGCCGGCGCGTCGGTGTCACGGTCGGGGCCATCAGGCACGGCACCGTGCTCGGTCCCCACGTACCCAGCCCGCTCGGCCGCGTGCTGCGGATGCCGGCCGTCCCGTTCAGCGGGCTGGCCGATCCGCCGTTCGCCGTCGTCGAGGACGTCGAGGTCGCCCGGGCGTTCGTCGCCGCCGCCCGGACCCGCCTCGCCGAGCCGGTCAACGTCGTGGCCAACGGCGCCATCACCGCGTTCCAGGCGTCGCGCCGGGGTCGGCGCATCCCGGTGCCGATCATCGGTCCGGAATGGCGCATCGCCCGGGTCATCAGCGGCATGCTCGGCTCGCCGATCCCCGACCACGTGCTGGAGACGCTGCACCGTGGCCGCCTCGCCGACAACTCGCGGATGCAGGAGCTGCTCGGGTTCGCGCCCGTCCGCACGACACCCGACGTGATCGACCACCTGTACGAGTGGCCGACCGTCGTGCGCATCCCCGCCCGCAGGGCGGTCGCCTGATGACGGATTCCAGTTACGAGGCCCGGGTCATCACGCTGCCGGTGGAGCGGGCCCTCACCGCCGGGCGGCGCACCGCAGCGCGGGCCGCGGCTCGCCAGGTCGTCGGCATGGGTGCATGGCACGTCGACGACTGGGGCCTCGACCCGACGCTCGTCGGCGCCAGCCAGACGTTCGCCCGGTTGCGCTGGCACACCGTGATCGGCGGCGTCGACCACCTGCCGGTTCGGGCTGGCGCGCTCGTCGTCGCCAACACCCGCCGCTACGGCCTGTCGTCGCTCGTCACCGCACTGTCGCTCGCCAACGAGACGGGCCGGACCGTGCGCTTCGTCGGCCGTTCCGACATCGCCCCGCTCGGTGCGCTGGCTCGCCGCCTCGGTGGCCTGCTGGCCCGACCCGACGAGGTGGCGGGGGCGTTGCGGGCCGGCGAGCTGCTCGTGGTCGGGGCCGAGCCGACGATGCACCCGCGCCGCGTCGGCCGCGTCGATCACCAGTTGATCGGTGCGGCGGTGGAGACCCGTTCGGCGGTGTTCCCAGCGGCGACGGCCTCGTCGCCGATCGGGCGATCGGCCCGCATCGAGATCGGCTCGGCCCTGCGGCCGAGCCGGCGCCGGAGGGGGCCACTGATCGAGCTCGAGCTCGCCGACCAGCTCGAACAGCGCATCCAGCACCTGCTCGACGAGTGGGGCGGCGCCCAGACCGGTACGCCGCTCGACTGGCTACCGCTCAGCGGGATGGGCGGCAGCTGACATGTCCTACGCCACGGCGGCCGACGGCACACGGTTGCACTACCGCGTCAGCGGTCGCCGCGGCGGCCCCGCCGTCCTCCTCATCCAGGGGCTCGGCGCCGACAAGCACGGCTGGGACCTCCAACGGCTGGCGCTGGCCTGGGGCTACCGGACGATCGCGTTCGACAACCGAGGCTCGGGTCGCAGCGACAAGCCGCACGGGACCTACACCCTCGACCAGATGGCCGACGACGCCATCGCCGTCCTCGACGCCGTCCACGCGGTGGACGCCCACGTCGTCGGCGCGTCGATGGGCGGGGCGATCGCCCAGGTCCTGACGCTCGCCCACCCTGTGCGCGTGCGGTCGCTGACGCTCGTGTGCACGTCGTGCCGCAACCATCCGTGGCGTCGCGAGCTGCTGGCCGGCTGGGGCGCCACCGCGCGGGGGCGCGGGATGGGGTCGATGACGAGGGAGGCGGCTCGTTGGGTGATCGGGCCGCGCTCGTTCCGGCGGATCATGCCGGCCATCGGCTGGCTCGGACCACTGGCGTTCGGGCGACCGACGCACGCGTTCGCCGCCCAGGTCGACGCCATCCTCTCGGCGGACGAGACGCTGATCGATCGCCTCGGGAACATCGACGTCCCGGCGCTCGTCGTCGTCGGGAACCAGGACATCCTGACGCCCCGCGGTGACAGCGAAGAGCTCGCCGAGCTGATCCCGACGGCCGAGCTCGTCGTCATCAGCGGCGCCGCCCACGGTCTCATGATCGAGCACGCGTCGACGTTCAACCGCGTCCTGATCGACTTCCTGCGTCGCGCCGAAGCGGCGTACCAGGTCCGCATCGCCGCGGACGCCACCACGACCACCGTCGCATCGGCCGCCGGATGAACGAGGGCCACCTCCGATACCTGGTCAGTCCGCAGTGGCGGGAGGCCATCGAGCACGACCTCGTGCCGTGGACGCTGCAGCAGACCGACCTGGGGCCTCATCTGCTGGAGATCGGGCCGGGGCCCGGCCTGACGACCGACGTGCTGCGCCAGCGGACGGAACGGGTCACTGCGGTCGAGCTGGACGCCGACCTCGCGCGCGAGCTGGCGGCGCGCCTCGCCGGGACCAACGTCGACGTCGTGAACGCCGACGCCACCGACGGTGCGCTGCCCGCCGACACGTACTCGTCGGCGGCCTGCTTCACGATGCTCCACCACGTGCCGACGACGGAGCAGCAGGACCGCCTGTTCGCCGAGGTCCACCGCGTGCTGCGACCAGGTGGCGTGCTCGTCGGTGTCGACTCGCTGGACACCGAGGTGGTCAGGGCCGGGCACGTCGACGACGTCTTCAACCCCGTCGATCCCGACACCCTGGCCGACCGCCTCCGGCGAGCCGGCTTCTCCGCCGTGACCGTCGAGCGCCGCGAGCACCAGGTCCGGTTCCGCGCCACGAAGTGTTCGCCCGGCGCCCCGCTCAGCAGATGACGGAGGTGATCGAGGCCCGGCCGAGGTTGTAGACGGCACGGAAGTTGGTCCCGGCGACCTTGAGGAACTCGGAGAACGACTCGGCCGGGTACACGTCCTCGCACCGGCTGCGGTCGATCACCGACGCGTACGGGACCTGCCAGCCGTTGACGAGGTTGGCGTACCCGCCATCGAGCGACTCGATGGCCGGGAGCTCGAACTGGAAGTTGGCACCCATCGGCACGAGCGCGAACCACGTGATCGTGTCCCCGAGCGTCTCGGCGAGCAGCGCGCACGGCTTGGTGAGATCGGGACACGTGATCTCACCCGGCGTTCCGGGGAACACCTTCGCCGTGCGGTCGTCGGGCACGAGGTCCATGGTCAACTCGCCACCCGCCCTGCCGTTCGCCATGGCGAACCCCTCGCCAGGGGCCGACGACAGCGCGAGCGCGACGAGATCGGTCCGCCGAGCCGTCGGCGACGACGGCGCGACGACCTCCGAGATCGAGCTGCCGTCGGCGAACGCCACGTACACGAAGAACGTCAGCCCGAGGAGCGCTCCGATCGTGGCGACGAACCGCCACGAGAGCACCTGCCGCATCAGCCGAACGCTACCGGCGGGCCCCGAGCCGCCACCGGCACCGGCGCCCTCGGCCCGGTGACCGCTCGGCGCCGATCCGGTCAGCCGAGGTCGGCGACGGCGGCGCGGGCGGCCCGGGCCGCCCGCTCACCGATCTCCTCGAGCACCGCGTCATCGTGCCCGAGGCCGACGAAGATCGCCTCGTACGCGCCTGGTGCCATCGCGACGCCCTCGGCGAGCATCGCCTGGAAGAGTGCCGCGTAGGCGGCCTCGTCGGTGCGCTTCGCCCCGGCGAAGTCGACAGGGGTGGGCACGTCACCGCACACGATGCCGAGCAGCGGGCCGACGACGGGGAACGTGGCGGCGAACCCGGCCGACGCGCACGCATCGCGCAACAGCGCGGCCAGGTGCCGGGCGCGGGCCGCCAACTCGATGTACACGTCGGCGGTGAGCTGGCCGAGGGCGGCGAGCCCGGCCGCCGTCGCCAACGGGTTCCCCGAGAGGGTCCCGGCATGGAAGACGGGCCCGAGCGGCGACAGCGTCTCCATCACGTCGCGGCGACCGCCGACCGCACCGATCGGCAGGCCGCCGCCGATCACCTTGCCGAACGTCGTGATGTCGGGGGCGACGTCGTACTTCGCCTGGGCACCGCCGCGGTCGAGGCGGAACCCGGTGATCACCTCGTCGAAGACGAGCAACGCCCCGACGCGGTCGCACTCGGCCCGCAGGCCGGACAGGAACCCGGGTTGCGGGGCGATGACACCCATGTTCGCGGCGACCGGTTCGACGATCACTGCCGCCACGTCGTCGCCGAGCACAGGCACCTCGTTGTACGGCACGACCATCGTCTCGGCCACGGCACCCGCCGGCACGCCGGCCGTGCCCGGCAGTCCGAGGGTGGCGACACCACTGCCGCCTGCGGCGAGCAGCGCATCGGTGGCCCCGTGGAAGTTGCCGTGGAAGATGACGATGCGGTCACGGCCCGTGACGCCGCGTGCCAATCGCACCGCTGTGCTCGTCGCTTCCGTGCCGGAGTTCATGAGGCGCACGAGCTCACAGCTCGGCACCCGCTCGGTGACCGCCTCGGCCAGCTTCATCTCTCGCGGCGTCGGCGCGCCGAACGAGGTGCCGTCGGTGGCGGCCGCCGTGACGGCCGCGGTGACGGCCGGGTGGGCGTGACCGAGGATGACCGCTCCGTAGCTCTGGACGAGGTCGATGTAGCGGGTGCCCTCGACGTCCCACACGTAGGCTCCCTCGGCACGGGCGACGACGTAGGGCCGACCGCCGACGGCCTTGAACGCCCGGATCGAGGAGTTGACGCCACCGGGGATCGCGTGGCGCGACCGCTCGAACAGCACGTCGTTGGACGGGACGCCGGCCCCGGTGCACACGACCGGGTCGCACCCGGCAGCCGGGCACGTGACGCTGTCGCAGTACGGGATGACGCCTGCCGGCGCCGCGACGGTCACGGCGGGATCGTCATCTCGACGTGCTCCGCCCCGGACCTTCGGCGAACCAGCGGGCGAGGTACGTCAACACCATGTCGGCGCCGGCCCGTTTGATCGCCGTGAGGTGCTCCAGGGCGACGGCGTCACCATCGATCCATCCGTTCGCCGCGGCGGCCTGGATCATCGCGTACTCGCCGGACACGTGGTACGCCGCGATGGGGACATCGACGCGCCGGCGGGCCGCCGCGATCACGTCGAGGTAGGCCAGCGCCGGCTTGACCATCACCATGTCGGCGCCCTGGGCGACGTCGGCATCGATCTCCCGCAGCGCTTCCCGGGCGTTGCGCCAGTCCTGCTGATAGCCCTTGCGGTCCCCGCCGCCGGCGATCGTGACGTCCACCGCGTCGCGGAACGGTCCGTACAGCCCGGACGCGTACTTCGCCGAGTAGGCGAGGATCGACACGTCCGCGAACCCCTCGCCATCCAGCGCGCCGCGGATGCGACCGACCTGGCCGTCCATCATCCCGCTCGGAGCGACGACGGCGGCCCCGGCCCTGGCCTGGGCGACGGCGGCCTTGGCGTAGATCTCGAGCGTGGCGTCGTTGTCGACGTCGCCGTGCTCGTCGAGCACGCCGCAGTGACCGTGGTCGGTGTACTCGTCCACACACAGGTCGGCGATCAGCACCACGTCGTCGCCGACGTCGCCGCGCAGGTCGGCGAGGGCCACCTGCACGATGCCCGTCGGGTCGAACGCGCCCGATCCGACGGCGTCCTTGCCCGCCGGCACGCCGAAGAGCACGACGGCGCGCACCCCGAGGGCGGCGAGCTCGCTGACCTCCTTGCGCAGGCTCTCCCGGGTGTGCTGGACGACGCCCGGCAGCGACGCGATCGGCTGCGGCTCGCTGATGCCCTCGCGCACGAACAGCGGGGCGATCAGGTCGCTGGTGCGGACCGTCGTCTCGGCGACGAGCTCGCGCAGGGCCGGCGTGCGCCGCAGGCGTCGCGGGCGCTCGGCTGGGTACGAGGCGCCGGCCATGCCGAGCACGGTACCCGGCCGACACATCCGAGTGTTTGCGGTCATCCGAGTGTTGGGGGGGGGGGCGTCCCCCCCCCCCCACCGCCGTTACCTCCACCGCCGCCGCCACCGACGGGCGTCTGCCCGGTTTGGTCGTCGGCCAACGGCTCTTCGTCGCGAACGCAGCCTGCAATGGCGAGCGCGACTACGACGGCGGCGATCACGCGCGGCATCGAGCGGCGCACTGCGCCGACGCTGCCGCAAAACAAGGTGTGGTCCTTCACGACGACTCTCCCGAAGCGCCGCACGCTGCAGCGCGCACGTTGGTTAGTTACCCATGCAATACACGGCCGTCTCGGCGAACACGCGCTTCAAGCTGCGATTATTCGCCTCGAAGCTGTTCGCGATCGTCTCGACGGCTTGCAAGTCCGCCGGTCCGTTCGGCGCGCGGTAACAGACCTTCTCGAAGACGTTGCGTACTTGGCATTCGGAGAACTGGCGCGTCTGCGCGAGCTCTTGACCGAGACTCTTCGCGCCCGAGCCGGACCCGGATCCGCGCCACTCGACGAACGTGTTCGGGCCCGTGCGCCAATAGTTGATCCACGAGTCGCCCGTCGTCTCGAAGCCGAACGGGAACGTGCTCGCGGCCTTGACGAACTTCGGCTGCACGGTGCTCGGCGTGTAGATGGTTCGTCCCGCGG
>JBEVOM010000180.1:0-19994 GCA_040507575.1 Ilumatobacteraceae bacterium
CGGACTGGGCTGGATCACCGGCCCGACCGAGCTCGGCGGCCGGGGCCTCGGCGTGCCCTACCAGCGGACGTTCGAGCGGATCAGCCGCAACTACGACGTCCCCGGCGACTCGTCGCTCACCATCGGCCTGGGCATGGTCGCCCCGACGATCCTCGCCCACGGCTCCGACCTGGCCAAGGACGCCTACCTCAAGGCGATGTACCGCGGCGACATCGTCGGCTGCCAGCTGTTCTCCGAGCCGGGCGCCGGCAGCGACCTGGCCAGCCTGCAGACCCGGGCCGAGCGCGACGGCGACGAGTGGATCCTCAACGGCCAGAAGGTGTGGACCTCCGGGGCGCAGTACTCCGACATCGGCGAGATCATCGCCCGCACCGATCCCGACCTGCCCAAGCACAAGGGCCTGACCGGGTTCGTCGTCGACATGCGGGCGCCGGGCGTGGAGATCCGCCCGCTGCGCCAGATGACGGGAGGGGCCAGCTTCAACGAGGTCTTCTTCACCGAGGTGCGGGTGCCCGACTCGCACCGCCTCGGCGACGTCAACAACGGCTGGAACGTCGCCCTGACCACCCTGATGAACGAGCGCGCCGCGATCGGTGCCGGCGGAGGAGGCCGCGGCGGCGGCCAGGTCCTCGTCAAGGTGGTCGAGATGGTGCGCCACTACGGGTTGGCCTCGGACCCGGTCGTGCGCCAGCAGCTGGCCGGGCTGATCACGTCGGCCCGGGTCGCCGAGTACACGAACCAGCGGGCGATGGACCGCATCCGCGCCGGCGAGCTGCCCGGACCGGAGATGAGCATCGCCAAGCTGGCCGGGTCGCAGCAGGCGACGCGCGTCGCCGACTTCGTCGCCACCGTCCTCGGACCGCGGATCACCGCCGACACCGGCGAGTGGGGCACCTACGCCTGGAACCAACTGCTGCTCGGCGCCCCCGGCGGGCACATCGCCGGCGGCTCGGACGAGATCATGCGCAACATCGTCGGGGAGCGTGTCCTCGGCCTGCCCAAGGACCCCGGCATCGACTCGACGAGCCCGTTCAAGGATCTCAAGGTCGGCACCCAGACCTGATCGACCGACCGGGCGGCGCGTCAGAGGCTGCTGGCCAGCACATCCGGGAACTCGTCAGGGGTGCAAGACGTCACGATCGCGCCGAGCGCGGCGAGCTCCTCGGCCTCGTGGTGGTCGTGGGCCGGGACCCCGTCGTCGGACAGCGCCAGCAGCACGAGCACGGTGACACCGTCACGGACGAGCCCGGCGACCCGTGATCGCATCAGATCGCGGCTGCCCCCTTCGAACAGGTCGCTGACGAGGATCAACAGCGTGTCCTGGGGGCGCGAGATGAATTGACGGCAGACACCGAGCGCGTTGGCGATGTCGGTGCCGCCGCCGAGCTGGACGCCGAACAGCACGTCGACCGGATCGGACAGCAACGGGGTGAGGTCGCCGACCGCGGTGTCGAACGCCAGCATCGACGTGCGCAACGTCGGCAGCCGGGCCAACACGCAGGCGAACAGCGAGGCGTGGACGACGCTGCCGGCCATCGACCCGCTCTGGTCGACGGCGACGATCACGTCACGGGCCAGGCTGCGCTGGTGGCGACCGAAGCCGACCAGCCGCTCGGGCACCACGGTGCGGTGCTCGGGCAGCCAGTGGCGCAGGTTGGCGCGGATCGTGCCCGGCCAGTCGATGTCGGCCGGCCGCGGTCGCCCCGTCCGGCTGGCGCGAGCCAACGCGCCCCGGACGGCCTGGCGGGTGCGATCGGCAAGCCGGGCCTCGAGCTCGGCGAGGACCTGGGCGACGACCTGCCGGGCCGTCGCTCGCGTCTCGTCGGGCAAGGCCCGGTTGAGCTCGACGAGCAGCGTGACGAGGTGGACGTCGGGTTGCAGCTCGCTCAACAGCTCCGGCTCGAGCAACAGCCGGTGGAGGTCGAGGCGCTCGACGGCATCGCGCTGCAGCACCTGGACGACCGGCGTCGGGAAGTAGCGCCGGATGTCGCCGAGCCAACGCGCCACCGACGGCGCCGAGCGGGCCAGCCCGCCGGCCCGGCCCGAGCCACGCCCGCGGGAGGCGACGCGGTCGTAGAGGGCACCGAGCGCGCCGTCGATGCGGCGGTCGTCGCCCTGCAGGTCGGCGCCCGTGCCATCGGCGTCGCCGCCACCGAGGACGAGACGCCAGCGCCGCAACCGTTCCATCTCCGAGACCGCCGGCGTCATCGGCGGCCCGCCCAAGCGGTCACCCTGCGCCGTTCGGCCGGTCATGCTGCACCGTCCGGGCGTGGTGCCAGGCCGAGCATCGCCCGCACGGTGGCCAGGCCGGCTCGGGCACGGGCATCGTCGACGTCGTCGCCCATCGGAGCCACCCGTTCGACCCGGCCCGTCGCCAGCAGCACACCGAGCTGGCGGCGCTCGGCTGGCTCGAACGCCCCGAACGTGCGACGCAGCAGGGCGACGACGGCGTCGAACGCGTCGGTGCGCAGCGAGGCGATCCAGGTGTCGACGGCGGCCAGCAGCTGGGCGTCGTGCACGAGCACCGTGCCGCTGCCGGCGAGGAATCCCTCCACGAACGCCGAGCCGTCGGCCGCCGGCGTGCCCGGCGTCAACGCCCGGCCCAAGCGGGCCTCCACGGTCGCCGGCGGCCAATGACCGGCGTCGTGGAGCAGCCGCGTCGCCCGTCCCTGGACGAGCCCATGGACACGACGGCCCTCGGCGAGCTGCGCGAGCACGGCGGGCAACGATCGATGACGGGCCGGGTGGTCGACGACGGCGAGCGCGGCCTGGGCGGCGCTCATGCGCTCGATCATCGCCCGCGCTGCGTCGTCGTCGAGTCCCTCGGCGGCCCGGCCCAGCCCGGCCACGACGCGCACGACGAGCTCGTCGAAGACGACCCGCAGCGATGTCGCATCCGTGCCCCGCACGTCGCCGTAGCGCAGGGCGCCGGCCAAGGGACCGAGCGCGTCGATCAGCTCGGCGATGTCGGGAGCCCGGGCCGCGAGGTCGCCGAGGGCGCGCACGATCGGCGGCAGGGCGTCGCGGAGGTCGGCCAGCAGGGCCAGCTCGACGGCGGCGCTCACGTCGGCCAGGCGCGATGACCGGCCGACGCGCTCGACGAGCACGGACGTCGCCGCGGCCTCGACCGTCGTCCCGTGACCGGCGAGCTCGACGATGCGCACCGACAGCTCGGGCTCCCAGGCCACGCGCCACGTCTCGCGGAACGTGCCGCTCGACCCGCGACCCTCCTCGATCGCGCCCCAGTGGACGCCGAGGGCGACGAGGCGGTGCAGGAGGTGGGAACGTCGTCGCCCGTTCGGCGTGCGCAGGTCGAGCTCGACGGTGCGCGGCACGGTCTCCGGCTTCAGGCGGGCCGCCCGCTGGCTGGCCGCCACGTCACGGGCCAGTGGCACCTGCGGCGCGTCGGGAGGGACCTCGCCGATCGCGTTGCCGATCACCAGCTCGTCGAGCACCAGGGGGAGGCCGCCGAGCACGGACTCGCTGGCGTCGAGGACCTCGGCCAGGCCGGCGCGCGGACGGTCGCGCATCGCCGCCAGCGACGACGCCAGCCGGGACGCCGCGATCACGTGGTCGGGTGAGGCCGAGATGCCCCGTCGCCGCAGGGCGTGCGCCGCGTCGACGAAGAACCGCGACACACCGCCGGGACCCGGGTGGCGGAAGACGTGGTCGTACCACCCGGGACTGGCGACACCAGCGCCGTAGCCGGTCGCCCGACCGAGGCGACGGTGCGTCCACGGCACCCACGTGACCGCCACCTTGACCGTCGCCAACCCCTTCAGCGCCGCGATGTCGTCGCCGGCCGGCGGCCAGGGCGCGACAGCCGGATCGAGCGCCGGCACGTGCCAGGCGCCGCACACGACGGCGACGACCGCATCACCCTTCGCGTGGGCGCGGATCCGGCGCCGCATGTGGGCCTCGCGCAGCACGTCGATCCGAGGTGCCACCGTGCCGGCGCGCACGGCGG
Organism: Ilumatobacteraceae bacterium; assembly: GCA_040507575.1. GTDB lineage: Bacteria > Actinomycetota > Acidimicrobiia > Acidimicrobiales > Ilumatobacteraceae > JALZMG01. Next base: position 3,968 of record JBEVOM010000180.1, read on the forward strand.
CCATGGCCTCGCCGACGGCGTCGAAGACGAGCTCCCCGTCGCCGACGTGCTCGACGACGTCCTCCCACCAGCGTTCGGGGTCGGGCTCTCCTGCGGCCGCGGCGAGTGCGGCCAGCGGGTCGCGGCCCGCCGGCCGAACGGGCTCGAGCTCAGGCTCGTCGGGCGCGGCACGCCCGGGCGAGGACAGCGCCAGCGTCACGGCCAGCGGGAGGTCGATCGCCTCGACCGGCACCTCGCGCTCGGCTGCCCATGAGACGGCCTGCCACTCCGGGCTGAACTCGGCGAACGGGGCGAAGACGGCCCGCTCCTGCTGCTGGACGGCGTAGCCGAGGAGCGCGACGGGCGGGACCAGACCGGGCTGACCGATCCACGCCAGGGCGGCGCCGGCGTCGGCCGGCACCTCGACGAGCACGACGTCCGGCTCGATCTCGTCGAGGGCCCGGCGCACCGATCGCGCCGAGCCAGGGCCGTGGTGGCGGATCCCGAGCAGGTGCAGCCGCCGGCCCGGCGCCCTGTCGGGAGCCCGGTCAGGCGAGGTCCTGGCAGGCGTCGTAGAAGTCGGCCCAGCCGTCACGGTCGCGCACCACCCCCTCCAGGTACTCCCGCCACGCCACGTCGTCGTGCAAGGGATCGCGCACGACGGCGCCGACGATGCCGCCGGCCAGGTCGGCGGCCCGCAACGTGCCGTCCCCGAAGTGGGCGGCGAGGGCCAGCCCGTTGGTGACGACGGAGATCGCCTCGGCCGTCGAGAGCGTGCCGGTCGGGACCTTGAGGCTGGTCCGGCCATCCTCGGTCGAGCCGTCACGCAGCTCGCGGAAGATCGTGACGACGCGCCGGATCTCGTCCGATGCGGCCGGCACGGCAGGAAGGGCCAGCGCCGCGCCCAGCTCGGCGACGCGCTGGGCGACGATCGCCATCTCCTCCTCGGCCGTCGCCGGGAGGGGCAGCACGACGGTGTTGAAGCGCCGGCGCAGCGCGCTGGACAGCTCGTTGATGCCGCGATCGCGATCGTTGGCGGTGGCGATGAGGTTGAACCCGTGCACCGCGGCGACCTCGGTGTTGAGCTCGGGGACGGGGAGGACCTTCTCCGACAGCACGGTGACGAGGGCGTCCTGCACCTCCGACGGCATGCGGGTGAGCTCCTCGATGCGCACCAGGCGGCCGGTGCGCATCGCCCGGTAGACGGGGCTCGGCACCAGCGCGGCCTCGGTCGGGCCCTCGGCGAGCAGGCGGGCGTAGTTCCAGCCGTAGCGCAGCGTCTCCTCGGTCGTGCCGGCCGTGCCTTGCACGAGGAGGGTCGAATCGCCGCTGATCGCGGCGGCGAGGTGCTCGCTGACCCAGGTCTTCGCCGTGCCGGGCACACCGAGCAGCAGGAGCGCCCGGTCGGTGGCCAGCGTGGCGACGGCGATCTCCACCAGGCGGCGCTGTCCGACGTACTTCGGCGTGATCGGGGTGCCGTCGCCGAGTACTCCGCCGAGCAGGTACGTCACGACGGCCCACGGCGACAGCTCCCAGTTCGGCGGCCGCGGCCGATCGTCGAGCGCGCCGAGGGCCGCCAGCTCTCCGGCGAACTGCTCCTCGGCGTGCGGGCGCAGGGCCGCCGCGGGTGAGGGCTGGGTCATGGCATCAGCTCCTCCAGCATGGCCTGGCGGCACGCGGCCAGGTCGGCGAGGGACCGGGCCACGCCGAGGGCCTCGTCGGGCACGTCCGAGGCGCCGAGCGAGGCAGCCAGCGACGCGAGCGCGTCGGCACGGCAGCGGGCGATCGCGTTGACGAGCACGGCGCGGTGGGCACGACCGAACGCCCCGCTCGTGAACCCGGCGAGCACGGCGCCGCCGAACGCCTCGCCGGGGGCATCGAGCAGGGCGAGCAGTTCGGGTGGCACGGCCAGACCGGGCAGGCCGAGGTCGACGCCGGGCGCGACGCGGGCACCCGCGGGCGGCGCCAGCTGGGGCTGCACGGCGATGAGCCAGCTGACCACGGGGCCGCCGATGCGCGCGACGCGGGCCCGGCGCACGGCGTCGGTGCGGTGCCGGCGGAGCAGGCCGACGAGGACGTCCGGCGACAGCCGCCAGCCGCCACGCTCGACCTCGAGCAACCACTCGTCCTCCAGCACGGGCCACTCGTCCACCACCGTGCGCCAGCGCGTCGCCGCGGCGACGCGCAGCATCGGGCGGTCGTCGGGAGCCGGGTGACCGAGCGCGGAGACGGGCGCCAGCGGCTGCATGCCGGCACGGCGGGCGGCGACGCAGGCACCGACCGCCGTGAGCATGCGGGCCGACGACGTCGGGACGACGGTGTCGCGCACGACGTCGGCGAGCGGGCCGACGGGCGCGGCGGGCGGATCCCGGCGGTCGGTGCCGAGCAGCGACGCCGTCACGAGCTCGTGCCAATGGTCGGCCAGGGTCATCGGCCGACGATCCGGTCGACGCCGGACCGGCGGGGTCCACCGCTGGGCGTCATGCTGCGCTCACGAACGAGGGATCGGCTCGCGGACCGATGTCGATCGCCCGATCGGCGAGGTGCACCGTCAGCGGGACGGCGCCGTCGGTCGTCCACTCGATGGTGACGTCGACCTCCTCGCCGACCGAAGCGGCGAGGAGCGTCGCCAGCCCCGGCGCGCCGGGAACCAGGGCGATCGACCCGGTGGCGTCGCTGAGGAACCACCGGCCGTCGACCCTCGCCGGCGCGGCGCGCACGGTCGCCGGCACGCGGTCGAGCCACGGCTCGCCGGACAGCGTCGAGCCGACAGCAGCGCAGGCACCGGCGACCGTGTCGACGGGGAGCGCCGGGGCGCCGACCGTTGCCGGCTGGTCGTGGACGTCGTGGATGTCGCCGATGAGCGCCCGCGTGGACGGGCCGGGGTAGAAGTGCAGATCAGCGACGAGCGCGCGGCCGGGCGCGAGGGATGTGTCGAGCGACTGGCGGTAGGCGGCGAACTCCAGCACCATCGCCCAGCGGCCGGTCGTGTGGCCGCGCAACCAGGTGCGACGGACCTCGATGCGGTCCTCGCGGGTGTCGCTGCGCCCGGCCACCACCCACGTGTCCGTGGCCGGGACGCCGGCGCGGACGTCGGCCTGGCGGACCTGCCACCCGCACGCCGTGGCGACGGAATCGGCGAGCGGGCCGGGCAGCTCCGGTAACCGCTGGCCGGCCTGGGCCAGCAGGTGCAGCACACCGAGCTCGGCGAGGACGACCTCGTGCCAGTCGGGTCGGGCACCGACCACACCGGCCAACCGACGGACCCGGTTGGCGAGGGAACCGGCCCGAGCATCGACGAGGCGGGCGGCCAGCTCGTCCCACGTCGCATAGCGGGCCAGCGCGGCATCGGCCAGGCCGGTGCGGAGGCGGTCGTCGAGCCAGCGGTCGAGCTCGACCAGCCCGGCGTGCAATCGGGCCACCCGCTCGTCGCGCAGCCGGTCGAGATCGGGCGGGTCGCTCGGTGAGGGGTCCGGCGCCTCGGCATCGTCGATCGCCGCGCCGGGACGGGGCCCGCCGGCGGTCGGATCGCGCGCCTCGCGCCCCCGGCGACCGGCGATCCACGAGTGCACCCCGGGCGGCGCGACGACAACCGGGACGTAGCCGCGCACCCAGAGGATCAGCAGGGCGAGCGCGTGCTTGCACGGGCGTGAACGGCTCGGGCACGAGCAGCGCCAGGCGACCTCGGCGTGATCGACCATCGTCTCGTACGGCTCACGGCCGGCACCCCGACAGCGGCCCCACGCCGCACGGTCGTCGGCACCGAGCGACGACCAGCGCGACGTCAGCGCGAGCGCGTCGGCCGCCGCGAAGGCGGACGGCGTGGGCGCGATGGCCACCACCTGCTCGATCGTCCAGGTCACCCGGTCGACTGTACCGATGGGGTGTCAGCCCGGCCGACCGCGCCGAAAAGGTGCTCCACGCAGGGTTCACGTCGGTCCCATGCGTCACGGTCGACGCTCGTCCCGCAGCCGCCGCCGGGGCGGCCCGACGAGGAGCACCGAACATGTGGACCCATCGCACCCAGCGGTTCGTCGCCGCACCCGCCGCCGACGTCCGCGCCGGCATCGCCGACCTGGTGGCCGCGACGTGGGCCCGCTCGTTGACGGTGTCGACGACCGATCACAACGGCACACGCACCGACTGGCTGTACCTGCCGGGCACCGATGAGCTCGACGTCGCCCTGTCGTGGACGGTCGTCGACCTCGGCGACACCACGTACCTGCAGCTCACGTTGGACGAGATCGAGCCTGGCGGCGACGCCCTCGAGGGCATGGAGGCGGTCCTCGACCACCTCGAGAGCCTGCCCCGCCTCGCCCGCACCTGAGCACCGCGCGGGGCGGCCCGGGCCGCCACCCGCTTGAATGTGCCGTCGTGGACCCGGCGACCATCGTCACCGCGTTCGCCACGATCTTCGTCGCCGAGCTTCCCGACAAGACGATGCTGGCGACGATCGTGCTCTCGGCCCGCTTCCGGCGACCGTTGGCCGTCTGGATCGGGGCCGCGACCGCGTTGACCCTGCAGATGGTCATCGCCACGGCGGCCGGACGCCTGCTCGGCCTGCTGCCCGGCCGCGTCGTCAGCGCCGCCGTCGCCGTGCTGTTCGCCATCGGCGCCGTCGTGCTGTGGCGGTCGAGCGGCGCCGACGATCCGGATGACGCCGACGGCGTCGACGGTCCCGCGTTCGAGCCGAACCGCCCGATCGCGTGGTGGCACGTGTCGGCGACCGTCTTCGGCATCGTGTTCCTGGCCGAGTGGGGCGACCTGACGCAGCTCGCGACGGCGAGCCTGGCGTCGAGGGGGGAGGCCTTCTCGGTGTTCGTCGGCGCCACCCTGGCGATGGTCACCGTCGCCGCGATCGGCGTCGTCGCCGGTCGGGCGCTCCTGCGGGTCATCCCCGAGCGGATCCTGCGGAGGGCCGCGGCCGGCGTCTTCGCCGCGTTGGCGCTCGTGGCGACCGTCGAGCTGATCCGCGGGTGAGCCGCCCGACAGCGCGTCGGATCAGTGCGGCTCGCCGGCGCCCGGTTCGTCGACGTGGGCGTGCGCGTGGTGATCGTGATGGTGGTGCCCGAGCAGGCTGGCCGACTCCGGCTCGCCGTCGGGGCAGTCGTCGTGGGCATGGCCGTGGTCGTCGACGAGGACCGTCGAGCCGTCGTCACGCACGATGCGCGTCCCGAACGCCTCTCCGAGCAGGTCGGGTCGCAGGACCTCGGCCGGCGGCCCGGCGGCCAGCAGGCAGCCGGCGAGCAGCATGACGACGTCGGCCCGTTCGGCCTCACCGAGGTGGTGGGTCGACAGCACGACGGTGGTGCCGGCGGCCGTCTCCTCGTCGATGATCCGCAGGATCCGGTCCTGGCTGACGAGGTCGAGGCCGGTGATCGGCTCGTCCAGCAGCAGCAGGTCCGGCTCGGTGGCGAGCGCCTGGGCCACGAGGACGCGTTGGCGCTGACCACCCGAGAGCTCCCCGTACTGACGGCGTCGGAGGTCGCCGACGACCAAGCGGTCGGCGGCCTCGGCGATGGCCCGACGGTCGGCGGCGCGCATCCGCCCGAGCAGGCCGCGTTCGCCGTAGCGGCCCATCTGGAGCACGTCGGCGACGCTCAGCGGCATCCACGAGTGCTGGTGCTGCTGCTGGGCGACGAACGCGATGCGGGTGCCGGCCCGGATCTCGACCCGGCCCGAGGTCGGGCGGACGAGGCCGGCGAGCACGTTCAGCAGCGTGCTCTTGCCCGAGCCGTTCGGGCCGACGAGCGCCGTCGCCGTGCCCGCTGCCAGCTCCAGCGAGCTGGGCGCGAGCGCAACGACGGACCCGTAGTGGACGCACACGTCGGTGGCGGCCACGAGCGCACCGTCGAGCGGCCCGGCGGGCATCGGGTTGGAGGCCAGAGGACGGCAGTGTAGCGTTCTAGGAATGGTTCTCAGTTCATGGCGATGGCCGGTCGCCGTGGCGCTGGGGTGTGCCGTCCTGCTCGCCGCGTGCGGTGGAGACGGTGGAGCCGACGGGACGCCAGCTGCCGGGGCGGCCGGCGGCGACGGGCCGTACCTCGTGGCGACGACCGGGATCTGGGCCGACGTCGTCGAGCGCGTGGCGTGCGACGGCCCGCTCGACGTGCGGACGATCGTCCCGGCCGGCGGCGACCCCCACTCGTTCGAACCGTCGTTGCAGGACCGCCACGTGCTCGACGGCGCCACGCTCGTCGTCGCGAACGGCCTCGGGCTGGAAGCGACGCTGGACGACACGCTCGACAGCGTGGAGGACGGCGGCGTGCCGATCTTCCGCATCGGTGAGCACATCGACACCATCCAGCTCGCCGGGGAGGGCGAGGACCCGCACGTCTGGTTCGATCCGACCCGGGTCGCCGGCGCGCTGCCCGCGCTCGGTGACGCGCTGGTGGCCGCCGGTCAGGACGCGGCGGTCATCGACCGGTGCGTGAGCGCGGCCCAGACCGACCTCGTGGCGCTGGACACCCAGCTCGCCGCCACCCTCGGGGCCGTCCCCGCCGACCGCCGGTTGCTCGTGACCAACCACGACGCGCTCGGCTACCTCGCCGACCGCTACGGGTTCGAGGTCGTCGGTTCCGTGCTGCCGTCGACGAGCACCTTGACCGAGGCCAGCCCGGGCGAGCTCGACGGACTGGCCAAGGCGATCGAAGCCCGGCACGTGCCGGCGATCTTCACCGAGACGCTGGCCAGCTCGACCGATGCCGATGCCCTCGCCGACCGGCTCGGCGTGGCGGTCGTCCAGCTCTACAGCGACGCCCTCGGTGAACCCGGGTCCGGCGCCGACACGTACGACGGCCTCCTGCGCACCGACGCCACCTCGATCGCCGATGCGCTGACGCACTGATGTGCTCACGCGCCGGCGTCCTGACGTGATGGGCACGGATGCAGGCACGTCGTCGGTCGGCGCGGCAGGATCACGCTCGTGACGTGGCTGCTCGACCCGTGGGCGTGGTGGGTGGAGCCGTTCCGCGGGAACGTCGCCATGGTCAACGCGCTGTGGGCCGTGCTGCTGACCGCGACGTGCACGTCACTCGTCGGGACGTGGGTCGTGCTGCGCGGCATGAGCTTCCTCGGCGACGCGCTGGCCCACGGTGTGCTGCCGGGCATCGCAATCGCGTTCGTCATCGGCCTCGACACGACGATCGGCGCGCTGGTCGCGGCCGTCGTCATGGTGGCCGGCGTCAACGTCGTGCGGGCGGCCTCACCCCTGCCCGACGACGCGTCGATCGGGATCTTGTTCGTCGGGTTCCTCGCCCTCGCCGTCGTCGTCATGTCGAGCCAGCGAGGCGGGTACACGGGCGACCTCACCCGCTTCCTGTTCGGCTCGATCACCGGCGTCGACACCACCGACCTCGTCCGCCAGCTCGTGGCGACGGCGATCACCGTCGCCGTCGTGCTGGTGCTGCACCGGGCTCTCCTGGTCGGCACGTTCGACGAACGCCAGGCCCGTCTGCTCGGGCTGCACCCCAGGTTCACCCGGGGCGTCCTGCTGGTGCTCGTCGCCGTCGCCATCGTCGCCTCGTTCGGCACGGTCGGGAACCTGCTCGTGTTCGCGTTCCTGATCGCGCCACCGTCCACGGCGACGCTCCTCGTCCGGCGGGTCCCGTCGATCATGGCCCTTGCCGTGGCACTGGGTGCGGCCGGCGGGTTCGTCGGCCTCCTCGTCAGCTACCACCACAGCACCGCTGCCGGAGCGACCATGGCCCTGTGCACCGTGATCGTGTTCTTCGCCGTGCTGATCGTCCGATCCACGGTGACCGTCGTGCGCCGCCACCTGCCGCGGATGGCGACTCCCGGGGGATGACGTCTCGACCCCCAGGTACGCTCGGTCCCATGGGTGACACCCGCCTCCTGGGGACGGAGATCGCCGATTCGGTGATCGACCTCATCGGCCACACCCCCCTCGTCCGCATGAGGCGGATGATGGAGGTCGAGCAGCTCCCGAGCGTGCTCGCGATGAAGATGGAGACCACCAACCCGGGCGGCTCGTCCAAGGACCGCCCGGCGCTGGAGATGATCCTGACCGCCGAGCGCGAAGGGGTCCTGCGGCCGGGCGGCACCATCGTCGAACCGACGAGTGGGAACACCGGGGTCGGCCTGGCCATCGTCGCTGCCCAGCGCGGCTACCGCTGCGTGTTCGTGATGACCGACAAGGTGGCACCGGAGAAGATCTCCCTGTTGCGGGCGTACGGCGCCGAGGTCGTGGTCTGTCCCGTGGCCGTGGCACCCGACGACCCACGCAGCTACTACGCCGTCGCCGAGCGGCTGACCGAGGAGCTCTCGGCGTTCCGGCCCAACCAGTACGCCAACCCCGCCAACCCGCTGGCCCACGAGCGCACGACGGGCCCCGAGCTGTGGGCGCAGACGGCCGGCCGGATCACCCACTTCGTCGCCGGGGCCGGGACGTGCGGCTCGATCACCGGAGTTGCCCGCTACCTCAAGGCCCAGAACCCGGACGTCCGCATCGTCGCCGCCGACCCCGAGGGCTCCGTCTTCTCCGGTGGTTCGGGCCGGCCGTACCTCGTGGAAGGTGTCGGCGAGGACTTCTTCCCGGCGGCCTGGGCGCCCGACCTGTACGACGAGGTCATCGCCATCAGCGACGAGGAGAGCTTCATGACCGCCCGCCGGGTGTCGGAGGTCGAGGGCATCCTGATCGGCGGGTCGGGCGGGATGGCCGTCGCGGCTGCGATCCAGGTCGCCAAGCGGGCCGGCCCCGACGACATCGTCGTCGTCCTCAACCCCGACTCCGGTCGCGGCTACCTGTCACGGGTCTTCGACGACGACTGGATGGCCAACTTCGGGTTCCTGCGCGAGTGCGACGAGTGCGTCGGTGCCGTCCTCGACACCCGCGAGGGTCCGGGAGAGCTGCTGTACGTGAACCCCGAGCACACCGTGCGCCAGGCCATCGAGCTGATGCGCGCCAACGGCGTGAGCCAGCTGCCGGTGTGCAAGAACACGCCGCCGTTCGCCGCCGCCGAGGTGTCGGGCTCGGTCGACGAGCTCGAGGTGATGGAAGCGATCGCCCGCGATCCGTCGGTGATGAGCACACCCGTCGAGAAGGTGATGGGTCCCAAGCTGCCGACGATCGGCGTCGGGCAGAAGGTGGAGCGGGCGGTCAAGATGCTCGAGGTCGCGCCGGCGCTCCTCGTGCTGTCCGGCGGGCGGCCGCTCGCCGTCGTGACCCGCACCGACATCCTCACGTACTTCCAGGCGGTCGCCGCCGTCGACCCCCCCGGCCGCACCGATGGGTGACGTCGACGTCATGCACGGCGGACTCGGGTTCGAGACGCGCGCCGTGCACGCCGGCCAGCCGCCCGACGAGACGACGGGCGCCGTCGTGACACCCATCTCGTTGTCGACGACGTTCGCCCAGGAGGGGGTCGGCGGGCACCGCGGCTTCGAGTACTCCCGGTCGGGCAACCCGACGCGGGCCGCGCTCGAGTCCTGCCTGGCGTCGCTGGAGTCGGCCGGTCACGGGCTGGCGTTCGCCAGCGGACTCGCCGCCGAGGACACCATCGTGCGGCTCGTGCCCCCGGGCGGCCGCGTCCTGCTCGGCAACGACGCATACGGCGGCACGTACCGGCTGATCGCCAAGGTCTGGGAGCCGTTCGGGATGAAGTGGACGGCGACCGACCTCACCGACATCGACGCGCTCGCCGCCGGTTGGCCGGCCGGCACGGCGATGGTCTGGCTGGAGACGCCCACGAACCCCCTGCTGACGTGCGTCGACATCGCCGCAGTGGCCGAGGTCGCCCATGCCAACAGGGCCCTCGTCGTCGTCGACAACACGTTCGCGACGCCGTACCTGCAGCGGCCGATGACGCTGGGCGCCGACATCGTGGTGCACTCGGCGACGAAGTACCTCGGTGGGCACAGCGACGTCGTCGGGGGCTTCGTGGCCGTCGACGACGACGAGCTCGCCGACCGCCTGCGCTACACGCAGAACGCAGCCGGTGCCGTGCCCGGGCCCTTCGACTGCTACCTCGTGCTGCGCGGCGTGAAGACGCTCGGCGTGCGCATGGACCGCCACTGCGAGAACGCCCGGGCCGTCGTGGACCTCCTCGTCGGGCACCCGGCTGTTGAGCGCGTCCTGTACCCGCAGCTGCCCGACCACCCGGGTCACGCCGCGGCGGCGTCGCAGATGCGCGATTTCGGCGGGATGGTCAGCTTCCACATGCGCGGAGGGCCCGAGGCCGCGAAGCGGGTCGCCGCGTCGACGCTCCTGTTCACACTGGCCGAATCGCTGGGCGCCGTCGAGAGCCTCATCGAGCACCCTGGCGAGATGACCCACGCCTCGGCCGCCGGGTCGCCGTTGGAGGTCCCCGACGACCTCGTCAGGCTGTCGGTCGGCATCGAGTCCTCGGCCGATCTCGTCGCCGACCTCGAGCAGGCCCTGGACCACGCATGACCGATCACCCCGGCGACGACACGACCGCCGACGCGGGCGAGCCGCGCGCGACGGAGCGTCCCGTCGTCGTCGCCGCCAACCGCCTCCCCGTCGCCCGCTCGCCGCACGGGTGGACGGCGAGCCCCGGCGGCCTGGTCCGGGCGCTGCTGCCGCTCCTGCGGGCGAGCGGGGGGACGTGGGTCGGCTGGACCGGCGAAGCCGACGACGCGCCGGCGCCGTTCGACGTGGACGGCGTGCACCTGCACCCGGTGCTCGTGACCGCCGACGAGGTGCAGAACTACTACGAGGGCTTCTCGAACGACACGTTGTGGCCGCTGTACCACGACGCGCTGCGCGACTCGACGTACAGCGGCACGGACTGGGAGGCCTACCAGAACGTCAACCAGCGCTTCGCCGACACCCTGGCCGAGGTCACCCCGGACGGCGCGATCGTCTGGATCCACGACTACCACCTCCAGCTCGTGCCGTCGATGTTGCGGGCCAAGCGGCCCGACGTCGTCATCGGGTTCTTCTTCCACATCCCGTTCCCGCCGGTCGAGCTGTTCATGCGCTTGCCGTGGCGTAGCGAGATCGCCGCCGGCCTCGCCGGGTGCGACCTGGTCGGCTTCCAGCGAGCCATCAACGCCGCCAACTTCGTCGTCGTCTGTGACGAGCTGCTCGGGCACAGCCCGACGGTCGGCGCCTACCCGATCTCGATCGACGTCGAGGAGCTGGAGGCGGTCGCCGCCGGCCGGGCCACCCGACAGCGCTCCAACCGGTACCGCACCCGTCTCGGCGAGCCCGAGGTGGTGCTGCTCGGCGTCGACCGCCTCGACTACACGAAGGGCATCAGCCAACGCCTGCGCGCCTACCAGTCGCTGCTCGCCGACGGCACGCTCGACACCGAGCGCTGCGTGATGGTGCAGGTCGCCACCCCGACCCGGGAGGGTGTGGAGCACTACCAGAACGAGCGCCACGAGATCGAGCAGCTGGTCGGTGAGATCAACGGCGTGCACGGCCGGCTCGGCTATCCCGCCATCCACTACCTGTACCAATCGCTGCCGCTCGACGAGCTCGTCGCGCTGTACCGCACCGGCGACGTGATGCTCGTGACGCCGCTGCGCGACGGCATGAACCTGGTCGCCAAGGAGTACGTGACCACCCGGCTCGACGGCGACGGCGTGCTCGTGCTGTCGGAGTTCGCCGGTGCCGCCGACGAGCTCGTCGACGCCGTGCTCGTGAACCCGCACGACGACCGGGCGCTGCGGGAGGCGATCATCATGGCCGTCGAGATGCACCGCCACGAGCGCCGGGCCCGCATGGCCCGCCTCCGTGAGGTCGTGCGGAGCAGCGACGTTCAGGGGTGGGCGGAGCACTTCCTGGCCGACCTGAACGCGACGACCCGACGATGACGGCGGCCGAGGCGTACCGCGACGAGACCGAGTTCGACGACCCGACCGCCGTGGGCGCGTTCGCCGCATCGCTGGCCGCGCCGCTGCTCGTCGGTCTCGACGTCGACGGGGTGCTGGCGCCGATCGTCGCCCACGCCGACGACGCGCTGCTGCTCCCCGGCATGCTGGCGGCGGTCCGGGCGCTGGCCGCCCTGACACCCGTCGCGGTCGTGTCGGGGCGGACGGTGGACGACCTCGGCCGGTTCGGGTTCCCCGACGACGTCGCCATGTTCGGCCTGCACGGCATGGAGCGGCGGGCCGAGCGGACGATCGTGCTGGCCGACCACGAGCAAGCCCGTCTGGAGCAGTTGCGGGCGATGGCCGCCGACGCTGCCGACCGAGCCGGAGACGGGGCGTGGGTCGAGGTCAAGCCGGCCAGCGTGGTGCTCCACGTGCGTGAGGCCCACCCGAGCCAGGGCGCCGACTCGGCCGACGAGCTGCGTCGCCAGGCTGCCGACGTCACCGGCGCCCACGTCCTGTCCGGCCACGATGTCGTCGAACTGCTGACGAGGGCCACCAGCAAGGCCGTCGCGATCGCCGAGCTGCGCGCCGAGCTGTCCGTCGCCAGCGTCGTGTTCGTCGGCGACGATCGCACCGACGAGGAGGTCTTCGCCGACCTCGGCCCCGGCGACTGCGCCATCCGCGTCGGTCGCGGCGCCACCGCGGCCCGGCACCGCCTGGCCGGCCCGCCCGAGGTCCTGGCGTTCCTCGACGCGCTCGCCGCCCGCCTCTGACCGCTGGCCCCGGCGCCGGATCAGAACAGGGACGGCTGGTCGGGGTCGGGTCGGTAGACGCGGGAGATGCCCGACCACGGGACGTAGTGGTCCATGAACACCCACGTCCTGCGGTGGATCACCGACGGCCCGTACCCCTGGAGCGCGGCCTTGTGGACCGGGCACGGATATCCCTTGTTGGTGTCGAACGACCAGTTCGGGTAGTCCTCGGCGTGGCGGCGCATCTCCCGATCGCGCACGACCTTGGCGAGGATGCTGGCGGCGGCGACGCTGAGGCACCGGGCGTCGGCCTTGACCCGCCGCTCGACCACCGGCACGTGCGGGGAGACGAAGTCCCAGTTGCCGTCGACGACGGCGACGTCCGGCCGAACAGCCAGTCCCGCCAGGGCCCGCCGGGCGGCGAGCTTCTGGGCCGCCGACATGCCGAGCTCGTCGCACTCCTCCTGCGACGCCGCCCCGACACCCCAGGCCAGGCACCACGTGGCGACGCGATCGAAGATGCGCTCGCGCTCCGGCTCGGTCAGCAGCTTGGAATCACGGATGCCGTTGACCCGCCGGTCCCGCGGCAGGACGACGGCACCGACCATGAGCGGCCCGGCCCACGCGCCCCGACCGACCTCGTCGATGCCGACGACGACGTCGTGGCCGAGATCCCACATCTCCTTCTCGATCGATCGGGTCGGCGCCCGCTTCTTGGAGACCTTCGGCGCCGGGCGCATCCTCACCGCTCGCGTCACGCCTGGCATCGGCGCTCAGGTTACGGCGGCCGTCGCGACGGCGCTGCGACCAAGGTCACAACGGCGGCGTCGTCATTCGGACCCGTGCCGCCTTTACGATACTGCTCCGTTCAGTTTCATAAATGGTAGGAGCAGGCGACGTGGACACCGCGACGACGAGCGGAGAGATGAGCGGGAGGGTGGGGCCGAGCGGCGGCGCGCTCAGCGAGCACGAGCAGCGCATCCACGACCGGCGGTGGGTGACCCTGGGCGTGCTGTGCCTGTCGCTGCTCGTGATCGTGATGGACAACACGATCCTCAACGTCGCCATCCCCTCCCTGATCAACGACCTCGGCGCCTCGAACAGCGAGATCCAGTGGATCATCGACTCCTACACGCTCGTGTTCGCCGGGCTCCTGCTCACGACGGGCAGCCTCAGCGACCGCTTCGGGCGCAAGGGCGCGCTGCAGATCGGGATCGTCCTGTTCGGCATCGGTTCGGCGTCGGCGGCGCTGTCGCACTCGACGGTCCACCTGATCGCCAGCCGGGCGTTCATGGGCATCGGTGGCGCGCTGATCATGCCGGCGACGCTGTCGATCCTGACCAACGTCTTCCGTGACCCCCGCGAGCGGGGCCGGGCGATCGCCATCTGGGCCGGCTTCTCCGGCCTCGCCGTCGCCATCGGGCCGCTCACGGGTGGCCTGCTGCTCAAGCACTTCGAGTGGAACTCGGTGTTCTGGGTCAACATCCCGCTCGGCCTCACCGCGTTGGTCGCCGGCTACTTCTTCGTGCCGACCTCGAAGGACCCGAACCAGGGCCAGCTCGACCCGTTCGGCGCGATCCTCTCCATCGTCGGCCTCGGCTCACTGCTGTTCGGCATCATCGAGGGCCCGTCGAAGGGCTGGACCGATCCATGGGTCCTCGGCGCGTTCGCCCTCGGGATCGTCGCCATGGCGTCGTTCATCACCTGGGAGCTCCACTCGACGCACCCGATGCTCGACATGCGGTTCTTCAAGAACCCGCGGTTCACGGCGGCCAACAGCGCGATCACGATGACGTTCTTCGCCATGTTCGGCTCGATGTTCCTGATGACGCAGTACTGGCAGTTCGTCCACGGCTACTCGCCGCTCGGCGCCGGCGTCCGGATGATCCCGTACGCCACGACGATGATGGTCGTCGCCCCGCTCTCGGCCCGGTTCGTCGAGCGCCTGGGCACGAAGCGGGTCGTCACGACCGGCCTGCTCATCGTCGCCACCGCCCTGACCGCCCTGTCGTTCATCCAGGCGACGACGCCGTACCCGGTCGCCATCCTCGGCTTCTGCCTCATGGCGGCCGGCATGGGCATGACGATGGCCCCGGCCACCGAGTCGGTCATGGGCTCGCTCCCCCGCGACAAGGCCGGTGTCGGCTCGGCCGTCAACGACACGACCCGACAGATGGGTGGAGCCCTCGGCGTCGCGATCATCGGCAGCGTGGTGTCCAGCGTGTACGCCGCCCACATCACGGACCTGGCCGGTCGGTTCGGGCTCTCCGGCGACAGCCTCACGACGGCCCGCGGGTCACTCGGCGGTGCCCTCGCCGTCGGCCGCGACCTCGGTCCGTCCGGCCCGGCCTTCGTCACGGCGGTCAAGGAGAGCTTCGTGGACGCCCTGAGCAACGGCCTGCGGCTCAGCGCCTCGGTCATCCTGGTCGCCGCGTTCGTCGCCTGGCGCTTCCTGCCCGCTCGGGCCAAGGATCCGCTGGCCACCGACATCGCCGACATCGCCGAGGCCGCCACGGCCGACGCCGCTGCAGTCGCCGTGCCCGTCGGCGGGGGCTGACCGGTGTCCATCCCGGCCAGGTCGGTCATCGCTCCGGTCGCCGCGGCCGTCCCGGCCAAGCGCGGTCGCCCGCGCCGCGCCGACGCCGACGGCGCCATCCTCGGTGCCGCCCTCGAACTGCTGGGCGATGCCGGCGTCGCCGGCCTCTCGATGGACGTGCTGGCCCAGCGGGCCGGCGTCGGCAAGGCCACGATCTACCGCCGCTGGGTGTCCAAGGAGGCATTGATCCTGGACGCCCTGCGGGCGGCGAACACGCCAGTGCCGGTGCCGGACGAGGGCACCGTGCGGGCCGACCTCGTCGCCTACGCCGACGCCCTCGTCGAGCGCGTCGGGGACCGGCGGTGGTCCGACGTGCTGCCCCACCTCATCGAGGCCAGTTGCTACGACGTCCAGCTGCGACAGTCCCTCGACGAGTACCTGCTCGGCCGCCAGGCGACGATCCGCCTGATCCTGCACCGCGGCATCGACCGCGGCGAGCTGACCCCCGACACCGACATCGACCTCGTCGTCGACGTCATCCTCGGCTCGTTCTTCTACCGCAACCTGCTGACCGGCGCCCGCGTCGACCAGGACTTCGCCCACCGCCTCGTCGACCTCGCCCTGCGCTGACGCCGGTCTGGGCGCGATCCTCGCCATCCGCCGATCTGGGCGGCGAGCGTGACAACTGTTGTCACGGAGCCCGCCCAGAACGGCGACGGGTGGTCGCCGGTCAGGAGCCGGGCGCCGGCCACAGCGCCTCGCCGCCAGGCGCGGTCGAACGCCACGACGGGTCCACCAACGGCGCGGTCAGCTCCACGGGCTCGCCGGTCACCTCCCACAACAGGGCCGGACGTGGGGCGGGGGCGCCCGCCGCGCCCCCCACCCCCCGCGGCGGGGGCGGCGGGGGGGCGGGGGGGGCGAGGTGGCGGCCCCCCCCCCCCCCCCCCCGCCCCCCGCG
>JBEVOM010000106.1:0-36462 GCA_040507575.1 Ilumatobacteraceae bacterium
GGGCCACGGCCACGCCCACCGACACGGACACCGACGGCGACGCCGACGCCGACGCCGACGCCGACGGCCGTGCCCAACACCGCCGACGTCACCGTCCCCACCACGACCACCCCGAACTGGGCGGCCTCCACGACAGATGCTGTCACCCACGCCGCCCAGAACACCGCCGCCACCACGACGGCCAGCCCCGGGCCACGGCCACGCCCACCGACACGGACACCGACGCCGACGCCGACGCCGACGGCCCTGCCCAACACCCCCGACGTCACCCCGCCGACCGTCGTCCGCCGTGACTCGCCCAACCCACCCGGCGCCGAGCCGGCCACCGCCCGGGCCAGCACGAATCCGAACCCGAGCACAAGCGTGATCCCGGGCCAGCGACCGGACAGCCCGTCCCGACCCGACCCGTACCCCGCGACGGCGAACTGGGCGGCCTCTACGACAGATGCTGTCGCCCAGGCCGCCCAGAACGCAGCGGTCACCACGGCCGCTGCCACGGCCAGCCCGGGGGCACGACCACCAGAGGTGTCGGCGCCGTCATCCTCGGCAGGCAAGTCGCCGGAGGCCGGGTCGTCGACGGCCGGGTCGCCGGAGTCCGGGTCGTCGACGGCCGGGTCGTCGGCGGTCCGGCGGAGCGCCGTGACGGGCGATCCCGTGACACCGGTCGCCGGCCGGACGGATGCCGTCGGGCCGACCACGAGGCAAGCGCCGGCAGATCCTCTGCGGACCCCGGAGCTCGCGGGCAGCACGGCCGACCGTTCGCTGGTCGCGACCGCGACCATCCGGCCACCGACCGCGCTGGACACGGCGACCGCGACCGGCGCGTCGCCACGCGCCGACGTCCGCCCGGACGAGCACCGGCGCCCATCGGCGGCAGTCCACACCGCGGCTGCCTACGTGGCCACCCCGGCGATCGCGCGGCACCCGGCCGAACCGGACCGCGCTGAGCACGCCGGCCGTACCGGCGAGGCCACCTCGACCCCGGCCTCGATCGGCCGGCAGCCCCCAGCCGCCGCGCCCTGGACGGTCGGCGGTCACGTCGTGCCCGGACCCACCCCGTCCTCCATCGCCGCCGCTCCCCCCGCCGGCACGGCGGCCCCCGGCCACCTGGCGAAACGGGCGCAGATCGCGCTGCTCACAGTGTCAGCCGGTGTGGCCGCGACCGCACGTTCGGCAGTTCGCCGCACGGTCGGCGACCCCGTCACTCGGCCCGCCCGGACGTTCGCCGAGCGATTCGCAACGGTTGCGCCGCCCCTCGTCGCCGCGGCTCGGCGCGGCAACGGCGACGAGTGGCACTGGCGACCAACCGGCGGTGCGGATCGCGAACGCCCAGCCCCGGACGCTCCCGGCCGAGCGACCGCCCGTTGGATGGCGCCGGACGTCGGGCCATCGGACGTCGGACCTCCGGCCACCTCGGTCGGCCTGCACCGGCCGAGCGTCCGCCGTGCCGTGGTGTCCACCGCCCTCCGCCGCGCTGTCGGCGGCTCCGCCGCCACCGGCACCACAACCACCACTGCCAACCCGATCGCCGCTCCAGCTCGCCGCCCGGTCCGCGCCGCCTCGGTGCGCGCCGCCTCGGTCCGCGCCACCTCGGTCCGCGACGACGCCACGACCGCCGACGCCAACGCCACGACCGCCGGCCCGGGCGCGTCGATCGGGATGACGGCCGTCACGGCGGCCGCGGGCGCCAGTACGATCGCGGCTGGCGCGGGCCGCCTCGGGGACGTTGCCCGGCACCTCGCGGCGACGACACCGGCCGACGTCTTCGCCGCCGAGCTCGAGCGGCACCGCCACCGTCCGCACCAGCGTCGACCGATCCCGACGACCTTCCGTCCCCTGGCCACCGCGATCGTCGGCGACCGACCGGTCCACGTCTCCACCGGGACAGCGTCACGCCGGGCTCTCGCCACCGTCGGCAAACGGGCGGCGACGACGGGCGACACGATCCACCTGACGTCCGCCAGCCCGACGGCCGAGATCATCGCCCACGAGCTCACCCACGTCGCCCACCCGTCGCCGCGGGCCCGCTTCTTCGACGACGCCGACCGGGGCGCCGAGGAGCGCCAGGCCGAGCGCGTCGCCGCGCTCATGCGAGCCACGCCGATCCTGCCCCGGGCGACCGCCGCCGGTGCAGCCGCAGGTGCGGCCGCCGGCGCAGCGGCTGGCGCGGTGTCCGGCTCCGTGCACCGGTCGATCGTCAGGACGGCGGCCGCACCTCCGGCCCGCACGGTCCAGCGCGCCTCGACCGCCGACGGCACGACGTCGGCGTCGTCGCTCTGGGACTCGCTGACGTCCGGCGCCAGCCAGCTCTACGACCGCTTCGTCGGGCCGGGCACCGCGTCCACGAACGACGCGCCGGCGCCCCAGCCGACGGTGGCGCCGGTCCAGGCGGTCGCCACGCCGCCGTCGAACGGCACGGCCGATGCCGGCGGTCTCGACATCGAGCGTCACTTCGACCGTCTCCTCGAGCTGCTCGAGGACCGCATCATCTCCGAGCTCGAACGTCGCGGCGGGCGCTTCCGAGGAGGCTTCTAGATGTCCACCATGCCCCAGCTCCAGAAGGCGTACCTCGAGGTCGAGACAGGTGCCCGGATCGAGTGCATGTTCAACCCGGCAACGTTCTCGTTCAGCCAGAGCAACCGTTGGGAGTCCGACCAGATCCCCGGCAAGGCCACACCGTCGATGCGCTACGCCGGGGGCGAGGGCGGTTCGTTCAGCCTGGCCCTCGTCTTCGACACGACGGCGACCGGCGCCGCGGTCAGCAGCTACACCAACAAGCTCCTCAAGCTGATGGACGTCGACACCAAGCTGGCCGGTTACGACGCGGAGCGCAGCAACGGCCGCCCGCCATGGGTCAAGTTCCACTGGGGCACGACCGTCCACTCGTTCAAGGCCGTCGTCAAGACGATCGAGGTCAGCTTCACGTACTTCTCGAGCGAGGGTCTGCCCCTGCGGGCCAACGTCAACATGGGCCTCGAGCAGTACGAGCCCGACGCCAACTGGGGCCCACAGAACCCGACCTCGGGCACACCCAAGCCGAACCGCACCCACCAGGTCCAGGTCGGCGACACGCTGGACCGCATCTCGGCCCGCTACTACGGCGACCCGACGCAGTGGCGGGGCATCGCCAACGCCAACGGCATCGGCGACCCCCTCGACCTGCGGCCGGGTCGTCTGCTGGCGATCCCGGAACGGGGCTGACATGCCGACGTCGACCGTCCTGGTCGCCGCCCCGCTGATCCAGCTGAACGGGACGGAGATCCCCGCGCTCGACTACGACGCCATCGTCGACCTGCGCGTCGCCCAGTCGATCTCGGTGCCGAGCCAGCTCACGATCCGCATGTCCGATCCCGACTTCACGCTGCTCGACGGGACCCGGTACGTCGTCGGGGCCGAGATCGTCGTCAAGTTCCCCGACGCCACGGGGACCATGACCCAGGTGTTCATGGGCGAGATCGTGAGCATCGGCGCCGACCAGAGCGCCGAACGCCCCGACGCCTCCGAGCTGACGATCACCGCGCTCGACTTCGGGCACCGCCTCGGCTCGGCGACGCGGGTCCGCACGTTCCAGAAGCAGAAGTACTCAGACGTCGTGCGCACGATCTGCAGTGAGGAGGGCCTGCGGGCCGACGTCAGCGACTCGAAGGTGACGTTCGACTACTTGATCCAGACGACCACGAACTACGCGTTCCTCGACGAGATCGCGTTCCGCACGGGCTGGGAGTGGTGGGTCGACGGGAAGTCGCTGCACCTCGGTCCGCGCTCGGCGGACTCGGTCGTCGCGGTCGACTACGGCATGGACATCCGCCGCCTCAAGGCCCGCTTCACCGCGACCAACGAGGCGAAGAACGTCGAGGTGCGCTCGTGGGATCCGCTGTCCAAGCAGCTCATCGTCGGGCGGGCCATGGTCGCGACGGTGCGCGGTGGCGGGATGACGGGCGGCACCAGCAGCCTCGGCGACTCCGGTCGCACGAAGGCGAAGGCGATGGCCGGTGGCTCGCTGGGCGCGTCGTCGCTCGTCGCGGTCAGCACCGCCGAGGCCAACCAGCTCGCCTCGGCGCTCGGCGGACGCGTCGGGACGGCCGACCTCAGCGTGCGCTGCGAGTGCCTCGGGCGACCGGAGGTCAAGGCCGGGATGATGGTCGACGTGAAGAGCGCCGGCACCAAGCTGAGCGGGCGCTACTACGTGTCGTCGGTCGAGCACCACTTCGGGCGCAACCAGGACCTGACGACCACGTTCACGACGGGTGCGCCCGACTCGGCGTCGATCGTCGACCTCCTCGGTGGCGGCCCCGAGCGGGTCAACGGCTTCGGCCAGAGCGGCTTGACGATCGGGATCGTCACCAACAACAAGGACCCAGACGGCCTCGGTCGGGTCCGGGTGAAGTTCCCGGCGCTCAGCGACCAGGAGGAGAGCTGGTGGGGTCGCGTGGTGACGCCGGGCGGGGGTTCGAACGCCGGCCTGATGCTGATGCCACAGATCGACGACGAGGTCCTGGTCGGCTTCGAGCACGGCGACCTGCGACGCCCCTTCGTCCTCGGTGGCCTCTGGGGCTCCAAGGCCAAGCCCCCGACCGCCTCGGAGACGTTCCTCTCCCAGAACAAGGTCGTCGAGTGGGGTCTCAAGACGGCGGCGGGCACGACGATGGCGTTCCGCGGTGGCGACCAGCCGAAGGACAAGCACTTCAAGGTCGCCCTGCCCGACGGGACGACGAGCTACCTCGGTTCCGACAAGGTCGAGATCATCGCGATGAACAAGTCGATCGAGCTCAAGTCGGGACAGGCCTCGATCCTGATCACCGACCGCGGCGACATCCAGCTCAAGGGCAACAACGTCAAGATCGACGCCACCCAGGGGGTGACGGTCAACGGTCTGACGATCGACGTGAAGGCCAAGACGAGCCTCAACGCGGAGGGATCGGCGTCGCTGAACCTGAAGGCCGGCGCCTCGGCGTCGCTCCAGGCCTCGGGCATCACCGAGATCAAGGGCGCACTGGTCAAGATCCAGTAGCGGAACGGGAGAGACGTGTCGGACGCAGCAGACTTCATCGGACGGGGCATCTTGTTCCCGCTCCGCGTCGACCAGTCCGGCTCGATCGCGCTCGGCCACGGGGCGTCGGACATCGACGCCAGCATCCGCATGGCGATCGTCACCGCACCCGGCGAGCGCGTGATGCGACCGCAGTTCGGGTGCCGCATCTGGGACCTCCTGTTCGAACCGATCAACGCCAACACGCTCGGCCTGATGGCCGAAGCGGTGCGCGACACCGTGTCGCAGTGGGAACCTCGCGTGGACCTCGAGGACCTCGACATCGAGCCCGATCCCGATCAGCCGGGCAAGGTGATGATCCGCATGTCGTACCGCGTGCGGACCACGAACGACCGCCGGAACCTCGTCTTCCCGTTCTACGTCATCCCCCGTGAGGTCGAACCATGAGCCTGCCCGTCCCCAACCTGGACGACCGGACGTTCCAGGACCGCGTCGACGAGGCCAAGCGGCTGATCCCGACGTACTGCCCGGAGTGGACGAACCACAACCTGACCGACCCGGGCGTCGCGCTCATCGAGCTCTTCGCATGGATGACGGAACTGTCGCTGTTCCGCCTGAACCAGGTGCCCGACACGTTCTACACGCACATGCTGAACATGCTCGGGTTCGAACCGTTCCCGGCGACGGCGGCCCGGGCCGATCTCACGTTCTGGCTCGTCGACGTCGTCGAGGAGCCGGTGATCGTGCCCGGCGGGACGCAGGTCAGCACGGCCGGCGACATCGGAGCGCCACGCGTCTTCACGACGCTCGGCGACCTCGTGATCAGCCAGCCCGAGCTGATGGCGTCGCTGGTCTCGCCGGGTGCTGACGCCTACGTCGACGTCTGGGATGCCCTGCGGCTGCCGAACCAGGCGGTCATCTGCTTCCCCCGGACGCCGACCGTGCCCGGGGACCGCTTCTACCTCGGGTTCGGCGGCTCGCTCGCCGGCAATGCGATCCGGATGTCGATCTCGGCCAACGTCGAGGGCATCGGCGTGATCCCGTCGAAGCCGCCGCTGCGCTGGGAGGTGTGGCAAGGGGCAGGGTGGATTCCGG
Organism: Ilumatobacteraceae bacterium; assembly: GCA_040507575.1. GTDB lineage: Bacteria > Actinomycetota > Acidimicrobiia > Acidimicrobiales > Ilumatobacteraceae > JALZMG01. The sequence continues at coordinate 6,086 of JBEVOM010000106.1, forward strand.
CGACGGTCTACCGGGACACGACGGGCGGGCTCAACCGCGACGGTCAGATCACGTTGCTCGTGCCGCCGGCCCACGAACCGTTGACGCTCGGCGGCCAGCGGGCGTACTGGATGCGGGCCCGCGTGCTGGAGCCCGAGCCCGGACAGCCCACGTACCGCACGTCGCCGCAGATCCGCCAGATCCGCGTCGACTCGATCGGCGGCTCGATCACCGCCGAGCACAGCAGCGCGACGCCGCGCGAGGTGCTCGGCACGAGCACGGGCAAACAGGACCAGCGGTTCACGACGTCCAACACGCCGGTGCTCGACCGGATGCCCGGCGAGACGTTGACGGTCACCGACGGCGACGTCGTCACCGAGTGGACCGAGGTCCCCGACTTCGTCGAGAGCGGACCCGACGACACCCACTTCGTGTGGAACTCGACGACCGGCGAGGTGCGCTTCGGTCCCCTGATCCGCTACCCGGACGGCTCGACCCGCCAGCACGGCGCGATCCCCCGTGAGGGCTCGTTGATCGCGGCGACCGGCTATCGCTGGGGCGGCGGGGCGGCCGGCAACGTCGGGCCGGCGACGCTCGTCGACATGCGGACGTCCCTGCCCTACGTCGACCGCGTCGAGAACATCGCGCCGGCGATCGGTGGCGTCGACGCCGAGACCGTCGACAACGCCAAGCGCCGCGGGCCGCACTCGCTGCGGGCCGGCGGTCGAGCGGTGACGACGGAGGACTTCGAACGGCTCGCCGCCGAGGCTGATCCCGCCATCGCCCGGGTGCGCTGCCTGCCGCCGGAGATCACCGGTCGACCGATCCGGCTGTTGCTCGTGCCCCACATCGAGCGTCCCGGCGCGCTGCTGACGCTCGACGACTTCGCGCTCAGCGACGACATGGTCGCCCGGGTCAGCGAGCACCTCGACGAGCGCCGGATCCTCGGCACCGCGATCGAGGTCGGCACGCCCTACTACCAGGGTGTCACGATCGCCGCCCTGATGACGGCGCGACCCGGACGTCCGGTGACGCTGGTGCGGGAGCGGGCCCTGGCCACGCTGTACCGCTACCTCAACCCGCTGACCGGCGGACCCCACGGGACCGGCTGGCCGTTCGACGCCGACCTCAACGCGGCGACGGTGTTCCAGCTGCTGGAGGCCGTCGAGGGCGTCGAGCGGGTCGAGGAGGTCCTGTTCTTCGAGCACGACCTGCGCAACCACGAGCGCGTCGGCTTCGGCAAGGAGCTGGTCAAGCTCGAGCGCGACTCGCTCTTCCTCGCCGCCAACCACCAGGTCGTCGTGCGGTGAGGCGCGACGCGTGGTTGCTCCACCAGCTCCCGGTGGCGATGGCCGAGGACGAGTTCCTGTCCCGCTTCCTGTCGATCTTCCAGGACGTCGCCGACACCGTCGTCGGGCAGATCGACAACCTGCCGCACATGTTCGACCCGACGGTGGCGCCGCCGACGATGGTGCGCACGCTCGGTCGGTGGATCGGTCTCGACTGGGTCGACCCGTCGCTGCCCGACGCCTTGCAGCGGCGCATCGTCCGGGAGTACTTCTCGATGCTGCGTTGGCGGGGCACCAAGCGCGGGATGCGTCAGCTCCTCGAGCTCGTCAGCGGTGCGCCGGCAGTCGTCGAGGAGGCCGGCGGCGTGTACGTGGAGGGCGACACACCGGCCGGCATCGGTCACGTCGTCCTGCGCGTCGAGTCGCCGGGCTGGGGCACCGACGCCGACCTGCTGCGCATCGTGCGCGCCGAGCTGCCGGCATCGGTGACGTTCGAGCTGTTCGTGGGTGACCGGCGCACCTGGCCGCCGGTCTCCGACCCACCCGCCGAGGTACCGGCCGAGAGCGCCGTGGACGTCGAGGAGGAGGTCCGCTGATGGCCGATGTCGTGTGCCCGGAGTGTGGGCTGGTCACCTCCCTGGCGGCGATCAGGCGGGCCGCCGACGAGTTCTGCGCCCACTGCGACTATCCGTTGTTCTGGGCACCGACCGCGTTGCCGCTCGTCGCCGGCACGAGTGCCAGCGACGCGACGATCCGACGTCTGCCCGGAGCCGGTGGCCGGATGATGATCGGCACGATCGTGTGCCCGGCCTGCGGGGAGCTCAACCCGATGACCGAGGTGGACTGCATCCGATGCGCGTCGCCGCTGCACCCGGTCGTCGAGGAGCCGGTGCCCGAACCCCCACCACCGCCGCCGCCCGAGCCCGAGCCGCTGCCCGAACCCCGCTCGTGGTGGTGGGTGTGGATCCTGGCGACCGGCGTCGTCGGGGTGGTCGGGCTGATCCTCCTGCTCCTGGCCCTCTGACGCCCCTAGCGCGGCCTCGTGATCGTGGTCGTGCCGGTCGGCGGAGCGTCCGACCGGCGCCCGGAGCTCGCCGGGGCGACGAGCCCGGCCGGCTGCCCGCCGGCCGGCGCGCCGCCAGTGGACGACGACGGGGCCGCCGACGAGCTCGGCGCGACGGTCGGCGTCACCGGGAGCGTGATCGTGGCGACCGTCTGGCTGAACGCGGTCAGCGTCCACGACGCGGCGGTCTCGGACACGGCGAGTGGGACGGAGCCGGTCACCGTGTCGTGGCCGGCGAGGGATGCCGACCACGCCGCGGGGAACCCGTTCTCGGGTACCGGGATCGGGGCTCCACCGGCGGTCCCGGTGATCGGCGTCGCCGACCCGTTCGGCGTCACCGAGATCGACGCGCCGGTCGGGAGCGACGAGAACTGCAGGTTGACGGACCGGGGTTGCAACGTCAACGTGCCGACTGCGACGCTGCCTGTCGCCTCGGTGGGCACGGCGGCGGCGGCCGTCGCCCGCCCCGTCCCCAGCTGCTCGGCGATCACCGTGTAGTCGCCGACCGGGAACGGGCCGCTGAGCGAGAACGCGCCGGTCGCCGGGACCGCCGCGCCCACCGACGTCGTCGTGCCCTCGCGCACCGCCCGGACCGTCGACGCCGCCGACACGGTCCCCGTCACCGTCCGGGCCGGCAACGTGATCGGGTCGACGGTCAGGGCGAACGACGTCGACTGCCACGACGTCGACCCGGGATCGGTGAACGTCACCGTCCCGGACTGGGCCACGTTGCCGGCGAGCGTCGCCGTCCACGTCGCCGGGAACTGGTTCTCGGGCACGGCGATCGCCGGTCCACCGCCGGTCCCGGTGTACCTCCCGCCCGCGGCGCCGTCGACCACGATGGCCGAGCCGGTGGGCACCGACGTGAACGTCACGTTCACCGGCCGGGCGCCCAGCGCGATCGAGACGCCGGTGACGACGGGTGTCGTCGCGGCGACCGGCACGGTGGCCGTGCCGCGGCCGACGCCGAAGCGGGCGGCGACGAGCGTGTAGGTCGCGGGCGGGAAGCCGGCGTCGTTGCCACTGCCCGGACCCGGCAGCGTGAACGCGCCCGTGGCCGGCGTCGCCTCGATCTGGTTGAAGACCGTCGTCCCGTCGGTCGTCGCCCGCACGGTGGCGCCGCTCGCCGTGATCCCGGTCACCGTGCCCGAGACGGTGCGCACCGGCATGGACGCGTCGGGCAACGTCAGCCGCTGACCCGGGTCGATGCCGGTCGCCGTCGCCGGCACGGTGACCGGGGCGAAGCCGGCGCTCGACGTGAACGCGAAGCGGTAGTCGTAGTCGGGGTCGAGCGTGAACGTGAACGTGCGTCCGGCCCGCGCCGGCAGCTGAGGCGTCGGCGGCGCCGTGCCCGCCGGCAGCGCCTGTCCGCTGATCGAGCCGCCAGGCGGTCCGAGCACGTCGACGACGACCGTCGCCAACCGGGGCACGACGATCGTGGGCACCGGCGTCGTCTGCCCGAGCACGACGCCGAACGGCGCGCTGTCGCGGCTCGCCACGTTCGTCGCCGTCACTCGCACGACGTACTGGCCCGGTTCGCTGACCGGGATCCGGTACGCACCGCTCGCATCGGTCGTCGCGGGTGGGCCGACCGGGAGGCCGGTCGACACCCGCACGAGCTGGGCGGATGCGCCGGCGAGCGGTCCTTGACTGCCGACGGCCTGCAGCAGGTCGACCTGACCGGCGACGACGGCGGAGCTGCCGCGCAGGGTGACCGGCACGTCGAGGACCCCGGTCCCCGGGGAGACGCGCACGACCTGCGCCACGGGCGTGAAGAGTGGCTTGGCCACGGTCAGCTGGAAGTCGGTGAGCTCCGGTGGCACGTTCTCGAAGCGGGCGACGCCCGTCGCCGTCAGCGGGACGGTGAAGACCTGGCCGCTCGGGCTGGTCAGCGTGACGACGGCGCCCACCACCTCCCCGGCCGGCACCGATGTCACCGAGACCGTGACGACCCGGTCGGCGGCGACGTAGTTGCGACGCTCGGCCGGGATCGGGGTGAAGCCGATCACGTCGACCTCGACGGCCGTCGGGGCGGCGTAGGCCGGCGTCTCGTCGCTGAACGTGATGGTGTGCAGCCCGGACGCCAGGCCCCGGAGCTGGTACGTGAGCGGCGACCCGCTCGCCGGATCCGTGGGCGGCGTCGCGGCGACGGTCTGCGGTGCTCCCGGGTCGTTCGTGTTCGGCGTCGCCGTGCCGTTGACGACGACGTCGGGGGCCTCGTAGGCCCGCGTGACGTCCACGCTCGCCGGTGCCGGCACCGGCCGACCGGCGCTGTTGACCGCGCCGACGGCACCGTCGATGCCGCCGCCGATCTGCGGGAACGGGACCACGGCGTTCACCCCGGCCCCACCGCGGGCGATCGTCACGTCGAAGATGACGGGGAAGTACAGGATCTCGCCGGCCGGTCCGGTCTTGCGCACGGCGATCTCATAGGCGCCGGGCAGCAGGCCTTCGATGCGCACCGTGCCCGTGGGCAGCGTCGACCGCGTGATCGGGTCGCCGTCGGCGGGCGTCACCACGACGGTCGCCGCCGCGACCGGCGCGCCGGCGACGGTGTCGTTGCGCACGTCGACCACGAGCGCGGCCGTCGTCACCGGCAGGGTCCAGGCCAGCCGGTTCGATCCCGACGACAGCGTGACGGAGCGCGGGTTGGTCGTCCCGTTCTGGATCCGGAACGCGGGTTGGATGAACGGCGACAGGCCATTCGGGCAGACGTCGGTGGACGGCACCGTCGTCGGCGGGCCGAAGTCGGGGTGGCTGACCGTGATCGTGTAGTAGCCCGGCGGGCCGGAGACGGTGAAGAAGTCGGGCGAGCCCGGCGTGGGGACGGCGGCCAGCGGGGCCTCCGGCACGACGAAGTTGCAGTTCAGATCGAGCACCCGCTGCGCCCGGACGACGAGCCGATCGGCGAGTGTCAGCGCCTCGGGGGCCGGACCGCCGACGTTGCCCAACGCGGCCCCGACGACACGCCCGTAGGGCTCGACGGAGAACCGGACGACCGGTCGTCCGCCGGCGAACACGGCGGCGTTGCACAGCGTCCCGGGGACGCATCCGCTGGCGCCACCGGTCTCGGTCGTGACGACTGCCGACACGGTCGTCATGTCGTAGCCGGCGAGTGCGCGCAGCCCGATCTGGTACTGCCGCGCCAGGCCGACCGGGTCGTTGGGATCGACGGGGAGACCGTCGAACACGTTCGGCGCCGCGGTGGCCGTCGTGCCGGTCAGGGTCGGCACGCCGGCCGACGACACGTCGATCGTCGCCCCGCCGACCCGGCCACCGGTCGTGCGATCGACGACCTCGACCTGCAACGATCCGAGCTCGGTGTAGGTCCTCGTGAACGCCACCCCTTGGCCGGGCTGCTGCGTCAACAGGATGTCGCTCTGGCTCTCGCCGGGGAACGGAGTGTGGTTCGGCGGGCGGGTGATCGCCGCCGTGTACGTCCCCGGATCGGTCGTGAGGACCCGGGCGACCGACGATGTGCCGGCCGCCGGCTGAGGGAACGTGACGCCCGGGGCGGGGGCGACTCGTGAGACCTGCAGAGCGAACCCGTCGAGGTCGGCGACCGTGCCGGGGAACCGCGCCGTGCCCTTGATCGTCCTGATCTGGACGGTGGCGTCGATCGGTCCGCCGTTCGCGTCGAGCTGCACGGCGACGCCATCCGGTCCGTCGGCCAGCGCCAGCGGCGACCCCGGCGGGACCGACGCGACGGCCCGGCTGGTCTCGGACAGCGTCAGTGAGATGGTCCGGGTCTGGAACTGTCCGGGGAGCTCGAACACGTAGTTGGTCGCGCCGAACACCTGCTTCGGATCGATGAACGCCCAGCGGCCGGTGACGTCCGTCGTGCCGGTCAGGTCGACGGTGGAGCGACGCTCGACGGGGGGGTCGCCGGCCGGCGGCGGCGGACCGGTGCCGGGGTCGAAGCCGACGATCACGGGGCCCTGGGTGCGTACGCCGACGCCGACGGCGGGGACGACGACGGCGGGCGCCACTCCCTCGTCGAGCCAGTAGGTGAGACCGCTGACATCTTCGGGCCGGACGAGCGCGATGTTGCGCACGACGCGACCGCGCGCCCCCCGTTGCGCCTCGACGCTGACCGGGATCGTGATCGGCGTGTATGCCGCTCCGGCGCTGACGGTGAGCTCGCAGTTGCCGGACATGTCGGCCAGCTGCAGGCGGACCGGTGCGAAGTAGAAGAAGTCGGGGTTCGGTCCCGGCACCATGTCGCGCAGCTCGGCGGGGATCGTGTTCGACACACCGTTCTCACCGGGACAGGTCAGGGTCACCGCGAGCTCGGGCGAGTCGATGGCGACGAACGTCACCGGGTCCGGCGGCGGGTTCAGCTGCGGGACGCTCACCGCGCCCTCGACCTCGGGCAGGCGGTCGGCCAGGATGTCGTTCAGTCGGATCGGGTCGTCGTCGGTCGGAGAGATCGCGAACTGCATCGCCGGCTGGCCGGCCTGCAGGATCTGGTCCTCGATGACCCGGTAGCCGGGTGGCGGCTTGGCGACGGTCACCCGGTACTGGCCGCTGGTCAGCGATTCCACCGGCGTCTCCCACAGGATGTTGCCCTCGCTGTCCGGGGCCTTGCCCGGGGGCACGGGGACGCTGAACACCGGCGCCTCGCTGCCGTCCGGGTTGATCCGCATGATCTGGATGTCGTAGTCCGTGAGCTGGACGGTGGTGTCGAACGAGTCGACCATGCGGCCCGACGCCTGGCCCAGCTTGTACAGCGGGATGACCTCGACGCGCCGGCCGAGACCGACCGAGACCCGCCGCTCGCTGCGCCGGTAGTTGCTCCCCTTGTCGACCTCCACGCGGTAGGTGCCGATGGGCAGGGGCTCGAACACGAACGACGATTGCGTGCCGGCGCTGTCGGTCTGTTCGGCGACGACGGATTCGTCGCTGACGTCGACGAGCCGCACCGTCGCCCCGGTGAGCGGAACGGCGTTGCTGTCGACCACCCGTACCTCGAGGCTGCCGTTCTGGGTGATGTCCGGCCGGGGCCGGAACTCGAGCACGATGCGGCCGAGATCGACGGTCTGACCGGCGGCCACCTCCACGGTCTGCGAGAACGGCGCGTGGTCGTAGCGGGAGAACTCGACGAGGTAGGTGCCCGGCGGCAGGTCGGTGATCGCGAACGAACCGGGGTCGGGGCTCACCGCGCTGCGGCTGTCGAACGCCAGGTCGTCGCGCGACACGCGGATGTTGGCGCCGGGCAACGCCGGACCGGTGCTGCTGGCGACGATGCCGGTGATGGCGCCTGTCGTCTTCACGAACTGGAAGTCGACCCCGGGCTGGTTGCCGGTGAGCCGGACGAGGCGGGTCTGCGTCTCGTACCCGTCGAGTGAGGCGGTGACCGTGTACGTGCCGGGAATCGTGAGCTGCGGGAACGTGTACGTCCCGGTGGCGCCCTCGGTGAGGCTCGTCGTCTCGGCCGTCACATCACCGTTGGACGCGGTGAGCCGGACACCGCCGAGCGGCTCGCTGCCTTCCGTGACCCGGCCGGAGATCGACCCGACGCCCGGCTTCATCCCGATGCGCACGCCGTCGAGCTGCTCGCCGGGTTCCAGCGTGAGCTGGAGCACCTCGGTCCCGTAGCCGCGGATGTCGGCGCTGAGCGTGTACGTGCCGGGGGTGCTGACGCCGCTGAACGAGAAGGCACCGGTGTTCGCGCCTGACGACGACGAGGACTCGAACCGCAACGTGCCATCGGTGAGCACGAGGTCCACGTTGCCGAGTGGGCCCCGCGACCCGACGACGACCCCGCCGATCGAACCCTCGGCCGCCTTCAGCTCGACCTCCATCTGGACCGGCTTGCCGTCGGCGGACGGGGTGACGACGAACGACTGCGTGTCGAAGCCGGGCAGCGAGAAGCTGACCTCGTACGGCTGGCCGACGGCGACGTCGGGGAACAGCCAGGCGCCGTCCGCCCCGGTCGCCGTCGAGAGCACGGTCTCGGTCTGACGGACGGCGGAGATGGCGGCCGGCTGGTAGCGACCGAATCGCGACGGCCACAGCTTGCCGACGCTGCGGGACGCGCCGGCCGCCGCGCCGGTCAACGCCGCCGGCGCCCCGGCCGCCCCTTCGGGCGGTGACGCGCCGAGCTCCAAGGGGGTCAGGGTGACCCCGACCCCACTCGGGTCACCACCGTCCTCGGCACTGACCGTGCCGCTCATCACCGTGCGGGTGGGCCGGTCGCCGCCGCCGGCCTGGGGCGGGGTCGGGGCATCCCCGGCCGCCGCCCGCTGCTCGGCGACCACTGCGGCCAGCGTGTCGGCGACGCCGTCGCCGTTCGTGTCGACGAGCTGGTTCGCCGGCGTCTCGTTGATCCCGTCGCCGTCGATGTCGACCAGCTCGACGGTCTCGTCGTCGGCCTGACCGTCGTCGCGCGTGTTCCACCAGAGGAACCCGGCCCCGAGCGCCCCGGCCCAGATGCCGACGATGAGCAGCACGGCGACGAGCGAACGCAGACCCCGGGGGAGCAGCGGCCGTTGTTGGAACGTGGCCGGGGCGTAGCTCGGCGCCGACGAGCTGCGGGCCCGGACGGTGAGCGCGTGTTGGAGGGGTTCGCCGACGAGGTGGCGCGGCCCCTTGACCCGGCCCGACGTCCGGACCCGCTCGCCGGGTCGCAGCAGGACGCGGTCGGGACGCATGCGGACGGACACGTCCGGGCCCTCGGCGTCGAGCTCCAGGTCGATCAGACGGTCCGAACGGTTGTCGATGTCGAGGCGGAACGTCGCTCGCCGGTGGGCGCGGATCGTCGACGGGACGACGGCGAGCGCGACATCGTCGATCTGACCGACGGTGACGGTGATCGCGGCGATCGCCGGGGGGACGCCCGTGCGATCAGGCACGACCTCGACGGCGACCGAGTGGTGACCGGCGGCGAACGCTTCGGGGATGACGAGACCGATCTCGACGTCCTCGCTGCCACCGGCGGCAAGCGGGCCGTTCGGCGGCGGCTGCACCACGGTGCCGTCGTCGAAGCCGACGACGCGCAGTCGATAGCCCATCGGCCACGGCTGGTCGTTCTCGATCCGCAGGTGGCACGTGGCGCGATCGCCGGGAGCGGCGACGACGACGGGGGTGAGGTTCTCGACTCGCACTACGACCGCGTCCGGAGTTGGAACGTCGGCACCTGGACGGCCTGACTCGGTTGCGTCTGCACCAGCTCGGCGTCCAGCGAGTCGGCGGATGTCGTGCTGGAGTACACGGCGACGACGAGGTCATCGGGTGCGACGAGATCGTTGAACGTGTAGTTGCCCGCGCCGTCGGTCGTCGCCGTTGCCGTCGCTTGCGACGGTGTGCCCGGGAACGCGGCCGCCGGGAACAGCCGGACGGTCGCGCCGACGAACGGGACGAACTGGCCGGTCTGCGGTTCGAGCACGAGCACCTGACCGAACAGCGATGCTTGCGGTTCGAGGTTCACGGTGAGGTCGACGACGTCGGCGGCGATGACGTTGACGAGCTCGACCGACGGAGACGTGCCCTGGGCCGTTGCCGTCAAGGTGTACGCACCGGGGGCCACCGACGCGAACTCGAACCGCCCGAGCGGGTCGTCGGCCGAGAGCACCTCCAACGTCTCGGACCCGTCGCTCAGCTGCACCGTCGCGCCTGCGACCGCGGCCCCGCCGGAGGAACGGACCGTGCCGCGGATCACGGCCGTGCTGGGCACCAGGCGGGCGTCGATGCCGGTCAGGGTGCCGCGTCCCGCCAACGGATCGAGGTCCTCGAGGCGGGTCTGGCTGACGAGGCCCTCCTTGGCGAACGTGATCGTGTACGTCGCCGGGACGGGGAGGTCGGCGAGGATGTACGAGCCGACGGCGCCGACGCTGGCCGTCGTCGTCGACACGTCGACATCGGGACCGGTGACGGTCACGGTGACCCCGCCGACGGGTCCGCTGCTGCCGAGGCTGACCGTGCCCGTGATCGATCCGGTCGTCGGGGCCAGCGTGATCGCCAGGCCGCCGACCTGCTGACCGGCGGCCAGTTCGACCGTGCGCGTCGCCGACTCGTAGCCGTCGCGCTCGAACGTCAGCGTGTACTGCCCGGGGGTCGGCAGCGTGCGGACGGCGAAGAACCCGACGTCGTCGAGCGTCAGGCTGACGGTCGACACCTCAGTGTCGCCGCCGGTGGCCGTGATCGCGACCCCGCCCAGCGGCCCGGTCGGGCTCTGCACCGTGCCGGACGCCACGCCGTCACCCTCGCGCATCACGACCTCGATGCCCTCGAGGTCCTGGGCCGCCTGCAGCACGACGTCGCGCACCTCGGTGGCGAAGCCCTGCTTCTCGACGATCAGCTGGTAGTTGGCCGGCGATGGGACGTCTTCGAACATGAAGCTGCCGTCGGCCGAGACTGGCGCCTCCCCGACGAGCGCGTTCGTGTCGGGGTCGGCGACGCCGGGCACGACGAGTCGGGCGGTGGCGCCGGTCGGATCGGCGACGATGACCGTCCCGCTGACGCTGCCCGGGCGCCCGCCCAGCTCGAGGTCCTCCAACGCGACCGTCGCACCTGCGGCGACGTCGATGTCGGTCGCATCGGCGAACGTGACCGACGACGTGTACCACTGCTCGTCGAACCCGGCGCCCGTGAACCGGATCCGGTAGCGACCAGCCGTCAGGCGTCCGAACGTGTAGCCGCCGGCATCGTCGGTGGCTGCGCTGCCCAACGCGACGACGCCGTTGTCCGACGAGTAGAGCTCGGCCTGGACGCCGGCGACGCCCTCGCCCGTGCTGGCGACGACGACCCGGCCGCTGACGGCGCTCGGCGTCACCGACACTGCCTCGCCGCCGCCGCCGTCCGGCTGGCTGAGCGCCTCGTTCAGCAGCGCCGGGTCGACGGAGCTCTCGTCGACGAGGCGGTCGGCGACGGTGCTCAGGACGAGGGCGAAGATGGCGGCGACGGTCACCAGCCCGAGCAGTGAGATCAACCAGCGGCCGATGCGGGGGCGCTGCACGAACGTGGCCATGGCCGGCGCGATGTCCGGACCGAGGTTGAAGTTGAGGACCCGTGCCTTCGGTTGCCCGAACCACGGACGTCCGCCTCGGACGTCGGCGCGGATCACGTCACGTCGGCCCGGTGCCAGCACCGACGTCGGCGGTTCGAACGTGATCTCGACGACGTCCTCGGGGTCCACCCCTGCCGGCCGGGCCTGGACCGTGGCGTTGCCCTCGTTGGCGAGGATCAACGAGAACACCGCCGCGTTCCCGGCCGTCACCGTCGTCGGGTCGACGCGCAGGGTCGTGCGCGGCCGGGCCCCGACGTCGAGCGTGATCTGGGCGAGGGAGAACTCGGCCGGGTCGTTCTCGCTCTGCACGTGGACGGCGATCGTGCGCATGCCGGCCGGGAAGTCGACGGGCAGCGTGACGGTGATGTCGACCAGCCCGACCTCGGCCGGGAAGAGCGACATCCGGGGCGGCTCGACGGTCAGCCACTGCGGGTCGAGGCCGAACGCGCGCACCGTGTACGCGTCGATCACAGACGTCGTGTTGGTGATCGTGACGGCGAGCTGCGCCGGCTGGCCGACCGGCAGCTCGACGAGCAGCGGGAGCGCGGTGACGTGCATCAGGGCACCCCGAGCGCGACGTCGCGGACGAGGGCGTCACCGGCGAGCACCTGGACGAGGAGGATCCGGCGCACACCGGATGACGTCACGGTCAGCGTGTAGCTGCCTGGGGTGACGCCGGTGAACGTGTAGCCGCCGTTGGGCACCGACGCGGTGGCCGTCGTGCGGCTCGTCAGGCCGTCGGACAGCTGGACGGCGGCGCCGACCACTGGCTGGCCGCCTTGCCTGACGGTGCCGATGATCGTGGCGTCGGAGCGGCGCATGACGACGGAGACGTCCGATTGGCGCCCGGGCACGAGGAACCCGACCGAGCGCGTCTCGCTGACGTAGCCGGACAACGAGAACGTGACGGCGTAGAACCCGGGCGTGGGCAGGTCGCTCATCGTGTAGCTCCCGACGCCGACCCCGGCGCCGGCGGTCGTGAGCGTGGCCGTGTCGGCACTGAAGTCGCCGCCCGTTGCGGTGACGACGACGCCGCCCAGGCCGCTGCCGCCCGCGTCGGTGGCCGTGCCGGTGATGCTGCCGGTGCCGCCGGTGAGCACGGCGTCGACGCCGGCCCGGGCCTCGCCGGCACCGAGGTCGAGCGCGATGGTCTGGCTGCTGAATCCGGCGGTCTCGAACGTCAGCACGTACGTGCGGGGCGTATCGAGGCCGTCGACGAGGAACGACCCCACGTTGCCCGCCGTCGGCGTCGTCGCCTCCTTCTCGATGTCGCCCGACGTGACGGTGACCTTCACGTTCCCGAGCGGCGCGCCGTCGCTGGAGCGCACGGTGCCGCTGATGCTGCCGGTCGCCGCGCCCAACCGCACGGTGTTGAGGACGCCCGTCTGGCCCCCGGTCAACGTCTGGTCGAACGACTGCGGCTCGAAGCCGGCGGCCTCGACGGTGACCCGGTACGTCGCCGGGGTCACCAGCCCCTCGAACGACACCGGTCCGGTCGTCTCCTGGACCATCGGCACCGGTGGCGGCGGCGGCGGACTGCCGTCCTGAGGCGCCTCCTCGACGAGCTGGGTCAGCGTGACCGTCATCGGCTGGCCGGGCACGGCGCTGTCGGGCAGCTCGACGGTGCCGACGAACGAGCCACCCTGGCCGGTCATCGCGACGTCGAGCCCGGGGACCTCACCGAGCGGATCGAGCTCGATCGGAGCGGCTGCGGCGGGGGTCGTCGCGTCCGGGTACCACAGCTCGTCGAAGCCCTCGGCCGTGAACCGCAGCACGTACGAGCCGGGCAGCAGGCTGGCCAGCGTGTACGTCCCGTCCTCGGCCGTGCCGGCCGATCCGGACAGTTCGGTGTCGCCGGTCGCGGTCACGCGGAACGCCTCGACGGTGATGCGCTCGAGGCCCTCGCCGGTGGATGTCGCCGTGACCTTTCCGAGCATGCTGCCGGCGACTGCGGCCAGCGGCACGTCCTGCACGCCGCCGCTGTTGAAGTTGACGGCGACCGCCTTCGCCGGGTCGTTCCCGCCGCGGATCAGGTCCACCCCGACCAGGAAGATCGCCGCCCACAGCGCGACGATCCCGGCGAGCAGGGCGACCGTCAGCAGGCCGCGCGGGATCCGCGGCTTCTGGTTGAACGTGGCCACCTCGCGGAGCCGGATGTCCCCCGTCGCGGCCCCGATCTCCACGGTCCTGGCGATCGGTTGGCCGAACCACGGCCGGGGACCGCGGACCTGGATCTCGGCGACGCCGGCGGCGCCGGGGAGGACGGTCAGCGTGAGCGGGTGTGCCGTGCAGTCGAGGACGCGGGTCTCGTCGACCGCCGTCATCGTGAAATCGGTCGTCACGTTGCCGTCGTTGGTCACGATCGCCGCGAACATCGCCCGCTTGCCCTTCGTGGCGACGCTCGGGCGCAGCCGCAGGGTCGCCGACTGGATCGGATCGACGTGCAACCACAGGTCGTGGGTGCTGCGACGCGCCGGGTCGATCGTCGACTCCACGGTGATGATGACGAGGTAGTCCCCGACGACCGTGGTCGGTGGGAAGCGGACGTGGATCGGCAACGTGCCGGTCGTCTCCGGGAACAGGCTGAGGACGGGGGTCGGGAACTGCACCCAGGTCGGATCGATGCCCTCGACGCGCGCGGTCACGCCGTCGATGACCTCGGCCGTGTTGGCGACCTCGATCTCGATGATCGTGACGTCGCCGGGGGTGACCGGGACCTCGGGAGGGTGTAGCTCCGTGCGCACGTCAGGACACGCGCACGCCGCCCTCGAGGGGCACGATGACCGTCACGGGTGGATCGGTCGAGACGACGATCTCGTCGCCGGCGACGGCGCGCACCACGAAGCGACCGGCTCCGTTCACGGTCGCCGTGCCGTGCGGCGACAGGACGGTCGCCCCGATCGCGTCGGGCCGCGTGATCTCCCCGGCGATGCGGCGCACGCCAAGCGACGGGTCGATGACACCGCTCCTGGTGGCCATGGCCAGCTCGAACACCTCCACGGGCGGACCGGCCGGCGTGAACACGTCGGTGTCGACGGCCGTCACCACCGTCATCGAGATGCCCGGCTTCAGCTGGCCGTCGAGGAGCGCGCCGACATCGGGCTGTTCGTCGCCGGCGCGGGCCATCAGCAACGTGATCGGCGGCAGTTCCTGCAACGGCTCGGCGACGAACGACGACGGGACATCGCTGTGGGCGAGGATCGCCCGCATCACGCCGGCGAGCAGCGCCCGCTCGTCGCCGTGATCGGCCGTCCACGCCGTGGCGAGGAACCGCAGTTCGACGCGTGGCAGGGGCGCGCGCCGCACGAGCCGGCCTTCGCGCTCGAGCTCCTCCACGCCGGACTGGGCGCGGGCCGTGCTGCGGCGGATGTCCCAGAGGAACAGGCTCACGGTCGGCCGCGTCAGCTTGGCGCTCCACTCCCGGTCGGGCGGCTCGAACGACACATCCACGTCGAGGGCGCTCAACGGAACAGTGGCGCGGAAGAACGCTTCCAGCGTGGAGTCGACATGCTCCAGCACGATGTGAACACCTCCCTCAGTGTCCATGGCGCCCGCCGGAGCGAACCCTACTCCAGGGTCGCCGGCGCATCCGAACGGCGTGTCCGCGTGCCGGCGGTCACGCGTTCGTACCCTTGGCGCTGCCGACCACCTCGGATCCGTCGCGGGGCAACAGCACGCAGAGGACGGCCCGGTCGTCGTCGTCGTTCCAGCTCCCGAGCGTCGGCACGAGCCACGTGTACGAGTACGAGGAATCGAACACGCTGGCCCCGACGTACGGTTCGAACGCCTCCAGGCACGTGAGCTGGGCGAAGTCACCGAGCGCGTCGACCCCGGGGAACACGTCCGCCGCGTCGTAGTCGATCGTGGCGTAGATCTCGTGCGTGTGCGGGACGTCGCACGCGATGACCGGAAGTGTCTCGACCTCCGCCGGCAGGTCCTCCTCGACCTTCATGCACACCGGGTCGGGCGTGTTCGTGTCGATCTCGAGCACCGGCTCCTCACGGGCCTCGTCCGGATCGGGGTCGTCGTCGTCGCACGCGAACGCAACGACGACGAGCGCCGCGAACAGCGGCGCGACGAGTGCCCTCCCTCCGGACGCGAACCTGCGCACGATCGCTGGACCATAGTCACCCTGCGCCGACCGTCGCTGCCGCGGTCGTCTCTGGGACACTCGCGACCACATGGAACCGCGCATCGAACCGGACCCGGATGCGACGACCGGAGAGACCGACGGCCCCGGGGGCTTCCCGCAGCCCAGGACGTGGGGCCGCTCACGGCGCGTCACGACGGAGGGCGGACCGGAGTACGGCGTGATGATCGACGCGCTGCGCGGCTTCCTCGACCTCCTCGCCGGGGCCAAGGTCGAGCCAGCGACATCGCTCGCCCTCGCCGCCGACATCGAGCGATGGTCGGCCGACCTGGCCGCCCACCAGGTCCCCGAGCGGGATCAGATCTTCGCCCACCGCCTCGACCTCGCCGGTCGCGGCCAGACGATGGCGCCGGCGTTGCACGTGGTCGAGGGCGACGAGCGATCGGTCGTGGGTACGGTCACGTTCGGCCGGTACTTCCTCGGTGGCAACGGGGCCGCCCACGGTGGCACGCTCCCGCTGTTGTTCGACGAGTTGCTCGGCCGCCTCGCGAACACCGGCGAGCGGCCGCCGGCGCGCACCGCGTACCTCCACGTGAACTACCGCTCGATCACCCCGATCGGCGTGGAGCTGCAGGCAACGGCCCGCTTCGAGTCGGAGTCGGGCCGCAAGCGCGTCCTGCGCGGCGAGTTGCGCAATGGCGACATCCTGTGCGCCGACGCCGAGGGCCTGTTCGTGGAGCTGCTCCCCGGCCAGCCCTGACGCGGCCTGACACGGACGCCGATGTCAGGCCGCGTCGGCGGGACGAGGACGCGCCCGCTACAGCGTCGTGTCGAGGGTGACTCGGCCGGCCGGATCTGCGGTGAGCCGGCCGGTCCCGGCCAGCTCGGCGAAGTCTCCCGTGCAGGACCCACTGATGATGTCGAGCTCGGCGGTCGCCGTGCCGTTGGCGAACCTGCCGACGTGTTGGAGCACGATGGTGCCGTCCCGGTCTCCGATCGTGGCATCGATGCGCTCGATGCCGACGAAGGTGGCGTTCCCGTCCGCGGCGTACGCCATGACCCAAAGGGTCACCGAGGTGCCGTCGAGGTCGCCGTTGTAGGACTTGGTGACCTTGGCTCGAGTGAGTTTGGCGGTGCCGGCGTGTCGGTCGAACTGGTGCTCGTCCCAGCCGGTCACCTCGAAGGCGGTGTTGATCGTGCCCATCGCAATCCTCCACAGATATGTGATTGAGTCATACATACCCGGGTGCATGCGCTCGTGAAACCGGGTACATCTGTGACGTGCCCGTCAACGATCGTGTCGCCACGCTGTTCGGCGCCATGGCGCTCGTTGCCGCTGATGCCATGCGCGAAGCGACGGAACGAGCGGCCGGGCTGAGCGACGCGGCGCCGGCGGCGCTGGCGTGTCTGGTGCCCGTCAGCGCCGGGCGCTCGATCGACGAGCTCCGTCGTGTCGTCGGTCTGACACCCTCCGGTGGGGTGCGCCTCGTCGACAGGTTGGCGCATGCCGGCTTGGCCGAGCGACGTCCCGGCGACGACCGGCGCACCGTGATGGTCGCGCTCACGCCTCGAGGTCGACGGGTCGCGCACGCCGTGCTCGCCGCCCGCGACGACGCACTCGAGCGCCTGCTCGCCCCGTTGGCAGCAACGGACCGCGCTGCGCTCGAGGCCCTCACGTCGACGATCCTCGCCGGAAACGTGGACGAACGCCTGGCGCGCCGGGCCCACGGCGATGCGCCCCTCGGCGGTTGGATGTGCCGGCTCTGCGACCAGGCGCGCTGCGGGCGACCACGTGGGATCTGCCCCGCCGCTCGACCGTCCAGATGACGCGTCGCCCATCCCATTCGTCCAAGACGGCGGACGGTGCGAAGCCTACCGTGGGCCTCGATCCCGAAGGAGGCACACATGGCAGGCGAGTCCGAACGGGTGCCGGTGGTCCTGGCGCCCGGCGCAGGACGCCGGTACGACATGGGCCGCATCCAGGCGGTTTTCAAGGCCGACGGCACCGAGACCACCGGGGGCTACTCGATCTCGGAGTGGTGGCTCGAGCCCGAGACCACAGGACCGGGCCCCCACAGCCACCCTGAGGACGACACGTTCTACGTGCTCGACGGCACGATGAGCGTGCTGGTCGGCGATCGGTGGATCGACGCACCTCGAGGTTCGTTCGTCCTCGTGCCGGGCGGGACGCTCCACGACTTCGAGAACCGTGGCCCGACCCGCGCCGGCGTCTTGAACTTCTCCCATCCCGGCGACTTCGAACCACACATGGCGAGCATCGTGGAATGGTTCCGCGACCACCCCCCGGGCCGACCCCGGACTGGCCGCGACACCTCCGCCTGACGGACACTGTGCGGATGACGACGTCCGACGATCCGGCGATCGTCGAATCGCTCGGCGCCGACATCGCCGTCGACCACCGGAGCCGGGCTGGCCGGAGGTGGACGCCGCCCGGCTCGATGGACGCCCCGTCACCATCGCGCTCGACGGCGTCGGTGGCGCCGTCGGGCGAGCGGCGTTCGAGCTGATCGCGCCAGGTGGGCGGATGGTGCTGTTCGGCTGTTCGAAGGCCGAGCTGGAGCCGGCGACGCTCCACGCGCCGACCCCCGCGGGCGATCCCGGGCGGCGCCCGGGGTGCGCTCAGTCGGGGTCGACGCCCGCGCGAGCGGCAGCGAGGGCCTCGTCGGCGACTCCCAAGGCGGTCACGGCCGCGTCGCGCGTCGTCTCGATCGCCGCCAGATCGGCGGCCGCCGCGTCGAGGGCGTCCTTGGCTCGGTCGCGGGACGCGGTCGCCTTGGCCACGCCGGCCTCCGCGCTCGCGACGGCCTTGGCCGCGACCCGCTGCGCCGCACGCGCCTCGCGCAACTCGTCCTCCTTGTGAGCCCGCTCGGCCCGCGCCGCCTCGATGTCGGCCGCCGACGGCTCGGCTGGCGTGTCCGTCGACGGCTTGGCTGGCGTGTCCGTCGACGGCTTGGTGGGCGTGTCCGACGCTGCCGCGGCGGCCGCCCGCTTCTTCGACGCGGGTCTCGGTTGCCGTCCGGGCGACGGCTGCAGTCCGGCGAAGAGATCGGCTGCCGTGTCCTCCCCCGACCCCAAGACGCCGGCGCGCAGCTGTTCCACGGCCGCCGTGCTGGCCGCGACCTCGGACAGCCGGCCGTTGATCTCTCCGGCCGTCGGCGTCCGGTCGACCCGACCGAGCACGTCCCCGGCCAGCCCCACCAACGCCGCGCTGCTGTCGCGCAGGTCGCGCAGCGACGACCGCACGTCAGGTCCGTCGCGGCCCTCGATCGCGGCAGCCTGGGCGTCGCGCACCGCAGCGGCGGCGTCGGCGAACGCGGTGACCGTCGGGGCGGACTCGGTGGCGACGACGTTGAGGGCCCAGTCGACCCAGCCGGGACGGCGCAGCGCGGCGATCGCGGACGCCTCCTCGCGGCGCTTCTCCTTGCGCAACACCTTGGCCATCTCGTTGCGGGCGGCGACGAACTCGGTCGGCGACGTGGCGAACAACGCGCGGAGCCCGTTCCCATCGGGTGCGCCGGCGGTCATTGCCGCGACCGTAGCGACCGGAGCGAGCGAGCGATCGGAGCGAGCGATCGGAGCGAGCGTAGCGATCGGTGTCGGTGAGGCGCCGGTCAGGCGCAGCGCAGCGGCAGGCCCTCGACGCCGAGCGGGAACCGCCAGATCGTGCCGTGGCGCGACTCGGTCACGTAGAGGTCGGTGCCGCCGAAGCAGCAGTTGGTCGGCATCCCGTCACCGAGCTGCAGCCGCTCGACGACCTCGTTGCCGTCGATCACGGTGATGCAGTGTCCATACGTGCTGGCGACGT
The DNA here is from genome assembly GCA_040507575.1 of Ilumatobacteraceae bacterium. Taxonomy (GTDB): domain Bacteria; phylum Actinomycetota; class Acidimicrobiia; order Acidimicrobiales; family Ilumatobacteraceae; genus JALZMG01. Next base: position 25,340 of record JBEVOM010000106.1, read on the forward strand.
ACAGCCGGCCGTCGGCCCCGACGGCGAACCCGTCGGGGAAGTTGCGCTCTGGCAGCTCCACGACCGTCGTCGGGCGGCCGTCGACCTGGCGCACGAGGCGTCGGGGCCACGACTCGGTCCACAGCAGCACGCCGTCGGCGTCGAACCCGATGCCGTTCGGGAACACCGGACCGACGTCGTGGACCAGCTCACCGTCACCGCTCACGAGGTCGACGACGAACAGTCGGCCCGGCCTGTCGTTCAGCGCCGGATCCGACGCACCGCAGGGGTCGGTGAACCACAGTCGCCCGTCGTCGCCGAACGCGAGGTCGTTGGGACCTTCGAGCAGGATCCCGGCGACCTCGGTGACGACCATGTCGACGGCCCCGTCGAGCGTCACCCGCTGGATGCCGGCCGTCGTGCTGACGTCGCTGAACATCCCGCCGTTCTGGGTGACGTAGAGCGCCCCGTCGGCGCCGAGCGCGGCGCCGTTCGGCCCGCCGCCCGTGGCCGCGACGCGCTCGACGCCGCCCGCCTCGGTCCACCGGCTGATCGCCCCACCGGCGATCTCGGTGACGTAGAGCACCCCGTCGACCCACACCGGGCCTTCCGGGAACTCCAGACCACTGGCCACGACCGTGCCGTGCGCCCCACCGTCCATGGCGTCGCACCCTATGGCATGCGCTCCGACGTGGTGACCCCCGGATCCTGCCCGGGATATCCGGCGTAGGAGTCCTTGAACACCCCCTGGTGGAGCACGACGACGGCGACCTGGCGACCGGTGCCCTCCTCGACGAGGATCGACTCGGTCCAGTACGACTCGGTGCGGCGGCTCTGGCCGAGGCCGATCACCTCACGGTGCACGACGTACGGCTGGTCGACGAAAACCGGACCGTCGAGCATCCGCACCTCGAGGTCGAGGAACAGACCCAGCGCGGGACCGCGCACGGGGAACGCCCGGCCCTTGTTGGTCAACACGCTGAGCATCTCGAACGGCACGATCGGCCGTCCCCACGGCGAGGACGCGCTCCCGTCGGGCGTGTACCACGGGTGCGGCTCGGTGATCCGCTCGACCTTCTCGGCCAACGAGAACGGGTACAGCGAGCCGTTGCGGTCGCCGAACGTGATCGCCGACGCCTCGTCGTCGACGATCCGCAGACCCACCTCGAGCTGGTCGATGATGAACAGAGCGCCGGGCGGCGGCTGACCGGCGCGTCGTCGGGCCAGGGCAGTCGGCGGGTGGTCGGGCCCGACCGACATGCTCCCCTCGAGCACGGGTGTCCCGTCAGGCTTGTGGGCCTCGATGGTCGCGGCGTCGGGGCCGCCCGCAGGCGTCACGGTGATCGACGCCCGCACCTGCTCGCCCTCGACGACCATCGTGCGGAAGTGGCTGCTGATGCACCCGTGCTCGAACCACCGGATGCCCCAACGGTCGAACGCCAACGGGTCGAACTGGCTGAAGTGGGTCGGCCCCTCGATCGGCGCGCCGGCGAGGCCCAGCGCCGCCGCGTTCTCGCCGTCGTGCACGCTCCCGTGTCCGTCGTAGCTCTGCTCCTGGAGCATCTGCACGGGCTCCCGCCACGGGCCCTCGAGCCTGATCGGCGTCTGGAACGGCACGGCGGACGGCGGCGGGGACATGCCGTCTCACGCTACGCGAGCAACCCGGTGGGCCTCACGTCAGCGGCGTCGTCAGCGGCATCAGCGGCAGCGGTGTCAGCGTCGGCGATACGGCCGCAGCCCGTCCGCCGGGATCGTGCCGAGCCGGCCGGCCTGGTAGTCCTCGACGGCCTGGGCCAGCTCGGAACGGGTGTTCATGACGAACGGGCCGTACGCGGCGACCGGCTCGCGGATCGGCTGGCCGCCGAGCAGCAGCACCTCGAGCGGCTCGCCGCCCGTGCCGTCGATCGTGAACGTGTCGCCCTGACCGAACACGATCAGCTGCCCCGTGCCGATGGCCCGCCTCTCGGCGCCGGCCGTACCGTGACCGGACAGCACGTAGGCCAACGCGTTGGAGTCGGGCCGCCACGGCAGCTCGAGCCGGGCGCCGGGCGCGATGGTCGCGTGAGCCAACGTGATCGGTGTGTGGGTACCGCCGGGGCCGACGTGGGGACTGCCGGCGGCGCCGGCCAGCTTCCCGGCGATGAGCCGGACGAGCGCCCCGCCGTCGGGCGACGACACCAGCACCGACTCGTCGGCCTCCAGGTTCTGGTACCGCGGTGCCGTCATCTTGTCCTTGGCCGGCAGGTTGACCCACAGCTGGATGCCGTGGAAGACCCCGCCGCTGACGACCAGTTCCTCGGGCGGCGTCTCGATGTGGAGGATGCCCGAGCCGGCGGTCATCCACTGCGTGGCACCGTTCGTGATGACGCCACCCCCGCCGTGCGAGTCCTGGTGCTGGAACGTGCCGTCCAGGATGTAGGTGACCGTCTCGAAACCGCGGTGGGGGTGCCAATCGGTGCCCTTGGGCTCGTAGGGCGCGTAGTCGACCTCACCCATCTGGTCCATGTGGATGAACGGGTCGAGGTGCTCGGTCGGGACGCCGGCGAACGCCCTGCGCACCGGGAAGCCCTCGCCCTCGAACCCGGACGGGGCCGTCGTGACGGACACGACGGGCCGCTCGCGCTCGGTCAGGGCGCGGACCGGCAGCTTCGGCAGGGTCGTGGTGTCGGCGGTGATGGCGGGCATGGGTGCTCCCTCGTCGTGAGGTTGGGCCGTGGGGCTGGGTGGGGTAATCGTTGCGATCGCAAGTTTCAACCGGAACAGCCCTGCACGTATTCCAGCCGCTCACCGCCACGACCGCACGACGGGGATCACCTCCGCGGTGAACAGGCGGACGCTTGCCTCGGCCTCGTCGAACGGGATCCCGCCGAAGCGGAACGCCGGGGCCACGTCGAACGGTCCGAGCAGCTCGTAGCGCGGGCGGTACACCTCGAGGATCTGGTCCGGTGTGCCCGACGCGGTGGCCGCGAGGAACCCCTTGAGCATGCCGCCGGCCCGAGTCGTCCGACGAGGCGATGGCGTCGATCCGATCGGCGAACGGGCGGGCCGGCGCGGGGCGGGTCGCCGCCCGGGGCTGCGGGTCGTACGGCCCGGCCCCTTCGATGAACCCTGGTTCCAGCGCCGCCACCACCATCGCCGACCGCTCGGTGCGCCCGGCGATGTACGCCAGCCACTCGGTGTTGTCCGGGCAGAACGAGTAGTCGAAGAAGTGGTGCTCGACCGCCCCACGACGTCGAAGCCGACCTCGTCGACGAGCAGGGCGAGACGACACTCCTCGTCGTACACGTGCGCATCGGTGATGCCCGGCCCGCCGTAGCCGGAGAACACGGTCTGGATGCCGACCTCCATCCGGCGACCCTACGGAACCGCCGTTCGAGTCTCGCTGTCGGCGCGCCCGATCCCCCGCTCGACTGCGGCGACGAGCTCGGGCCGCAACTCGGCGGCCGCGATGATGCGGTGCACCGAGCCGACCTGGCGGGCCCGCTCGACGCTGTGGACGGCGTCGAACTCGGTGGCCACCTCACCGAGCTTCTCGGTGCGCACCGTGTCGCGCAGCGCGGCCAGCTCGGCCTGGCGGAAGGGCACCTCGTCCGCGGACGCGCCGGCGACCGCCCCCTCGGCCGCCCGGACCCGCTCGTCGGCGCGGGTCCGGTCGTCGACGTCGCGGGTGAACACGACGGCGGCGGCGGGCGCGCCGCCGATCACCGACGCGAACGAGCCCTCGACGGCCAGGACCTCCATCCGGTCGTTGAGCGTCGCCGAGAACACGACGAACGCCCCACCGTGGTAGCGGGACACCACACACAGCACGAACGGCCCGTCGAAGTTGACGATCGACCGCCCGATCTCGGCGCCGTACTCCAGTTGCAGGCGCCGCAGCGACTCCGGTGAGCCGTCGAACCCGGAGAGGTTCGCCAGCATGACGACCGGTCGGCACCCACTCGCGGCGTTGATCGCCCGGGCTACCTTCTTCGACGAGAGCGGGAACAGCGTGCCGGCCGACCACTGCGCCGGACCATCGGCCGGCGTGACGCCGTGGCGCGGCAGCGGCCGGGACTCCATGCCGATCAGCGTGACGGCATGCCCGCCGAGCCGGGCGTCCCAGACGACGGCCGTCTCGGCGTCCGCCATCTCCGGCCAGCGCTCCATCGGCTCGTGGTCATGATCGATCGTCGCCGCCATCACCGCGCGGATGTCGAACGGCTTCTTGCGATCGGGGTTGGCGGTGGTCGAGAAGATGTCCCCGACCGTCGTGAAGTCGATGCCGGGGACGGTGTGCGGTTCGCGGCGCACGTCGCGGTCGTGCGGATCCGTGGTCGTGACCCGGCGGGCCCAGCGCTCGCCGGGCGCCCGATACGTCAGGTCGTAGTGGTCGAACAGGGTCTCGCACGCCGCGGCCAGGCTCGGTGCCCAGTACTGCGCCTCCCCGTTCGGCCCCATGATGCGGGCGTAGCCGCCGATGCCCAGGTTGTCCTCGGCCGACACCCCACCCGAGTAGTCGATCGCCTGCTTGCCGGTGAGCACCATCGCGCTGTCCGGCGTCATCACGAGGATCCCGCGGGTGTGCATGAGCATCGTTGCCTCGGCGTTCCAGTACGGCTGGGCGCCGACGTTGATGCCGGCGACGATGACGTTGACCTCGCCGCCGGCCTGCGTGTGCTCGACGAGGCGCCGGAGCACGCGCGCGACCCAGTCCAGGTTCTCGCTACCGGAGTCCATCGCGATCTTGGCTCCGGCCGACAGCGCGAACCACTCGATCGGGACATCGAGCCCGGCGGCGAGATCGATCGCCGCCAGCAGCCTCCGGCACTCGGCCTCGGTGATCGACCCCATCGCCCTGGTCGGGTCGCCGAGCACGGCGACCCGGGTGATGCCCTCCGGGTAGCGCGCGGTCGGTGTGCTGACGAGGCCGACGACGACCCCGGCCCGGTTGCCACCCGGCGGGCGATCGACGGGCACCAGACGATCGCCGGTTGCGTCCGGGTCGAGGTCGTGCTCGACGAACGTGCCGCCGGCGCCGGCCAGGAGCGGCACGAGCTCGTAGGGGTAGACGAGGCCGCGACGGCGGGTCTGGATCAGCTTGCGGGTGTAGTCGTCGAGCGGCTGCATCGGCGCGGTCGGAGGCTCCGTCATCCGCACGGTCATCCCCCGCCCCGGCTCGTAGCCCAGACGCATGACCGTCTCGACCGGCGGCTCGTCACCGGAGCCGGGGAAGCGCCCGCTGACGACGATCTGCTCCAGACCGAGGCCCTCGGTCAGCGGGACGAGCCGGCGGGCGACCTCCAGCAGGTCGTCGAGCGGCAGGTCGATCGGCGGCCAGACGTACAGCATGATGCGGTTCCACTCCAGCCGGCGCAGATCCGGCCGGTCGTTGGTGGCCTGGCGGATCGCGTCGAGCGCGGCCACGAGCAGCCCCTCGACCTCCGGGATGGCGACGGCCCGGCCGCGCTCGTCGCGCACGGGAGTGATGTCGCGAACCTCGGCGACGGCGACGAGGCGCTCGTCGGAACGGTTCTCCCGCCCGACGCAGTCGAAGAGGTACACGTCGCCGACGGCCGGCAGCCGGGTGATCTCGAAGTTGGCGAGCCGCCAGATCTGCAAGCGCCTGGCGATCATCGGGTGCAGGCCGCGGAAGCCGATGTCCTCCTCGAACCGGTCGGGCGCGCTCGCCGTGGACTCCTCGGCCGGATCCGAGGTCATCCAGTATGGCCGCACGCCGGCGTCGTCGGCCCGCCGGAACGTCAGGACCTCGGTGGCCCCCTCGGGGCGAGAGGCCACGACGGCCACCCGTCGGACCGGCCCGCTGAGGTCGGTGCCGTCGAGGGCCGCCGCCACCTCGTCGGACAAGGCGTCAGCCGACGTCGGGTCGTCGGCCGGGAGTGGGAGGTACACGTCGACGACGACGGTGTCAGGCGGGGCCACGTCGCCCGATGCCCGCGCCACGATCTCCAGCGCGGCGTCGAGCGCGCCGGGACGCGCCCGCACCGCCAGCACCTGGACGCGACGGTCCCTGTGGACGTAGGACGTCCGTACGGCGTCGGGCTGTCCGGTGTCGAGCGGGATCACCGGGCCGAGATCACGGATCTTGTAGTAGCGCCTCGTGAGGACCTCGAGCAGCGCGCGCGGGTCGGCGGCACCGGCGAGGAGCTCCTCGGCGGCGAGGATCGGCACCAGCGGCAACGGTCCCGCCACGAGGTCGTCGAGCACGGCGTCGACCCGGCTGGCCTCGGCGCCGGGCGCGCTCACGCCCGCGGCCAGCGACCGCATGGCCTTCGACACCTCGGCCCGGGCGCGGTCGATGTGCGGGCGGTCGAAGCGCCGATGGCGAACCGCCCGAGCCATGCTGGCAACGGCCGGGAAGCGTCGCCGGGTGGCGTCGATCAAGCGGTCCAGCGTCTCGCGCACGGCGAGATCGTCCTCGTCGGCCGTCGCCGCGAGGTCGTCGAGGAGCGCCGTGACGATCGGCAGCTGGGCGTCTCGCCGCCGCTCGGCGACGAAGATCCGCAGCAGCGCGGCCTCCAGCTGCGGGTCGCGCTCGAGGTCGGCGACGCCGTAGTGGGCCACGGCTCGGCGCAACCGGTCGCCGAACCACTCGGGCAGACCCTCGCCCTCCACGTCCAACGAGCGCAGGTACGTGTTGAACAGCTCCCGCGAGGCACGCGCCTCGTCGTCGATGTCACGGCGCTCGGGGGCCACGGCGACGAGGTCGGCGAACGTGTCGAGGATCGCCAGGACGTCCGAGCTGGAGGTGCTGGCCCGACACAGCTCAGCGGTCGCATCCCTGGCCGTCGTCGACGGTACGTCGAAGCCGAGGACGAACGCCTCGATCGTCATGGCGGGCCGGGCGCCGACGCCGCTGACCGCGGCGAGTGAGATGCGGTGCTGGTCGCCGTCGTCGCCGTCGTCAGCGTCGCCGTCGTCGGCGATGGGCTCGAGCCGGAACAGCGGCGTCCCGGCGTCGACCTGCACGTTGCGGGTGACGAACACGTCGCGGACGCGACCGGCGATCGGGGCGGGGATGGCGATCTCCATCTTCATCGCCTCCACGACCCCGAGCCGGGCCCCGGCATCCACGACGTCGCCGGGCTCGACGTCGACCCCGACGACGAGCGCGGCCGCCGGGGCGCGAACGACACCGGCGTCGTCGCGCGAGAACCGGTGGGCCACCCCATCGACCTCGACGAGGTGATCGCTGCCCTGGACCGACGACACGACCATGACGCTGACGGGCGGGGTCGCCGCCGGGAACGTCAGCCGCTGACGACGTCGCCCGAGGTTCTCGACCTCCACCGCGGCGACGGCGCCGTCCATCTCGACCTCGGCGCGCCCCACCCCGACAGGACGCAGATGCGCCCGGTACGACTGAGCGCCGTGGCGCAGCTCGATCTCCCGGCCGACCTCGACGTCGGCCAGCGGACGGCCCCGGCTGGCCCATTCCAGGAACGACGACCGCTCGTCCGCCTCGCGCAGGGCGCCGGCATCGAGCACGGCGGCCACGAGGGCGATGTCGGCATGTCGTGTCGGCACGTGCTCGCCCGTCGCCGTCAGCCGGTCGAGCCACGACGTGTCGATGGCTCCCGCCCGCACCTCCGGGCGCTCGAGGAGGTCGAGCAGGAACGACTTGTTCGTGGTGCCGCCGCGCACCACGACGGTCATCTGCGACAGGGCGCGGTGGAGCCGGGCGAGCGCCTCGCCACGGTCGCGACCGTGAGCGATCACCTTGGCGATCATCGAGTCGTACTCGGGCGGGATGACGTCGCCCTCGGCGACGCCGGTGTCGACGCGGATGCCGGGGCCGACGGGCAGCGACAGCGTCGAGATGGTGCCCGGCGACGGTGCGAACGCACGCTGCGGGTCCTCGGCGTTCAGCCGGGCCTCGATCGCGTACCCGGCGACCGCGGGGGGCTCGCCCTCCAGCCGCCCGCCGGCCGCGACGTGCAGCTGCAGCTTGACGAGGTCGAGACCCGTCGTGAGCTCGGTCACCGGATGTTCGACCTGGAGGCGGGTGTTGACCTCGAGGAACGCGAACCGGCGCTCGGCCGGCTGGTACAGGAACTCGACGGTCCCGGCGTTGCAGTAGCCGGCGGCCTGCGCCAACCGCACCGCGGCGGCCCGCAGTTCACGGTCCTGCTCGTCGGAGAGCGCGATGCACTGCGACTCCTCGATCACCTTCTGGTTGCGCCGCTGCATGCTGCAGTCGCGCACCCCGACCGCCCACGCCGTGCCGTGGGCGTCGGCGATCAGCTGCACCTCGACGTGGCGGGCCGCGCTGACGACTCGCTCCATGAACACCGTGGCATCGCCGAACGACTTGAGGCCCTCGGACCGGGCGCTCTCGAACGCCTCGGCCAGACCCGCGTCGTCGTCGACACGGCGGATCCCCCGCCCGCCCCCGCCTGCCGTCGCCTTGATCATCAGCGGGTAGCCGATCTCGGCGGCGTGCCGGCGGGCGGCGTCGAGGTCCTCGACGGGGCCTCCGCTCCACGCGGCCACCGGCACGTCAGACGCCTCGGCGAGCAGCTTGGCGCCGATCTTGTCGCCGAGTCGGCGCATGACGTCGCCGGAAGGCCCGACGAACACGATCCCGAGTCGTGCGCAGAGGTCGGCGAACTCGGGGCGTTCGGCGACGAACCCCCACCCGACCCACGCGGCGTCGGCCCGGGCGAGGACGAGGGCCCGCTCCAGTGCCTCGAGGTCCAGGTACGGGCTGCCGGCCCCGGCCGGCCGGCCCTCGTCGATGCAGACCGCCTCGTCGGATTCGCGCACGAACATCGCCGTCCGCTCCGCCGCGGTGTGCAACGCGATGGTCCGGATGTCGGCGTCGTGCTCGACCCGCAGCTCGCGGACGGCGTTGACGAGACGCATCGCCGCCTCGCCGCGGTTGACGATCGCCACGCGCGTGAGCCCGAGATCCCCCATGCGTCAGCGATGGTATGCCCATGGCGCGCCGACCCGAGCACGCGACGTGCGGCGAGCGAGCATGACGGGATGCCGACACCCACGCCTGTCCCCGCCGCGCTCGACCCAGAGATCGCCGAGGCACTCGCCCGGTTCCCGATCGACGTCGGTGCGCTGCTCGGCACGCTGGCCGCCGACACGCTGGCGACGGTTCGGGCGACGACCGTCGCGCCACCGGTCGAGCTCGGCAACCACGTCGAGCGCACGGTCCACCAGGTCCCCGGCCCGGCCGGCGTCGTGGTGCGGGTCCACCGCCCGACGGCCGCGACCGGCGTGCTGCCGTGCATCTTCTGGATGCACGGTGGCGGCCTCGTGCTCGGCGATGCCATCGGCGACGACCCCCGCTTCGACCGCTGGTGCCCGCTCCTCGACTGTGTCGGCGTCTCCGTGCAGTACCGGTTGGCGCCGGAGACGCCGTACCCGGGTCCGCTCGACGACTGCCTCGCCGGTCTGGTGTGGGTCCACGACCACGCCACCGAGCTCGGTGTCGACCCGTCGCGCATCGGGATCGGTGGCGCCAGCGCCGGCGGTGGCCTGGCCGCCGGGCTGGCCCTGCTCGCCCGCGACAGGGGCGGCCCCGCGATCGCCTTCCAGCTGCTGGTCTACCCGATGATCGACGATCGCCAGCTCACCACGTCGAGTCGCTGGGCCGACCCGCTGTGGCCGCCGTCGGCCAACACGTTCGGCTGGTCGGCCTACCTCGGCACGGCGCGTGGCGGACCGGATGTGCCGGCATACGCCGCCCCGGCCCGTGCGACCGACCTCGCCGGCCTCCCGCCCACGTTGATCTCCGTCGGAGCCAACGACTGCTTCGCCGACGAGGACACCGACTACGCCGTGCGCCTCCGCCACGCCGGCGTCCCTGTCGACCTCCACGTGTACGCCGGTGCCCCCCACGGGTTCGACTCGCTGCTGCCGGGCACCGCGGTCGCCCAGCGGGCGGCGCGCGCCATGGAGGAGTGGCTGCGCTCCCGCCTCCACCCGGACCGGTGAGCCCGGTTCAGAACCAGGTGTTGCACCACGGTGGGACCCGCGTCGCGAGCAACGCATCGGCCCGGTCGACGGCGCCCGCGACGTGCTCGTCGCACCACCCCGCGTCGTGCATCCGCTTGAGGCGGAGGCCACCCAGCGACGCCGCACCGAGCGTGGCGACCGGCAGCGTCACCTCCGCCGATTCGGTCGTCGGAACGCACGTCGCCCCGTCCGGTGACGCATCGAGCGCGAACCGGCCGTCGGCCACACCGAGCCGGTCGACGACGTCCACCACCACGTGGCCTGCGACGTCGTAGCGGCGGGCCGCCAGGAGGCCGGCCACGTCGAGCGGCCGCAGCCAGATGAAGTCGGAACCGGCGGTGCGCCGGGCGTGGCGCCCGTCGACCAGCAGCAGCGGGAGGAGCTCGTCGACCGGCCGGTCACCGGCGGTCACGGTGACCACGTGGTCGAGCTCGGCCAGGAACCGCCACAGCCGCGCCTCGACCGCCGGGGACGTCGAGCACATGTCGGCGACCTCGGCTGTCGCCCGAGGGCGGAAGTCGGACCAGTTCTCCTTGTGCACGTAGCTCGCCCAACCCTGGGCGGTCCCGGCATCGTCTCGCACGAGCACGCGGAAGCCGGGCCACGGCTTGCTCTCGGGAGGGCGGCGCAGATCGCTCCGCATGTCCCACTCCAGCGCGGTGCGACCGATCATGCCCGGCCGCGCTCGACGGACCTGCTCGAAGATCGCCGGCGCCTCCTTTCGGAACGTCTCGTTGTCGACGAACTCGACGGTGCCCGAACCGGGCGTCGTGAACTCGGCGACCGACACGTCGAGCTCCCAGTCCGAGTACCACACGGCCGGGCCGTAGCCGAAACGCCCGTAGATCGGGTACTCGGCGGCGATCAGGACGTCGGCCATCTCGCCGCGCTCCTTGCTCACCGCCAGGTCCCTCGAGATCATCTCCGTCAAGATCCCCCGGCGGCGGTGGGTCGCCCGGCACGTCACCGCCGTCACGGCACCGGCGTCGACGGCGACACCGCCCGGCACGGTGAGCTCGGTCGCGAACGACAGGTACGTCGCCACGATCGCGCCACGGTCGAAAGCCGCCAGCACGCGATCGGGCGGATCGTGCAGCCGGCGGGCGAACTCCTCGTCGTCGACGACATCGGTGCTCCCGAACCCGGCCTTCATGGCGCGGCGGAACGCGACG
>JBEVOM010000114.1:0-32286 GCA_040507575.1 Ilumatobacteraceae bacterium
GGGTGTCGACGGGACCCGGCGCGCCCAGACATCGGTGCAGGCGGAGACCCGAGCTTCCGGTGATCGGTCGGCGTCCGCGTGCGTGCTCAGTCGGTCGCCGACGGGTGCAGGCGAGGACGGAAGCCGCCGCGCAGCGCGGCCACCGCGGTCGGTGGGGTCAGCACGTCGACGGTCGGCGTGGCTCGTCGGTCACGTCTGGTGCCCCACCCGGCGAACGTGAACGGCCGCATGGACGCACCGACGAGCACGTGCGCCCCGCCGTCGACGACGACGACCGTCGCGTCCGGGAGCTCGTCGACCGCCGCTCGCCACGTCGGTCGGTCCGCCGCCCGTGACAGCCCGCGCCCGCGCCGGAGCCGTTCGGCGACGAGCCGGCGGTCGATGTCGGCGGCGAGCAACGGCGGGCCGTCGCTGGACACGGCGTCGCGGAACGACGTGTAGTCGGCTCGCCGGCACGTCGCGCAGGGCCGGTGTCCGGCGGCCAAGGCGACGGCGTCGTCGAGGAAGAACAGGGGCGTCCAGACGCGAGGCGCGTCGAGTGGGTGGTTCCAGGCGCGGTACGAGGTCAGGCAGGCGATCCACAGCGTGGCGCTCCGGTGATGGCGCACGATCGTGCCGGCGCCGTCGACGAGGCACCCGCGGTTGCCGGTGAGCAGCCCGCGCTCGGGCACCGCATGCAGGTCGCCCCACGGGTCGACGCGGTTGCGCCGGGTCACCCGGCGACCGGTCGACCGGCGAGCGCGGCGATCGCCGGCGGGACGGCGATGCCGGCGGCGAGGTCGCCGGCCGGGAGCGCTCCGGCCCACACCGATCGCACCGGCACGTGGCCGCCCCAGTGCGGACCGGCGACGTCCTCGAGCTCGTCGACCGGATCACCGGAGCGGATCTTCGCCGACATCTCGACGAGGGGCACGGCGACGACCATCGTCCGGCGGATCTCGGCATCGGTGGGCGGCCGTCCCGTCTCCCACGTCGCGACGACGTGGTCGCTGACCAGCTGCAGCGCGCGCGTGTGCTCGTCGCGGTCGTCGACGCGCCGGGCCGTGCCGCGCACGACGACTCCCCGGTAGTTCATCGAATTGTGGAACGGAGAGCGGCCGACGACGAACCCGTCGAGGATCGTCACGGTCACGCACACCTCCTGGTCGACGGCGGCCCGCAATGCGGCGTTGGCGACGGAACCGTGGACGTAGAGCCACTCGTCGGTGCGGCCGTACGCCATCGGCAGGACGATGGGCCCGTCCCGCGTCACGACCCCTACGTGGGCGATCAGGCCGGCGTCGAGGATGGCGAGGATGGCGCTGCGGTCGTAGACGGCCCGGTTGGTGCCGCGTCGGAGTCTGACCCGATCGCTGGCCGGCTCCACGTGGCTCGACGTCGTTGCGCTGCTGGTCACGAGCCCATCATGGCGAGCCGCCTGCGTCGGGCGTGGCCGGGATTCGTTCGGGCGCGCCGGGGATCCGCGCTCGCTGTGACACCCTCCGCGCATCATGGCCCCATGGTCCTCGCCGTGGTCCTCTTCACCGCCGCCCTCGCGGCGGGCGTCACGTGGGTCGTCGCCACCTGGCAGTGGTCCCGACCGACCGCCGACGCGTCCGACGTGGTGTACAACGCGATCGAAGACGCCATGGCCGAGGTCCGGGCGCAGGCGTCCGCCGAGCGCGACACGGCGGTGCGGGCCGCCCTCGAGCACGCGGCGGTGCTCAACCGCGAGCAGCTCGGCACCGCGACCACCGCCGTCTCGGCGGGCGTCCAGGCCGACCTGGCCGCGAAGAAGGACATGATCGGCGCCGGGCTCGACGAAGTGCGATCGGAGGTCCGAGCCGAGCTCGCTCGGCTCGGCGCCATGGTCAGCGAGCTCGGCACCGCGAGCGCCCAGCGGTTCGGCCAGGTCGACGAGTCCTTGCGCGCCCATGCCGAAGTGGCGGCCACGCTCTCCGACTCGACGCGCTCGCTGCGCGAGGCGCTGGCCAACCCGCAGGCCCGCGGCCAGTGGGGCGAGCGCATGGCCGAGGACGTGCTGCGCCTCGCCGGATTCACCGAGCATGTCAACTACCGCAAGCAGACCCAGGTCGAGGGAGGCAGCGGCCGGCCCGACTTCACGTTCGAGCTGCCGAAGGGGCACGTGCTCTACATGGACGTCAAGTTCCCGCTGGCGTCGTACATGCGATACCTGGAGGTCGGGACGGACGCGGAGCGCCAGGCCCACCTCAAGCGGTTCCTCGCCGACGTCCGGCTGCGGGTCAAGGAGCTGGCCAAGCGGGAGTACGCCCGCGACGCCGACCGCCCGACGATCGACTACGTGCTGCTCTTCCTGCCCAACGAGCAGCTGACCGGGTTCATCCACGAGCACGATCCGACGTTGCTCGACGATGCGATGGCCCAGCGGGTCGTGATGTGCTCGCCGCTCACGTTGTTCGCGTTCCTGGGGGTCATCCGCCAGGCGTTCGACAACTTCATGATCGAGCAGACGAGCGACGAGATCCTCCAGCTCATCGGGAAGTTCGGCCAGCAGTGGCAGAAGTACACGGACTCGGCGGCCAAGGTGAAGGACCGCATCGACAGCGTGCAGCGGGAGTTCGACCAGTTGGTCGGTACCCGCCGGCGCGCCTTGGAGCGACCGCTCCAGCAGCTCGAGGAGCTGCGCGTGCAGCGCAACCTCCCCGTCGCCGGCGAGCTCTTCCCGGATGGTGAGCTCGACAACGTCCGCGAGCTCGGCGCCTGACTGCACCTCGCGCGCTGCCAGGATGCTCCCGTGAGCCAGCCCGCCTTCGACTTCGGCGACGAGCCGCTGGACGATCCGACGAACCCGACGTACACGGTCAGCGAGCTGGCCGACGCCGTCAACAGCGTGCTGCGCCGAGGGTTCAGCGATGGCGTGTGGGTACGCGGCGAGATCCAGGGCTGGAGCGAGCGCGGCGGCCACGCCTACTTCTCACTCGCCGACGACTCACCAGGTCGTCAGGCCGTCGTGCGGGTGCAGTTCTTCGCCAACGCCCGGTTGCGACTGCGTCCACTCTTGGCCAAGCACCGCTTGCGTCTCGCCGACGGGATGAAGGTGCGGATCTTCGGCCACCTCGACTTCTACGCGCCCGGCGGCCAGCTCGGCCTCAAGATGGCCGACCTCGATCCACGCTTCACGCTCGGCGACCTCGCCCAGCAACGCGACCAGGTGCTGCGACGCCTCGCCGCCGACGGCGAGCTCGACCGCAATGGGCGTCGTCGGCTCAGTCCGGTGCCGTTGCGCGTCGGCGTCGTGTCGAGCGCCGGTACGGCGGCATGGCACGACTTCCACGACGAGCTGTCGCGCAGCGGCTTCGGGTTCCACCTCGTGCTGGCCGACACCACGGTCCAGGGTCCTGGCGCGCCGCGCCGGGTCACGAGGGCGATCCGGGCGTTGTCCGAGCACGCCGGCCCGGGCGGCGGAGGGCTCGACGTCATCGTCGTCATCCGCGGTGGGGGTTCGCGCAACGATCTGGCCACGTTCGACGCCGAGCCGATCGCCCGGGCGATCGCCGCAGCGCCGGTGCCGGTCCTCACCGGCCTCGGCCACGAGATCGACCGCAGCGTCGCCGACGAGGTCTCCCACACGTCGCTCAAGACGCCGACGGCATGCGCCCAGCACCTCGTCGGCCGTGTCGCGGAGTACGTGGCCGCCGTCGAGCAGTGCCACGCCGCGGTGGTGGCGGCGGCCCGGGCCCGGATCGTCACCGCGGAATGGGCCCTCGCCGACCGCACCCACCGCATCGCCCGTCGCACCCACGATGCGGTCGAGCGGGCCGGCGAGCGCCTCGGCACGCGAATCGACCGGCTCCGCACCGCGGGCCACCGTCCGTTGCTCGACGGAGATCGGCGTCTGCGGGTCGTCGCCGATCGCCTGGCCGCGCGGGTCCCCCAGTTGTTGGCCGCTGAGGACCGCCACCTGACCGGGCTCGAGGCGCGCATCCGCTCGCTCGACCCCGTCAACGTGCTGGCCCGCGGGTGGAGCATCACCCGTGGGCCGGACGGCCGGGCGATCCGCTCACCCGACGACGTCGCACCCGGTGACCTCGTGACCACCGACGTCGCTGCCGGACGCCTCCACAGCCGTGTCGAGAGGAGCACTCCGTGAGGACGACAACGTGAACGCCACCCCACCGCCCGACGTCGGCGACGAGCCAGCTCCGCCGGGGTACGCCCAGGCGCTCGACGAGCTCGACGCCATCCTGCGCGAGCTCGAGGGCAGTGACGTCGACGTCGATCGTCTGGCCGATCGCGTCGCCCGGGCGACGACGCTGATCGCAGTCTGCCGCCGACGGATCGGTGACGCCCGGCTGCGCATCGACGAGGTGATCGCCGACCTCGACGGCGGCGCCGACCCGGAGTAGCGGTCTCGAGCGCCCGGAGCGTCGCTGGTGGTCATCCGGATGGACGGCGGCTCCGAAGACGCTCTGATGTGTCTCTGCCCGCGCGAGCCGCCGCGCCCCGCCCGCCGCCCACCCGAACGCCTCGCCGTCGCCCAACCACGTTCGCGTCGCCCGTCACGCCGTCCCAGATCACGGGTTTGGGTCGACAGGTCGACGCGTAGTCTCGCCAGGTGACGTCGACCACCCCGCCGCCGGCGTTGGCGCTGATCGCCGCTCGTGTCGACGCCTGCCTCGACGCGCTCCTGGTCGCGGAGCGCGACCGCTGGGTGGCGTTCGATGCCGACCTGGCCGGTCCGTTCGAGGAGATCCACCGTATGGTCGCGTCCGGCGGGAAGCGCCTGCGCCCGGCGTTCTGCCACTGGGGCTTCGTCGGTGCCGGCGGGGACCCCGACGACGCGCTGGCGGTGCGTGTCGGCGCGGCGCTCGAGCTGATGCACGCGTTCGCCCTCTTCCACGACGACGTGATGGACGACTCGGCGAACCGACGTGGGTCGCCCACGACCCACGTGGTCTACGGCGCCGAGCACGATCGGTCGGGTTGGGGGGGCGAGTCTCGGCGCTTCGGGGAAGGCGTGGCCATCCTCGTCGGCGACCTGGCGTTCGTGCTCGCCGACCAGTTGCTCACCGGCTCCCCACCCGAGGTCTGGGCCGTGTGGAACGAGCTGCGGATCGAGCTCAACGTCGGCCAGTTCCTCGACCTGCTCGGCTCGGTCCGGGCCGAGCGGCGCGTCGAGAAGGCTGATCGGATCGCCCGGTACAAGAGTGGCAAGTACACCATCGAGCGTCCCTTGCACCTCGGGGCGACGCTCGCTGCGCCGGATCGCGCCGAAGCGTTGCTGGCCGGCCTCAGCCGCTACGGCCTTCCGCTCGGCGACGCGTTCCAGATGCGCGACGACGTGATCGGCGCGTTCGGCGACACCGCGCTCACCGGCAAGCCGGTCGGCGACGACCTGCGCGAGGGCAAGCCGACGCCGCTGCTGGCGCGGGCAGTGGCGCTTGCCGAACCAGGTCAGCGAGACGTGCTCGATCGAGTCGGCGCGCCGGGGCTGGGCGAGGACGAGATCGCGAAGATCCAACAGGTCATCATCGACACGGGTGCGCTCGACGTGCTGGAGGCCCACATCACGGCGCTCGCCGCCGACGCCGTCGCCGCGCTCGACGGGCTGGCGATCAGCGACGTCGCCCGGCAGGAGCTGATCACCCTCGCCGCCTACGTGGTCGCCAGGCTGGACTGAGACGTGTTCAATGGCTCACTGCGTTCGCTGGTCGGCGGGCGCCGACCTGACGACGAGCGCTCGCTGCGGTCGGGGGCCGAAGCGGTTGCTGGTGCGGTGTTCAATGGCTCATTGCGTTCGCTGGTCGGCGGGCGCCGACCTGACGACGAGTGCCCGCTGCGGTCGGGGGCCGGTCTCGCTCGCTGGTGGGCGGCGGTGCTCGTTGCTCGCTTCGCCCGCTGGTCCGGCGCCGCCCTGACCGGGCCGGCGCGCTGCCGTCGGGTGCCGAACTGTTCTCCCGGGCGCGTTGGTCGGGGGTCGCGGCGAGCACCGTCGCGTTCGGTGATGTGCCGGCGGAGGCCGGTGGCGTCGCGTGGCGTGATGCGCCGCGGCGTCCGCTGATGGCCCGAGTCGTCGTCATCGGGGCCGGCCTGGGTGGGTTGTCGGCCGCCGCCCACCTCGTCGGCGACGGGCACGACGTCATGGTCCTGGAGCGGGGCGACCGGCCCGGGGGCCGGGCCGGTCTCATCGAGCGGGACGGCTTCCGGCTCGACAACGGCCCGACGGTGATGACGATGCCCGGTCTGCTGGAGGATGCGTTCAACGCCGCCGGGGCCGAGATGGCCGATCACGTCCGGCTGCGCCCGGTCGACCCGATGTACCGAGCGACGTACGCCGACGGTTCGGTGCTCCACGTCCGCAACGGCCGGGAGGCGATGACCGAAGAGATCCGGGCGTTCGCCGGCGAGCGGGAGGCCGCGTCGTTCGCGCGCTTCGCCGACTGGCTCACCGAGCTGTACCGGGTCGAGATGCCCAACTTCATCGACGCCGAGTTCGACTCGGCGTTCGACCTCGTGCGGCGCTGGCGGGCCGGCAGCCGGCTGGTACGGCTGGGCGGGTTTCGTCGGCTCGGACGCACGTTGGCGTCGTTCTTCGACGACGAGCGCCTGCAGCGGATCTTCGGGTTCCAGTCGATGTACGCGGGCGTCGCGCCCTACGAGGCGCTGGCCCTCTATGCCGTCATCACGTACATGGACTCGATCGAGGGCGTCTCGGTGCCCGAGGGCGGCATGTACGCCATGGTGACCGGGCTCGCCGATGCCGTCGCCAAGGGCGGTGCCGAGTTGCGCTACGGGGCGCCGGTCGAGCGCATCCTGCGCACGGGTGACGGCCACGTCAGCGGTGTCGAGTTGACGGGCGGCGAGCGGATCGACGCCGGCGTCGTCGTGTGCAACGCCGACCTGCCCGTCGCCTACCGCACGCTGCTCGGCGGCCTCGAAGCCCCCAGGGCGGCCCGCCGGGGCCGCTACTCGCCGTCGTGCCTGTTGTGGGTGGCCGGAGTCCGTGGCGGCCCGCCGGCCGGCGCGGCGCACCACAACATCCACTTCGGAGCGGCCTGGGACGAGTCGTTCAAGGCGCTGATCGGCCGCGGCGAGGTCATGGCTGACCCGTCGATCCTCGTGACCATGCACTCGCTCGACGAGCCGGCGCTCGCCCCGCCCGGGTGCTCGACGATGTACGCGCTGGAGCCGGTGCCGAACCTCGACGGACGCGTCGACTGGCGCCGGCACCGGGCGGGTGCCGTCGAGCGACTGCGTCAGCAGGTCGCCGCCGCCGGCTACCCGACCGACGTGGTCACGGAGGAGGTGTACGACCCGCTCGACTGGGAGGCCCGAGGAATGGAGCGGGGGACACCGTTCGCATTGGCCCACACGTTCCGTCAGACAGGTCCGTTCCGTCCGGCGAACGTGGACCGCCGGGCCCCCGGCCTGGTGTTCGTCGGTTCGTCGACGGTGCCGGGTGTCGGCGTCCCGATGGTGCTCGTGTCGGGCAAGTTGGCCGCCGCCCGCGTCCGGCGGATGGGCGGGTCGTGAGCGTCACGCTCGAAGCGAGCTACGCCGAGTGCAAGCGGTTGACCAAGCGCTCGGGCACGACGTACTACTGGTCGACGGCGGTGCTGCCGAACGTCAAACGCCACCACGTCCATGCGTTGTACGCGTTCTGCCGGGTCGCCGACGACATCGTCGACGACCTCGGTGGGGCCCCGGTCGCCGAGCGGGCCGCGGCACTGCAGGCCTTCGGGGACCGCTTCTTCGCCGACCTCGAGCGTGGACGGTCCGCCGACCTCGTGCTCAAGGCCGTCGTGCACACCGTGCGGGCGTTCGACATCGACCCGGACGCGTTCCGGCGGTTCGTCCGGTCGATGACGATGGACCTGACCGTCGAGTGCTACCGGACCTACGACGACCTCCGGGGCTACATGGACGGCTCGGCGGCGGTGATCGGGGAGATGATGCTGCCCATCCTCGAACCCACCGACCTCGCCGCGGCGACGGGGCCCGCCCGCGCCCTCGGCGAGGCGTTCCAGCTCACGAACTTCCTGCGCGACATCGACGAGGACCTCGACCGCTGCCGTCAGTACGTGCCCCAGGAGGACCTCGCCCGGTTCGGTGTCGACCTCACGGCACGGACGTGCACACCGGCGTTCGTCGAGTTGATGCGGTTCGAGATCTCGCGATGCCGCGAGCTGTACCGGCTCGCGGCGCCCGGCATCGCGATGCTTCCCGACCGTTCCGCTCGGTGCGTCGCCGCCGCTCACGACTTGTACCAGCGCATCCTCGGGCGCATCGAGGATCAGGGTTACGACGTGTTCGCCGGCCGCGCCCGCGTCGCGACCGCGGTCAAGCTCGCCGTCGCCGCTCGCCACATGGTGCGCCGCTGAGCCCATGCGCCGATCCTCGCTCGTGCTCGTGTCGCCCGTTGCCGTCTCGGTGGCAGCGATGGTCGCCTATCCGCTCGCCGCGCCGGGCGGTCGCGCCCGGCGCCACCTGACGACCTTCGTCGTCGGAGGGCTCTGGGCCACGACGACGGTGGCCACCGGCCGCCGGTGGGGGGCGATCCGCGCGGTGGCTGCGGCGGGTGTGCTGGGACTGGCGACCGCGGCGGTCGAGCGGGTGGGGTCGGTCACCGGAGTGCCGTTCGGCCGCTACCGCTACACGGACCGGTTGCGCCCGCAGGTGGCCGGTGTCCCGATCATCGTCCCGCTGGCCTGGTGGGCGATGGCGGTCCCGGCTCGCGAGGTCGCCGTCGCCACCCTCGGTGGCCGGTCGAACCCGGCGACGCGCATCGCGCTCGGCGCGGTGGGGCTGACGGCGTGGGACCTGTTCCTCGATCCCCAGATGACCGCCGAGGGGTACTGGCGCTGGGCCCGCCCGGGCGGCTATCGCGGCATCCCGTTCGGCAACTTCCTCGGGTGGCTGGTCACTGCTGCGGCCGTCATGGCGGCGCTCGAGGTGCTGGTCCCCGCCCGCCGTGCTGACGCCGTCCTCGTCGGCGAGTACGCGGTCATGGGCGTGATGGAGACGGTCGGCTTCTCCGTGTTCTTCCGCGATCGGATCGTCGCCGCCGTCGGAGGGCTGGCGATGCTGCCGCTGGCCGCGTTAGGGGTCGCTGGGCTCGGCAGGCAGCGCGGTGGCTGAGCGCACCGACGTCGTCGTGATCGGCGCGGGCGTCGGTGGTCTCGCCGTCGCCATCCGGCTGGCCGCGGTGGGTCACCGCGTCGTCGTCCTCGAACGCAACGGGGTCACCGGTGGCAAGCTGGCCACGATCACCAAGGCCGGCTAC
Source organism: Ilumatobacteraceae bacterium (assembly GCA_040507575.1). Classification (GTDB taxonomy): domain Bacteria; phylum Actinomycetota; class Acidimicrobiia; order Acidimicrobiales; family Ilumatobacteraceae; genus JALZMG01. The sequence goes on from JBEVOM010000114.1 coordinate 9,245, forward strand.
TCGTTCGACATCGGGCCGTCGCTCGTGACGTTGCCGCACGTGTTCGACGAGCTGTTCCGTCATGCCGGAACCTCGCTCGCCGACGAGGTCGAGCTCGTCCGCCTCGATCCGCAGTTCACGTACCGCTGGCCCGATGGCTCCTCCCTCGTCGTCCCCGACGACCCGACCGCGACCGCCGACGCGTTCGAGGCGTTCGCCCCCGGTGCCGGCGCGGCTTGGCGGACCTTCGATGACCGGGGCCGGCGGATCTGGGACATCAGCGAGCGGACGTTCTTCGCCGGGCCGATGGATGCCCCACTGGACCTCGTGCGCCGTCTGCGATCACCGCGCGACCTGACCGGCATCGATCCGCTGCGCACGCTGCACGGGCGGGCCGCCGCGACGTTCGAGGACCCGCGGCTCGTGCAGTGGGCCGGCCGCTACGCCACCTACTCGGGGTCGTCGCCGTACCGGGCGCCGGCCACGCTGTCGTGCATCCCGCACATCGAGTCCCGCTTCGGGTGCTGGTCCGCGCCCGGTGGCCTCGGGATGCTGCGCGACGCGCTGCAGCGCGTCGCAGGCACGGTCGGGGTCGATGTCCGTGTCGGTGCCGAGGTCGCCCGCATCACTGCCGGGGACGATCGCGCCAACGGCGTGCTCCTCGCTGACGGCACCGTTCTGCGGGCGAACGTCGTGATTGCCAACGTCGACGCCGAGCACGTCTACGAGGACCTGCTCCCCGACGACGGCGAGCTGGCGGATGTCCGCCGTGCCGGTCGATCGACCAGCGGGTTCATCCTTGCGGCCGCCGTGCGCGGCCGCACGGCTGGTGTGACGCACCACGACGTCTGGTTCTCGGCCGACGATCGCGCCGAGTTCGCCGACCTGGAGGCCGGGCGGATGGCTGCCGATCCGACGATCTACGCCTGCATCTCGGCGCTCACCGACCCGACGCAGGCGCCCCCCGGCTGCGAGAACTGGTTCCTGCTGGTCAACGCTCCGGCCGGTGCCCGACTCGACGTCGAGGCCGAGACGACGGCGCTGCTCGACCGATTGGCCGCCCGTGGCGTCGACCTGCGCGACCGCATCGAGTGGTCGACCACGCTGACACCGTGCGACATCGAGGCCCGCGACCGCTCGGCCGGCGGCGCGATCTACGGCACGTCGTCGAACGGCCGACGCGCCGCGTTCGCGCGGCCGGGGAACCGCGGCACCGTCGCGGGGCTGTACCTGGTCGGCGGATCGAGCCATCCCGGCGGTGGGCTCCCGCTGGTGGTCACGAGCGCGCGCATCGTTGCCGACCTCGTCGCCGCCGACGGGTTCCGGCCGTGAGGCGCGCGGTCCGGGTCGCGCTCCTCGCCGCCCGTGTGGCCGCGGGCGTCTCCGCGGTCGGCCACATCGCCGGGGCCCTCGGTCGGCGGCCGCCGATCGCCGCCGTCGATCCGGCGGTCGGGTCGGCCGGTGAGTCCATCAGCGTCGTCATCCCGGCCCGCGACGAGGCCGCACGCATCGAACCGCTGCTGGTCGCGGTCGTCGGCGCACCGGGTGTGGTCGAGGTGCTCGTCGTCGACGACGAGTCGACCGACACCACGGAGGCGGTCGCCGCGATGGCCGGCGCGAGGGTCGTCGCCGGTCGCCCCCTGCCGGCCGGCTGGGTCGGCAAGGCGTGGGCGCTCGACCAGGGTCTGCGGGAGGCCACCGGCGAGTGGATCGTCGCGCTCGACGCCGACACGCGTCCGGCGTCGGACCTGCCCGCCGCCATCGTCGCCCGGGCACGGGTGGACGGGCTGGACCTGCTGACGGTCGCCGGCCGCTTCGAATGCCCGACGGCGCCGCTGCGCTGGCTGCAACCGGCACTGCTGACGACGCTCGTGTACCGCACCGGCCCGCCCGGCGCCCGCCGTCCTGGCCCGACATGGCGACGGATGGGCAACGGCCAGTGCTTCACGGTCCGTCGAGACGTCCTGCTCGGCGTCGGCGGTCTCGGCGCCGTTGCCCATCACACGGTCGAGGACGTGGCACTCGTACGCACGATGGCGACGGCCGGGTTCGCCGTCGGGTTCCTCGACGCCGCCGACCTCCTGACCGTGCGGATGTTCGAGTCGGCCGCCGATGCCCGGCGCGGCTGGGGCCGCTCGCTCGCCCTGCCCGGTGTCGACGCCGGTTGGCGACGAGTGACGGGCGTCGCCGTCGTAGGGCTGGCCCAGGCGCTGCCGCTGCTGCGTCTGGCCGCTCGGCGAGCCGATGTCCTCGACGGCCTGCTGCTGCTCGTGCGGGCCGGGACACTCATCGGCACGGCCCGGGCGTTCGAGCGGCGCGGCCTCCCGTACTGGTTGTCACCGACCGCCGACGTCGTCGCCGTCGTCACCCTCGCGTGTGGGGCGCTCAACCGCCACACTCGTTGGCGCGGTCGGACCTACCGCCTCGGGGATGTCGGCCCGCCATCCAGAAGCGCAGGCCGACGAACGACATCAGCACCCCGGTGAGCGCGGTGCGGCGCGGCCCGTCGACGACGAGCTGGGCCAGCGGGTAGGCGGCGAACGCGGTCCGCACGCCCGCCGCGCCCGATGAGCTCACCCGCCACCCGACGACACCGGCGCCGACGGCACCCGCGGCGCTGCGCGGAGAGAGCACGGTGGCGGCGCCGGCGAACGTGGCGACCGCCCGCCCGCCGCGGAATCCGGCGAAGAGGGGCCATGCGTGTCCGGCCATCGCCGCACCGCCGCCGACCACCGCGCCGAGCGGGCCACCGACGGCGCGGCCGATCATGGCGGCGACGGCGCCCTTGGCGACGTCGCCGGCGAGCACGGCGCGCGCCGGTTCGCGCCCGATGGACTGGCGGGCGTTCCAGTACCCGGGGTTCCTGTCGCCGACGGCACGGAGATCGACGGCGTGACGAGCGCTCACGAAGTCGGCCACGGGCAGCGAGCCCAGCACGAAGCCCAGCGCGGCCGGCACGGCGAGCCGGCCGACCGGCGAGGACAGGGCCACGGTGCCAGCATGTCGGATCGATGGTCCGGATCGCGTCGTTCCACCTCGTGCGCGCCGACCGCCGCATCACCACGCTCGGCCACCTTGCCGCCGACCGCCGCCACCTCGGTCGGGCCGACGGCCTTGCGTTCTGGCGGTTGCTCGGCACGGGCTGCGGCTCCGACACCGCGCCGTCGGCCGACCTGCGTCGGCGGGCCCTGTTCGCGGTGTGGCGCGACGAGTCCGATCTCGACGCGTTCTTGCGCTCGTCGCCGGTGGCCGAGGCCTGGGCCGGAGCCGTGGAGGCCTGGCACGTGCGTCTGCGCGGTCTGGGCGGCCACGGCTCGTGGCGCGGCTTCGACGTGCTCGCCCAGGTCGATCCGGGGACCGATACCGGACCGGTCGCTGTCGTCACTCGTGCCGACGTCCGGCGTGAGGCCTGGCGAACGTTCCGGCGCGCCGGTCCCGGCGTCAGCGCGGAGGTCCAGCGGGCGGCCGGCCTGCTGGCCGTCGCCGGCGTCGGTGAGCTGCCGGTCGGCCGGCTCGGCACGTTCAGCCTGTGGAGCGGTCTGGACGCGATCGCCGCGTTCGCGGCCCAGCCCCGCCATCGTGACGCGGTGCGGCGGACGCGCCGCGAGGGCTGGTACGGCGAGGAGCTGTTCGCCCGCTTCGAGCCCTACGCCAGCTCCGGCACCTGGGACGGTCGCGATCCGCTGGGCGCCTGACCGTCGGCGCGTGTCGCGCGGACCTTGATGTGACCGGGGACGATCGGCACGAGCATGCCGTAGGGCGCCCCACCGAAGCGGTGGTGCAGCTCGTGGGCGGCTGCCAGCCTGGCCAGCCCGGGGACGGCCCGGGTGCTGAGCCACGACAGGCGGTGGTGGATGTAGACGTCGTGCACGGTGGCATAGGCGACGCCGTAGAGCGTGATCCCGACACCGATCGGCACGAGGTCGGACCACGCCGGCGCGTGGAAGCCGACCCACAGTCCGATGCCCACGACGGCGGCGAACATCAGTGGGTACAGGTCGTTGAGCTCCCAGCCGACGTGGACCCGGCGGTGGTGGCTGCGATGCAGGCGCAGGCCGACACCGTGCATCAGGAGGCGGTGGGTGAGCGCGGTCAACGGTTCCATCGCGACCAGCGCCGCGAGCGCCAGCAGGACCGGTCGCATGTCCGCCACGATACGACGTCGCGGACCACGAGCGGTCGGACCTCAGACGTCGGCGTAGCGCTGCAGCGCCTCGGCGAGGGTCGACACCGCGACGCCCGGCTCGGCGGCGACGGCTTCCACCCACGGCGGCCGGAACGTCGTGGTCACGCTGATCGGTTCGTCGAGCGGCGACGCCGCCAGGGCCAGCCGCACGAACGTTGCCGCGTAGTCGGGCGGTCGCAGGTCGCGGCTGAGCTCGACCAGGGCGTACGTGTCGGGGGCGTGGGTCGACGGCGCCAACTCGAACAGGCTCTGCGTCGAGGGGAACGACGAGCCGCCGGCGAGACCCGGGCCGTCGCACAGGATCGCCCCCCGCACCGCCGCCGGGCGCGACCCGGCCAGCTGCAACGCGACGTAGGCGCCGAGGCCGCGGCCGATGACCGTCACCTCACCGAGCGCGGCCAACGCGATGTCGGCGTCGGCGAGCAGGATCTCGGCCGTGTACCCACCTCCGACCGGGATCGTCGATGCGCCGTGCCCGGTGAAGTCCAGCGCGACGATCGGGCCGTCCCAGCCGTCGAGCCACGCCGGCACCGTGACCGGCGAGTGCTCACCGAGGCCGTGCAGCATGAGCAGCGGCCGGCCGTTCCCCTCGCGGAGGTGGTGCAGGGCCAGCGAGATGCGGTTGTGGGTCAGCATGGACACGCTCACTCGTTCCTGCCGATCAGGTCGAGGGCCATCTCGGCCACGGTCTCCGGCGCCTCGATGTGGACGAAGTGCCCGACGTCGAGGATCTCGCATCGCCCGCCCGGGGGCAGGAACCCGAAGACCCGCTCGGGGGCCGCGCCCCAGGACATCTCCTCCATCTCGCGGCCCATCACGGCGAGGAACGGCATGCCCAGGCCCGGCACGCACAGTGCGGCCCACTCACCGCGCCACGGGCCGAAGCCACCGAACCGCATCGTCGGATCGATCTTCCACCGCCACCCGTCCTCGTCGTGGCGGGCGCCGACCGAGGCCAGATAGCGCAGCCATTCGGGCGACAGCCGCGTGTTCATGCGGGCCCGGCGAGCGGCCAGCTCCTCCAGCGAGCCCGGCTTGCGCAGCGCGCTCGCCGTCCGCCGGCGGTGATCGAGCCACATGGCGATCTCGTCAGCGATCATCTTCGTCCGGTTGTGCTCGGCGACGTCGGGGATGCGGCTCTGGTACGGCACACCGTCCAGGTTGACGAAGCTGGCGATCCGGTGCGGCTGGGCATCCGCGATGTAGATCATCATGCTGCCGCCCTTGGAGTGCCCGATCACGGGGATCGGTCGGCCCGGGCTGACGTCGTCGAACACGGCGATGGCGTCTCGCAGGTCGGCGTCGAACGAGTACAGCTGGGCCCGGTCGCTGTCGCCGTGACCGCGCTGGTCCCAGCTGACGACGCGCCAGCCGCCGGCGGCGATCAACGGCGCGAAGCGGTCGTAGGTCCGCGCGAAGTCGAATCCGCCGTGCACCGCGAGGACCGGCGGCGCCTGCGGATCACCCCACTCGTACGCGGCGATCCCGATCCCGCCGGCGTCGATCCGCCACCGGCGATCGGGTGGCCTCGCCCCGGGGAACGTGACCTCGTCGCGGGCGCGGTCAGTGCGATCGTCAGACACGGCCGAGACCGTAGACGACGATCGCGGGATCGCCCGCGTGCGTCCGGGGCGGGTCCGGGGGTGTGCCGTCGGGGGTGGGCGCGCCTACGCTGCGGCGGTGCGATCGCGGGTGTTGGGCGCGACGTGGACAGCTGCCGGTCTGGCCGTCCTGACGATCGCCGTACCGGCATGCTCCGACGAGGACACGCCGGCCGCGGACGCCACGCTGGCGCCGATCCAGACGACGACGACGACCTCGACCACGATGCCCACCACGACGACGCAACCTCGCTTCTACCAGGTGCAGGAAGGCGACACGCTGACCGAGATCGCAGCCGCGTACGGGCTTCCGGTGACCGCGATCATGGAGGCCAACCCGACCATCACCGACCCCAACGCGATCCAGGCCGGGTGGATCCTGGCCCTGCCGCTGGCCGCCGAGATCGTCGCCACGTCGCTGCCGGGGATCACGACGACGCTGGCGCCGACGGCCGTGCCCACGGCATCGCCGGCCGTCACGACGGTCGCTCCGTAGGCTGTGCCGATGAGCGCGTTCTGGCCGACCTCCGAGCACTGGAGCGTCAAGATCCCCCTCGACACGCCCCACCCCCGGCTCGCCCAGCTCGCCGAGCACGGCTACGTGTCGCTGTCGGATGCCGCCTTCGAGGTGCCGGCCGCCGAGTACGAGGCGCTGGCGTACATGGATTGGAAGAGCGGCGGCGACACCAACTTCGCGCCGATCGCGTCCGCCGACGGCGAGCTCGACTGCCGCGGCTTCTGGGACAAGGGCAAGACCGACAAGGACGCCCTCTGGACGTCCAACGCGGCGATCGCGCCGAGCGTGCAGCGATACGTCGACGGGATCGGCGCCAACTTCGGTCGAGTGCGGGTCATCAAGCTCGAGCCTCAGTCGCGTGCCGAGGCGATCCGCTCGCTCCACCGGGACGACAACAACCGGTACAACCCCGACGACGAGGGCTGGGTCGTGCGGTCGTGGCTCGAGCTCACCGACAACCCGGAGAGCTACATGCTCCTCATGGACAACGGTCCGGACGGGTTGCCCGATCGGTCGACTGAGGTGCGCCTCCCGTTGCACATGGGTGCGCGCTTCGTGGTCGACACCCAGCGCCTGTGGCACGTGGTCGTCCACCCCGGGGACGGGCCCCGGTATGCGCTGATCACGAGCTTCGAGTCGGGGCCCGTGTTGAGCGCCTGGATCGACGCCGAGAGGTCAGCGGTCTCCGTCTGAAACCTCGGTCCACCGCCCTGCGATCGCCCGGTCGGACATGACCCGGCGCGTCGCGGTCTTCGACGTCGACCTGCCGCCGGCGGTCGCGATCATGAGGTCGCTCGGTCGGGCCGGTGTGCCGGTCGTCGCGATGTCGTCGAGCCGCTTCGATGCCGGACGCTCGTCGCGCTTCCACGACGAGTTGCGCTCGTGCCCGCCGGTCCGCCACACCGACGAGTTCGTCGGCTGGCTCACCGACGAGATGCGCCGCGGCGCGATCGACCTCATCGCGCCGACGTCGGACTACCTCGCGTTCTGTGTGGCCGAGGCGATCGAGAAGCTGGGCGGCGGTCACGACGTCGGCCATCCCGCTCCCGACGCCGTGATGACCTGCCTGTTCAAGGACCGCTTCAGCACGGCGATGGCGAACGTCGGCTTCCCCACGCCGCCGACGGCGACGCCCGCGACGCCCGACGAGGCCCAGGCGTGCGCCGCCGACGTCGGCTTCCCCGTGGTGCTCAAGCCGCGCAGCCACGCCGGTCTCGGCGTGTACCGCGGATCGGTGGCCCGCACGCCCGCCGAGCTGGCCCGTCAGTTCCGGCCGTACGCCATCGGCGAGGGCCAGATGGCCGTCGAGCGCCACGACCCGGATCTCGCCCTGCCGATCGTGCAGCACTACCACGACCGCAGCACGACCCACGTGATCAGCGTCTCGGGCTGCCTGGACCGTGACGGCGAGCTGATCGGGCTGTCGCACAGCCGCAAGGTCAGCCAGTCGCCGCGCCGGCTCGGCACCGGCACGATGTTCGAGCCCGTGCCGCGACAACCGTTCACCGATCGCGTCGTCCATGCCGTCCGGATGGTGCAGGGCTCGGGCATCTTCGAGATGGAGGTGCTCGTCGATCGGACGAACGGCGACTGCTGGACGCTCGACCTCAACCCTCGCGCCTTCGGCCAGATCTCGCTCGACATCGCGCTTGGCGTCGACCTCCCGGTCCTCTGGTACAACTCTGTGACCGGGTCCCGGCTCGGCTCGGCGGCGCCTCGTCGACGCCGCCCGCTCTATTGGCACGACGCCGTCACGTCGTACCTCGGTTTCGGCGTGCGCTTCCTCCAGGGCCCGCGGCGCACCGCGATCGCCGGGCACGCGCTCGGCCGGATCCTGGCTCCGAGCGTCAACGCGATGTTCGAGTGGAGCGACCCGGTCCCCGGGATCAGGTTCGTGATGAGCCACCTCCGCCACCCTCGCGGACTCGTGCGACCGTTCCTGGTGGACGTCGAGGTCGGCGACGTCGACGGCAGCGTCAGCGCGTCGTGATCGGTGCGGCGCGGCGGCGGCTCACGTCGATCGCCAAGGACCGTGTCGGGCCGGTCGTCGCCCGCCGCAGGCCCGTGCGCACCGACTTGGACCCGGCGACGTGGGGTCTGTCGATCGGACCGGCGGGCACGCTGTGCAGCGGCTCGGTCGACCTCGTCGAGCTCTCCCGCCGGTACGGCACACCGTTGCACGTCGTGCGGGCCGACCGGTTGGCCGCCAACGCGGCCGACGCGCAGCGCCAGGGCGGCGCCGAGATCTTCTCGTCGTACAAGACGAACCCGGTGCCCGCCGTCCTGCGCCGGCTGCACGACACCGGCGTCGGCGCCGAGGTGATCTCGCCGTACGAGCTGTGGTTGGCGCTGCGCCTCGGCGTGCCCGGCGACCGCATCGTCTACAACGGCCCGGCCAAGTCGCCCGACTCGATCCGCACAGCGGTCGGCGCCGGCGCCCTCGCGATCAACGCCAACACGGTGAACGAGGCAGCACTCATCAGCCGGCTGGCCGCCGACGAGGGCCGCACGGTCAACCTCGGCCTGCGCCTGTCGGTCCCGGGCGCCTGGGGCGGCCAGTTCGGGATCGCCACGATCGAGGCTGCGGCCGGCGCGGTCCGCGATGCGCTCGGGGCGCCGCACGTCGAGCTGCGGGCGATCCACGTCCACCGCGGCGGAACGATGCGCGACGCCTCGGCCGTCGAAGCCCACGTCCGGTGGGCGCTCGAGCGGTGCGACGAGCTGCGCGCCGTGACCGGATGGTCACCCGAACTGCTCGACCTCGGCGGCAGCCTGGCCTGCCCGACCGTGGCGTCGTTCCCGACGCGCGAGTTCCGCTTCAACCGGGCGCTCGGGACCGACCTGCTGGCGCCCGACCCATCGACGGCCATCACGATCGGCGATGCGTCGGTGCTGGCGACGCGGTTGGTCGGCGAGCACGCCGCCGCCGCCGGCATCCCGATGCCTCGCGTGCTGCTCGAACCGGGCCGCGCCCTCACCGGCGACACCCAGTTCCTCCTGACGACGGTGCTCGATGTCAAAGACGACGGGCCGCTCGCCCACGCCGTGCTCGATGCCGGCATCAACGTCGCGGAACCGGTCCCCAACGAGTACCACCAGCTGTTCAGCGCGTCGCAGCCCGGCCGGGAGGGCGACGTGCACTACCGCCTGGCCGGGCCGATCTGCACACCGGCCGATGTGCTCTACAACGACTGGCGACTGGCGCCGGTGGCCCCCGGGCACGTGCTGGCGATCATGGACAGCGGCGCCTACTTCGTGCCGTTCTCGACGACGTTCTCGTTCCCCAAGCCGGCGATCGTCGTCCAAGACGGTGACGACGTCATCGAGGTCCGTCGCCGCGAACGGTTCGACGACATCGTCGCCCACGACGACATCGAGCTGTAGCTCCCGGTCGCGTTGTTGACGTGAGGCGGCTGGCGGGTGGGTGGTTGCCGAGCGCTGAGTGTGTTCGGGTCCAGTTGTAGTCATGGAGCCAGGTGTCGAGGGTGGCGAGACGTTCGTCGTTGCTGCTGAACACGGCGGCGCGTCGGTGAACCGGGCGCGGAGGGTCTCGATATCGGGACCCTGCGCGCCCAGCGCTCGATGCAGGCCGAGAACGGCGCGTCGCGTCGTGCGGTGTCGGGGCTCAGGGGGCGCGGTGGGCGATGGCGAGATCGGTGATCTCGCCCATGATCCGGGCGAGATCGAAGTCCTTCGGGGTGTAGACGACGGCGACGCCGGCGCCGGTCAGGCGGGGCCGGTCGTCTTCGGGGATGATCCCGCCGACCACCACCGGGGCGTCGACACCCATCTCGCGCAGTCGCTCGACCAGTGCCGGCACGAGCTGGAGGTGCGAGCCCGAGAGGATCGAGAGGCCGATGACATCGGGGTCCTCGTCGCGCGCCGACGCGGCGATCTGCTCGATCGTCAGGCGGATGCCCGAGTACACGACCTCCATGCCGGCATCGCGGGCGGCGACGGCGATCTGCTCGGCCCCGTTGGAGTGACCGTCGAGCCCGGGTTTGGCCACGAGGAGCTTCGGTGGACCACCGTCCATCGCCTTGACTCGGGCGATGACGTCGGCGAACCCGACCGTCGAGCCGGTCGCGGCGGCGACGCCGGTCGGGGCGCGGAACTCGCCGAACACGTCGCGCATCACGGTCCCCCACTCGCCCGTGGTCCCGCCGGCCCGGGCCAGGGCGATCGATGCCGGCATGACGTTGTCCCCGCCGATCGCGGCATCGCGCAGCTCGGCGAGCGCGGCGTCGACTGCTGCCTCGTCGCGTCCGGCGCGCCACTCGGCGAGGTCGGCGACCATCTCGGCCTCGACCGCCGGATCGACGATCAGGATCGCGCCCTCGCCGCCGAGCGGTGACGTCTCCGTCTCGGCGAACCGGTTGACGCCGACGACGACCTGCTCGCCGGACTCGATGCGTCGCGTGCGAGCCGCCATGGACGACACGAGCCGCGACTTCAGCGTCTCGACGGCCTCGAACGCCCCGCCCATCGCGAGCACGTCGTCGAGCTCGGCCTGGGCGGCGTCGCGCAGTTCGGCCGTGCGCGCCTCGACGACATGGCTGCCGTCGAACAGGTCCTCGTACTCCAGCAGGTCCGACTCGTAGGCGAGCACCTGTTGCATCCGCAGCGACCACTGCTGGTCCCACGGTCGCGGCAGGCCCAGGGCCTCGTTCCACGCCGGGAGCTGGATGCTGCGGGCCCTGGCCCGCTTGGACATCGTGACGGCCAACATCTCCAACACGATGCGCGGCACGTTGTTCTCGGGCTGGGCCTCGGTCAGGCCCAGGCTGTTGACCTGGACGCCGTAGCGGAACCGGCGGGCCTTGGCATCCTCGACGCCATAGCGCTCGATGCCGATGCGGTCCCACATCTCGGTGAACGCCCGCAGCTTGCAGATCTCTTCGACGAAGCGCATCCCCGCGTTGACGAAGAAGGAGATCGATCCGAAGACCTGGCTGAACCGATCGGCGGGCACCTGGCCGGAGTTGCGCACCGCGTCGAGCACCCCGATCGCGGTCGCCAACGCGTACGCCAGCTCCTGGACCGGGGTCGCCCCCGCCTCCTGGAGGTGGTACGAGCACACGTTCATCGGGTTCCACGCCGGAGCGTGCTCGGAGCACCACGCGATCATGTCGACGATCAACCGGCGCGACGGGTCGGGCGGGAAGATGTACGTGCCCCGCGACAGGTACTCCTTCACGATGTCGTTCTGCGTCGTGCCCCGCAGCGCCGTCGGCGGTGTGCCCTGCTCCTCGGCGTTGGCCACGTACAGCGCGAGGAGCCACGCCGCCGTGGCGTTGATGGTCATCGACGTGTTCATCTGCGCCGGCGGGATGCCGTCGAGCAGCGTGCGCATGTGACCGAGGTGGGCGACCGGCACGCCGACCTTGCCGACCTCGCCGGCGGCCATCGGCGAGTCGGGGTCGTAGCCGGTCTGGGTCGGCAGGTCGAACGCGATGGACAGGCCGGTCTGTCCCTTGGCCAGGTTCGTGCGGTACAGCGCGTTGGAGGCGGCAGCCGACGAGTGGCCGGAGTAGGTCCGCATCATCCACGGGACGTCCGGCGCGCTCATGACGGCAGTGTGCCCCGATCGCCACCACCGACGGCGCGGGCGAGCACGTCGAGGTATTCGCGCCGAGGGACGTCGACGGCGCCCAGCGAGCGCAGGTGGGGCGTCGTCCACTGCACGTCGAGCAACGTGGCATCGGTGTCGCGCAACCAGTCGACCAGCGCGACGAGCGCGACCTTCGATGCGTCGGTCGACGTGTGGAACATCGACTCGCCGGCGAAGAAGCCCCCGATGCGCACGCCGTAGAGGCCACCGACGAGGGCGCCGGCGTCGTCGTAGCACTCGATCGAGTTCGCCCACCCGAGTCGATGGAGACGCAGGTACGCCTTCACGAACCGGGGCGTGATCCATCCGCCTGGACGACGTGGGTCGGCGCAGCGCACCATCACCTCGCCGAAGTTGGTGTCCCGGCGGACGTCGAAGCGCCGCCGGCTGCGGCGCAGCGAGCGGGTGATCCGGAGCCCATCGAGCGGCATGATCGCCCGCGGGTCGGGGGAGAACCAGGCGATGTTGCGCCGCCCCAGGGGCATGGGGAACAACCCGGTGCGGTAGGCGGCCAGCAGCGTGCCGGGCTCCAGGTCGGCGCCGACACCGGCGATCCCATCGTCATCGGCCGCCTCCGGATCAGGCAACCGCCAACGGGTCGGTGGCGGCTCGACCGGCAGCGACGACATCAGCCGCGCCATCCCGCGACTGCGTGCGGGAACGAGGCCATCAGTAGCTGTAGAAGCCCTGGCCGGCCTTGCGCCCGATCTGGCCGGCGGCGACCATGCGGCGCAGCGTCGGGACGGCCGCGTAGTTGGGGTCCCGGAACTCGGCGTAGAGGGCATCGAGGATCGACACGGACGTGTCGAGGCCGACGAGGTCGAGGAGAGCGAGCGGACCCATCGGGAAGTTGCAGCCACCCTGCATCGCCGTGTCGATGTCGTCGCGCGATGCCGTGCCGTGCTCCAGCATCCGCACTGCGTTGTTGAGGTACGGGAACAGCAGCGCGTTCACGACGAACCCGGCCCGGTCGGTGACCTCGATGGCGTCCTTGCCGCAGGCCGTCGCGAACGCCATCGCGGTCTTGATCGTGTCGTCCCCGGCCGTCAGGGGTCGCACCACCTCGACGAGCTTCATCAGCGGCGCCGGGTTGAAGAAGTGGATGCCGCACACGCGGTCGGGACGGTGCGTCGCCATCGCCATCTCGACGACGGGCAGCGTCGAGGTGTTCGTGGCCAGGATCGCGTCTGCCTTGACGATGTTGTCGAGCGCACCGAACAACTCGCGCTTCGTGGCCAGGTCCTCGACGATGCTCTCGATCACGAGATCGCAGTCGGCCAGCCGCCCGAGGTGGTCGGTCACGGCGATCCGCCCGACGATGGCGGCCCGGTCAGCCTCCTCCAGCTTGCCCTTGGCGACCTGGCGGTCGAGGTTGGACGTGACGGCGGCGACGACGCCCTCGGCCCCGCTGACGGTGCGTGATCGCACGATCACGGCGAACCCGGAGCGGGCGGCGACCTCGACCAGGCCGGCGCCCATGATCCCCGACCCGACCACCCCGACGGTGTTGACCTCAGCCATGGCGAGAGCCTAGTTACCGATGGGTAACAAGTAAAGCCGCACCGCGGCCAGGGTCCCCGCACCGGCCGGGCCTACCATCGGCGCCCATGAGCGGCGTGATCGCCCTGCAGGGTGGCGGACCATTCCAGGCCAACGACGACCTCGACCGGCGTCTCGTCCGGGCGTGCGGCGCCGAACGGGTCGTGGTGCTGCCGACGGCCGACGCGTTCGAGCAACCGGCGATGCTGATCGCCACGGCGATGACATGGGCCGAGCGCCTCGGCATCGACATCGAGGCCCTGATGGTCCTCCAACGCCGCGACGCCGAGGACGAGGGCGCCGCCGAGGTCGTGCGGACGGCTCGCGCCGTGTACCTCGTGGGCGACTCGTCGATGCACCTGCGCAGTGTCCTGAAGGGGACGCCGGTCCTCGACGCGATCGCCGAGGTTGCCACCGGCGGTGTGGTCGTCGCGGTCGGCGAGAGCGCAGCCGCGGTGTGCGACCCGATGTTCGACCAGCGGGGCGGTGCGTTCACGCTCGGCCTCGGTCTCGTGCGGGGCGTGGCCGTTGTGCCGGAGGCCGAGTCGTGGAGCGAGGACCGGCGCAAGCGGTCGCTCTCGCTGGCGAACACACCGATGGTCGAGTTGCCGACTGGTTCGGCGTTGCTGCAGACGGCCGATGGTTGGGAGCTCGTCGGCGACCCGACCGTGCACGGCGACCTGCCCTGACGACCGGTCGGTGCTGGGACGCCCGGATCAGCTCTCGGTGATCTCGACTCGTTGCAGCGTGACGCTCTCGGTCGGTGTGTCGCCGTCCGGACCGGCCAGTGCGTTGATCTCGGCGGCGATGTCGCTGCCGGCCGTGACCGCGCCGAACACGACGTAGGTCCCGTCTCCCGAGAGGCCGGCCGAGTTCGGCCCGGTCGTGAAGAACCACTGCCCGCCGGCAGAGTCGGGCGCATCCGTCCGGGCCATCGCCAGCACGCCGGGCGGGTACTCGTAGCCGGTGCCCTCGTCAGGGATCTCGTAGCCGGGCGAGTCGGTGTTCGTCAGCCCACCGCCCTGGATGATGTCGATCGACGTGTTGGTGCGGAAGATCGTCGTGTCGTCGTAGTAGCCGAAGCGGGCCAGCGTCACGAAGTTGTTGACCGTGCCCGGGGAGTGCGTCGTGTCGAGGTCGACGACGATGTCGCCGCGGTCGGTCACGAAGCGGGCGGTGTACGTCGCGGCCGGATCGATGCACTGCTGTGGTGCGTCGCTGAACGTCGTCACCGGCTCTGCGCTGCCCTCGGACGGCGGGCACTCGCCAGTCCCGTACGTGAACTCGATCGGTGTGGTCGGCCCGCTCAGCTCCGGCACGGCGACCGTCGGCAGCGGTCCGCCGGACGTCGAGTCACTCGACAGCGTCGAGACCTCGGTGGCCGGGGTCGGGGAGTCGTCGTCACTGTCGCCGAACGCCAAGGCGAGGAAGATCACGAACCCGACCGCCACGACGGCGGCGACGATGCCGACGATCACCCGCTTGGTCAGCCGCTGGCGCTGCACCTGTTTGGCCTGCTGCTCGTACTTCAGCTGGCGGTTCGCCTTCTGGCGCTCGCGCTTCTCCGTACCCACGAGGGCGCAAGGCTACCGGTGCGGACCCGGCACGACGGTGTCCCCCGGAACGTCGAGGTCGCCGATGTACCGAACGGCCGAACCATCCGGCTCCACCGCGAACCACCAGCCGTCGAGGTTGGCCAGGCGCTCGTCGGGAGCAGCGCAGTGACGGCGGACCGATCGCAGGACACCGGCGTGGCCGACGACCAGGGCGACCGCGCCCGGCGGCACCGTCCCGGCGATGTCGGCCAGCGCAGGCAGCACCCTGGCGAGCACGGACGCGTCGTCCTCGAACCCCGGCGGGCGTTCGTGGCTGGCCAACATCCCGGGCCAGCTGGCGTCGATCTCGTCGGTCGTGAGGCCCTGCCAGGGCCCGACGTCGAGCTCGCCCAGCCGTTCGTCCACGATGACCGGCGGGGCGCCGAGTGCGTCGGCGATGATCCTCGCCGTCTCCGTGGACCGCCGCAGGGGCGACGACCAGACGACGACCGGGCCGCGGGTGCCGAGCGTCGACCTCAGCTCGGCGCCGAGCCCCATGGCGCCGCGCCGACCCTCGTCGCTCAGCGGTGGGTCGGCTCGACCTTGCCAGCGCCGGGCCAGGTTCCACGTCGACAGCCCGTGTCGGATGCACAGGACGTCGACGGGCATCGACCCGTTGTACCGGACCGTGATGGCCGCTCGCGCCACCAGGTGTCTCGCCGCGGGGGTGCCGGGCGGACCCTGCTCAGCGGGCCACCCTGGGTACGCTCGCCCCCGTGGCGATCGTGCGCATGTTCGCGTCGGCCCGGGAGGCCGCCGGCACCGCTGTGGCCGACGTGCCCGGGGCGACGGTCGGCGACGTGCTCGCCGCGGCCCGGCAGCGGTTCGGCCCAGGGTTCGCCGATGTCTTGGTGACGTGCAAGGTGTGGGTGAACGGCGATCCGGCCGCCGAGGCCACGGTCGTCGGCGCGGCCGACGAGGTCGCCGTGCTGCCGCCGGTCTCGGGAGGGTCGGCGTGAGCGAACGCGATTCGACCCCGGCCAGCGTCATGGACCTGGCGGCACTGCGGGCGCGCCGCCAGGAGCTGCAAGCCGTCGACGACGCCGTGTCCTACGTGCGACGCGTCGCCCAGGGACGCGCCGACCTGGCCCGCGCCGAGCTGGCCCGGCGGACCGACGTGTCGGGCCAGTCCGCGCCGCTCGCCGACGACCTCGCCCACGTGCTCGGTGACCGGCTGCTCGGTGACCGCACCGGGGAGGACGCGAGACCCCCGCGTCCCGCCGACGACTTCAGCGCTGACCCGCGCTCCCAAGCGCTCGACCAGCTCTGCGCCGACCACGGTTTCGGACGCCTCGAGGAGCTCGACGACGCCGCGCTCGGCGACCTCGCCGGCGCGCTCGACGATTTCGAGGCCGGTGTGTCCGGCGAGCGCCGCCAGGTGTTCGACGAGCTCGACGACCTCACCGACGAGCTCGTGCGGCGCTACCGCGAGCAGGCCGGCGGTCCCGACGACGACGATCTCGACGACCTCGCCGACGATCTCGACGACCTGGACGGCAGCGGGTGACGGCACCGAAGCCGGAAGCGCTGCGTCAGGAGCTCGAGGGTCGCCTCGCCGACCTCGGCGAGTTCATCCGTGGCCAACGCGAGGTCGCCAGCATGTCAGTTCGTCGACTGGCCGACCTGGCCGGGGTCTCCAACCCGTACCTCTCGCAGATCGAGCGTGGGCTGCGGCGCCCCTCGGCCGAGATCCTCCAGCAGCTCGCCAAGGCGCTCAAGATCAGCGTCGAGACGCTGTACGTCAGGGCCGGGCTGCTCACCGAGGACGACGACGCCGCGCCGAGCGTGCGCGAGGCGATCGGTCGCGACCCCCTCCTGACGGCCGAGCAGAAGCACGTCCTGCTCAACGTCTACGAGAGCTACGTCGGTCGGTGACCCTCCGCAGCACGGAATCCCGACCTGCTGAGTAGCGTTGTCCAGGCTGTGAAAAGGGTGGCGTTGATCTCCCTGCACACGTCACCTCTGCTCCAGCCGGGCTCGGGCGACAGCGGCGGGATGAACGTGTACGTGCGCGAGGTCGCCTCCGCGCTCGCCCAGGCCGGCGTCGAGTGCACCACGTACACCCGTGCCGACCGTCCCGGCCTGCCGCCCGAGGTCGCCGTCGAACCCGGTCACACCGTCGTCCACGTGCCGGCGGGCGCCTACGACCTGCCGAAGGAGGGGCTGACCGACGAGCTGGACGCGTTCGGCGCCGGCGTCCTGCGCCACATCCGCTCCGGACCCGGCGTCGACGTCGTGCACGGCAACTACTGGCTGAGCGGCGTCGTCGGCCATCGCCTGAAGCACGAGCTCGACGTCCCGCTCGTCGCCACGTTCCACACCCTGGCCAGGGTGAAGGCGGAGGGCGGCGATCTGGAGCCCGACTGGCGCGACCGGGCCGAGGCCGAGGTCATCGGCTGCAGCGATGCCATCTGTGTGAGCTGCCCGGAGGAGGAGCGCCAGTTCCGGCGTCTCTACGGGGACCCGTCGGGCCGCGTCGAGATCGTGCCGCCGGCCGTCGAGCACGCGTTCTTCGCGCCCGGTGACCGCACCGGCGCCCGGCGGGCGGTCGGCCTGCCGGTCGACCGTCCCGTGCTGTTGTTCGTCGGGCGCGTCCAGCCGTTGAAGGCGCCGGACGTGGCGATCCGGGCACTTGCCGGCCTGGTCCGTCGCGATGCGTTGCTCGTGATCGTCGGCGGAGCCAGTGGCGCCGACGGTGACGGCGAGCTGGCGCTCGCCCGGACGCTGGCTTGCGAGCTCGGCGTGGCCGATCGCGTCCGGTTCGTGGCCCCCCAACCCCACCACATCCTGTCGAGCTACTACCGGGCGGCGGACGTCGTGATCGTGCCCAGCCGCAGCGAGAGCTTCGGGCTGGTCGCGCTCGAGGCCGCAGCGTGTGGTGTGCCGGTCGTCGCCAGCGCCGTCGGGGGCCTGCTCAACATCGTCCACGACGGCGTCACCGGTCACCTGGTGGACGGACGGGACCCGGCCCGCTACGCCAGGGCCGTCGCCCAGGTCCTCGACGACCCCGTCGGCGCGGCGGCGATGGGAGCGGCGGCGGCCGAGCGGGCCCGGCGCTTCACATGGGCGTTCACCGCCGCTCGCCTGCGGCGGGTCTACACCGACCTGTCGTCGCGGGCCGCCCGTGAGCTCGTCACCTGCGGCTGACCGACACACGTAGGGTCGACGCCATGACGGATCGAGCGACGGACGCCGTCGGGGGACACGTGGGGCGATGACCGACATCTACGACGACGGCGCGCTCGACCAGCTGGAGCACCAGATCGACGAGTGGTTGGCGTCGATCGCCGCCAACTCGCTCCCCGTCGAGGCCATCGAACGGCACGAGGGCGACGAGCGCCGCTGGTACGTCCGGTTGCGCGGCGAGGACAAGGACTTCACGACCGTCTGGTTGACGCTCGGCCAGCGCACGCTGCGCTACGAGACGTACGTGATGCCGGCACCGGAGGAGAACGATCGCGTGCTGTACGAGAACCTCCTCAGGCGCAACGAGCGGCTCGTCGGCGCGCACTTCTCCATCGGCATCGAGGACGCCGTGTTCCTGCGCGGCGAGATCGGCAACGCGGCGTTGACCGAGGCCGAGTTGGATCGCGTCCTCGGCACGCTCTACGCGACGGTCGAGCAGACGTTCCAGAGCCTCCTGCGGATCGGGTTCGCCAGCCGCTTCCCGTAGGACACGTCGCGCCAGGTGTCCGGGCCGCGGCTGACGGAAATCCGACATCCCCGAGGCTCACCGGCCCGGACACGTGGCGCCAGGTGTCCGGGCCGGCGGCTGACGGAATCCGACATCCCCGAGGCTCACCGGCCCGGACACCTTCCCTGGGGGTCGCCAGGGAGCCGGAAGGGAAAGCCGTCTTCGAGACTCCGGCGGACAGGCCGTACGGTGGGCTGATGGCAGAGGAGACGCGAGCGCTCGTCATCGTCGGAGGAGGGAACATGGGCGCCGCGCTGGTCGGTGGGCTGCTCGCTGCCGGTTCGCCGCCGTCGACGATCGCGATCGCCGAGGCGCTGCCTGCCCGGTGCGACCAGCTGCGCCAGATGTTCCCGGGTGTCGACATCGGCGCGGATCTCCGAGCGTGCGCGGCCGCCGTGATCGCCGTCAAGCCCCCCGACGTTCCGACAGCCGTCGCCGCTGCTGCCGCGGCCGGGGCGACGCGGATCCTGTCGATCGCCGCCGGCGTCCCGCTCGCCACGCTGCAGTCCGCGGCCGGACCGTCGGTCGCCGTCGTCCGGGCGATGCCGAACACGCCGGCCCTCGTCGGCGCAGGTGCATCGGCCATCGCCGCCGGCGCGACCGCCGGTGACGAGGACATGGCATGGGCGGCCGCCGTGCTCGGCGCCGTCGGGACCGTCGAGCGGGTCGGCGAGCACCTCCTCGACGCCGTGACGGCACTCAGCGGGTCGGGGCCGGCGTACCTGTTCCTCGTCGCCGAGGCGCTGATCGACGCCGGGGTCACCGCCGGCCTGCCGCGGCCGCTCGCGGCCAGCCTGACCACCCAGCTGTTCGTCGGGTCGTCGGCGCTGCTCGCCGATCGCGGCGACCCGGCGGCGCTGCGGGCGATGGTGACGTCGCCGGCGGGCACGACTGCGGCCGGGCTCGCCGTGCTCGAGAGCCACGCCGTACGGGCCGCGTTCGCCGCTGCGGTAGCCGCCGCGGCGGCGCGCAGCGCCGAACTGGGCGGTTGATCGTCGCACAACTCATGTTTCTCGTGAATTACGACACTGTTGTTCGGACGTGACTCTTTTCTCACGCCATCGCAGCGCCTAGTCTGACGGACGTTGAGACGCGCCGGGCGAAGCCTGGCTGCGCCGACGGGGCTGGTGCCATCGGGGGGTTGGCACCAGCCCTCGTCGCGTCCGGGGGTAGGTTCCGGCTCGATGGCCCGGACCTACGACACCGTGTCGCTGCTCACCGACTACGGGCACGACGACGAGTTCGCCGGCGTCCTCACCGCGGTCATCCGGGATCTCGCCCCCCACGTGTCGACGATCGACCTGACCCACGGGATCCGACCGTTCGACGTGCGCGGCGGCTCGCTGGCGTTGGCCCGGTCGATCCTCTATGTGCCCGAGGGCGTGGTGGTCGCCGTCGTCGATCCCGGCGTCGGGACGGCGCGGCGCGCCATCGCCGTCGAGGTGGCCGGGGGCGCCGGCATCCTCGTCGGCCCGGACAACGGGCTCCTCGCGCCGGCGGTGGCCGTCGTGGGCGGCGCCGAGCGCGCCGTCGAGCTGACGAACCCGGACTTCCACCTCAGCGCGCACGGCGCGACGTTCGCCGGGCGGGACGTGTTCGCACCCGTCGCCGCCCACCTCTGCAACGGCGTCGACCTCATCGAGTTCGGCCCGCTCGTCGACACCGGCCTGCTGATGCCGGGCATGGTGCCGCTCCCGCGTGACGAGCCCGACGGCATCCACGCCGAGGTGCTGTGGGTCGACCGCTTCGGCAACTGCCAGCTCAACGTCGGACCCGACGAGCTGGCGGTCGAGATCAGGGTGTGGGGCGTCACCGTCGACGGGGAGCGCCGCGTCGCCCACGTCGCCCGGACGTTCGGCGATCTCGGCGTCGGCTCGCTCGGCCTCGTCGTCGACTCGCAGGGCATGTTCGCGCTGGCCCTCGACCGGCGGTCGGCGGCCGAGGAGCTGCGCCTGGCCGCCGGGGACGCGGTCCTCATCACCGCGTTCGACGACGATCGTGGTCGCCCCGCGCCGCCGACCACGCCCGTCGAGCTGCGCCGGGGCCGGTAGCCTCCGCGCCATGCGTCCGGCCACCACGCTCGCGATCGGCCTGCTGATGGCGGCGATCCTCATTGCCGGGGTCATCGCACTCTTCCGCGTCTGAGCCGGCGCCTGGGTGGTCCGCCCGCGTCCGAGTACGATCAGGCTCCGGCTATGGGGGACGCGGACCAGGGCGGGTCGAGCTCCGAGCGCCACGTCAACGTGGCGCGGATCATCGACGGGCACGACGGCGACCGGCCCGCGCTCATCAGCCGGAACCAGACGATCACCTACGACATGCTGGCTGACCGGGCGAACCGGTTGCGCGGCGGCCTCGCTCGCCTCGGCATCACCGACGGTGACCGGGTGGCACTCGTGTGCGGGAACGGCCACCCGTTCGTGATCGGCTACCTCGCCGTGGTCGGCCTGGGCGCGATCGTCGTGCCGTTGAACCCGGGCAGCCCGGCCCCCGAGATGCAGCGCGAGCTGGCGGCCGTCGCGGTCGTGGCGGCGATCGTCGACCGCAGCGCCGTCGGTGCCTGGCAGTCGGTCGACCGGTCGGCGATCGAGACCCTTCGCCACGTGATCACCGTCGACGGTGACGCCGTCGACGGTGCCGTCCCGATCGACGAGGTGATGTCCGCCGAGCCGCTGCCGGTCGCCGGCGTCGCGCCGGACCACCTCGCCGCGCTGATGTTCACGAGCGGCACGGCCGGCGCGCCACGCGCCGCGATGCTGACGCACGGCAACCTGCTGTCGAACATCGAGCAGGCCCGGTCGGTGTCCGACCGCGTCAACGCGACCGACGTCGTCTACGGCGTCATCCCGGCCCACCACATCTTCGGGCTGAACGTCGTGCTCGGGCTCAGCCTCTCGGTCGGCGCGACCATCGTGCTCGTCCAGCGCTTCGACCCCGCGACAGCGCTCGACTCGATCCGCGATCGAGGCGTCACGGTCATCCCCGGGGCGCCGGCGATGTGGGGAGCGTTCTCGCACTTCGACGAGGCCCCGGACGACGCGTTCCGCGGTGTCCGGCTGGCGCTCTCCGGAGCGGCCAAGCTCCCGATCACGGTGTCCGAGCGTCTCCGCGACCGGTTCGGGATCGACGTCGCCGAGGGATACGGGCTCACGGAGGCTTCACCCATCGTCACGTCGTCGGTCGGCCTGGCGCCGCGGTTCGGGTCGGTCGGCCGGGTGCTGGCCGGGATCGAGGTTCGCGTCGTCGACGAGGCCGGGCACGACGTGTTCGTCGGCGATGCCGGGGAGATCTGGGTGCGCGGCCCCAACGTCTTCGCCGGCTACTTCGACGATCCCGCGGCGACGGCGCAGGTCCTCACCGCCGACGGCTGGCTGCGGACCGGGGACATCGCCGTGGTCGACGAATCCGGACGGCTGTACCTCGTCGACCGGGCCAAGGACCTCATCATCGTGTCCGGCTTCAACGTCTACCCGGCCGAGGTCGAAGAGGTCCTCAGCGCCCACCCCGACGTCGCCGAGGTCGGCGTCGTCGGGGTGCCGCACCCTCACACGGGCGAGGCCGTCAAGGCGTTCGTGGTGCTCGAGCCCGGTGCCGCGCTCGACGAGGAGACACTCATCGACCACGCCCGCGACCACCTCGCCCGCTACAAGTGCCCGAGCAAGATCCTGTTCGTCGATGCCCTGCCGCGCAGCGCCACCGGCAAGCTCGTCCGGCGCGAGCTGGTGATCCCCGAGGGCTGATTCGGGGCCGCGCCACAGCTTTGTGAAATCGCGCACGAGGGTCGTAGGGTTGACGGGGATGGCTACGACGAGTCGCGGGCGGCGGATCCCGGAAGCGACCGTTGCCCGCTTGCCGGTGTACCTGCGGATCCTCCTGGAGCAGTCCGAGGTCGGGACGCTCAACGTGTCCTCCGAGGAGCTCGCGGATCTCGCCGGCGTCAACGCCGCCAAGGTGCGCAAGGATCTGTCCCACCTCGGCACCTACGGCACGCGCGGGGTCGGCTACGACGTCGACTTCCTGCTGTTCCAGGTCCGCCAGGCGCTGGGGCTGACCCGGGACTGGCCGACGGTCGTGGTCGGCGCCGGGAACCTCGGCCGGGCGCTGGCCAACTACGCGGGCTTCAGCGAGCGGGGCTTCCCCGTTGTGGGCGTGCTCGACGCCGATCCTGCCAAGATCGGCACGATGGTCGGACCGTTCCGGGTCCGGCCCGTGGGCGACCTGGTCGAACTGGTGGCCGGCCACGACAGCCTCATCGGCATCATCGCCACCCCTCCGGCCGCGGCCCAGGAGGTCGCCGAGGTGCTGGTGGCCAACGGCGTC
>JBEVOM010000122.1:0-11154 GCA_040507575.1 Ilumatobacteraceae bacterium
CGTGACCGGCGACGACGCCCTCGACGATGCCGTCAAGGCGGTCGGGCATCGCGGGCGGCGGGCGATGTTGCAGGCGGCGCGCAGCGAGGAGCGCACGGCGTCGGAGCTGGCGGCGGCCGCCGGGTTGAGTCCGTCGGCAGCCGGCCCGCACCTCAAGCTGCTGCGCGAGCTCGGGTTGCTGCATATGCGTGTCGACGCCCGCCGTCGCCTGTACCGCACCGATGTGGCGGCGATCGCTGAGGTCCGCGCCGCCCTGGCCTGAGCGACCCGATGGCCGATGCCCACGACGGCGGCTGGGCCAAGTACCTCGCCCGGTTGGCGACGGTCGCGGCGGGCCGGGATCCGGGACCGGATCCGCTGGCTGGTGAGCGCGTGCCGGCGGCCGATCCGGAGACGCTGTTCTGGGCCTGCGCGGCACCGATGCTCGACGGGGTCGGTGTGACCCGCTCGACGATGATGGGCTTCGCCTGCCTGCGCTGGACGGCGAGTTCTTCGCATCGTTCGACCACCGGGACGGGGCACTGGTCGTCAAGCTCGACGAGCAGCGCGTCGACGACCTGCTGCCACCGGCCAGGCCCGACCGTTCGCCCCGAACGGCCGACGCTTCAGGGCGTGGGCGACCGTCCCGGCCGATGCCGCCGAGCGATGGGACGACCTCCTGCACGACGCCCTCGCGGCGGTCGTTCAGCGTCGGGCGACGATCGCCCGCCGTCAGTCGCTGAGGTGACGCGGTCGTCCTGATCGTCATCGGGCATCATCGAGGTCATGGCTCGGGCGACAGACAACAGCTTGCGCGACACGGTCATCGCGACGCTCGGCGACGGCGCGGTGTCGCTGGCCGAGCTGCGGTCGCGATTGAAGGCGCCATGGGATCGCCCGGCCGGGCGCGACGACCTGGATCGGTTGTTGCAGCTGGATACCGCGTTCGCGGAGGTGACTGACGGGTTCGTGTTCGTGCCGGCGCTGGTCGAGGGCACGGCATGGACGGTGCGTGTCGACGCCGACGACGCAGCGGAGGGGTTCGTGCGGATGCACCCCGCGCTGTCGGCGCTGGGATGGTGGCTGATCAACGACGACGTCGAGCTCGTCGGCGCTGACGGGGAACGGCTCGGCGTGCTGGAGACGGACGGCTGGATGCTGGACGATCGCGACACGGACGTGGTGCTCGGCCCAGAGGGCTGGCTCGACGGGTTGGCGGGCGGTTGGGCCCGCGTGGACGTCGTCGGTGGGGCGTTGCGCTGGTCGCCGCTCGATGGGCCGCCGGCGGCGACGCTGGCCCAGGTCAGGGCGATGCGGGTGGGGTTCGAGCGAGCGGTCCGTGACGACGACATCCATCGAGCGTTCGATGCCGTGCCGATGCCGGACGGGTTGCGATTCTCCTCCGGCGAGAGCCCGATCCACGAGGCACTGCTCGCCGATCCCGCGGCGTTCCGCCGTGACCCGATCCCGCCTTTGGGTGATCTGTACGCGGCGGCCGGTCTCGACCAGCGCAACGGGCTCATCGCCGCGGAGGGGTTCGACTGGGACGCGCTCCACGCGTGGCAGACCCGCAACCGGCTCGGCATCTCGCACGGCCTCGATACGGCACAGGTCGACCTCCTGACCCAGTTCCTGACCGCCGTCGACACCTCGACCGCCGACGGTGTGCCGGCCGAGGTGCTGGCGGCCCTCGACGATGGCGACGTCGCGGCGGCGGCGTGGGAGGAGCTCGGGCGTCGGAGCACACCGATGGAGAGGCTGGCCGAGCTGGCCGGTGCCGCGTCGTCGGCGGAGCGATCGATCGGGCAGGCGTGGTGGCAGGCCCGTGTGTTGGATCGTGCCGGGGAGTCGGCCGCAGCGGCCGAGCTGCTGGAGGCGGCGGTCGACCCGACCTGTCGGCATGTTCCCGTGTTGGTGGATCTGGCCGGGCTCCGCGCCGATCGCGGCGACGCCCCCGGCGCCCTGCGGTTGCTCGTCCAGGCCGGCGTGGAGCCGGTGGGCGATGACGACGAGCTCGACGAGGACGAACTCGACGACGGTGAGCTGCTGTGGGACGAGGTCGAGGGGTTCGCCTCCCGCCGGCCCCGCCCGACGGCGCGCCGCAACGATCCCTGCCCGTGCGGGTCGAGCCGCAAGTACAAGGCGTGCCATCTGGGGCGCGAGACCCACAGCCTCGAGGACCGCGCCGGTTGGCTGTACCTGAAGGCGTCCCGGTTCCTACGGGTTCGCCGTCCGCTGGCTACCGAGGATCTTGCCGGGCTCGCCGTCGACGAGATCGGCCAGCCGAACTGGTTCGAGGTGTTGGCCGACGGGCCGTTCCTGCGGGACGTCGTGCTCCACGAGGACGGGGTGTTCGGCGAGTTCCTCGCTGCTCGCGACGGCCTGTTACCCGACGACGAGGCGCTGCTCGCCGCGCAGTGGGCGTTGGTCGATCGTGGCGTGTTCGAGGTCCTCGACACAACCGGCGCCGAGCTCCACCTGCGCGACGTCGCCCGGGGCGACCGCATCCGGGTGGTCAACGTCCACCCCAGCGACATCCGGGTGGGGATGCTGCTGGTCGGGCGGCCGCTCCCGGTCGGGGAGACGTACCGGGCGTTCAGCGGGTTCATGCCGCTCCCCCACGGTCACCAGGACGCCATGCTGGCCGCGATCGACCGCGGCGACAGCGAGGAGATCGCCGACGCGATTGCCGCGGTGTTGGCGCCGCCGCGGCTGTCCAACACCGACGGCCAGGACCTGATCGCCCACACCATCACGTGGCGGGTGCCGCAGCCCGACGCCGTCGGCACCGCGTTGATCGGTGCGGGGCTCAAGGCAGAGGGCGACGACCACTGGACGTTGGTGCGCGACTCCAAGAACCAGGACAACACGGTCATCGCGGGCCTTCGCCTCGTCGGCGACGAGCTGACCGTCGAGGTCAACTCGTCCGAGCGGGCCGCCGAGCTCCAGCTCCTCGTCGCCGACGCACTGCCTGACGCCGAAGTCATCGACGTCGACGTCCACCCCTTCGAGATGCCCGACGAACCCATCCGCACATCGGGGACTCGAACCGCCGACCTGGACGACCCGGCGATCCGGGCCGCGCTCGCCGAGCACATCGCCGGCTACGAACGGCGGTGGCTCGACGAGTCGATCCCGGCGCTCGGCGGGCGCACGCCCCGCGAGGCGGCCGGCGACCCGATCGGACGCGAGGAGCTGACCCGTCTGCTGGCCTCGTTCCCCGTGCCTGGTCCAGACGAGGTCGGCGCCATGGACCCCGACCGGTTGCGAGCGGAGCTGGGCCTCTGAGTCACGTCGGCGAGATCGTCGCCCACGGCTCGCCGCCGCGCAGCACCGTCACCTCGTGACCGGCGTCCACGGACGCCTCGACGTCGGCCCACCGTCCGGCGAGCTCGGACACGTCGAGGCGCAGGCCGTTCGTCTGTCCGACGCATTCGAGGACGCTCGACGCCGCCGCGTCCCGGGTCGTCGTGGCCACCTCGGCGTCGACGGGGTCCACATGACCTTCCTTCACCAGCCAGTCGATCGCTCGCTGCTCGGACCGGGCCTGGGCGTACGCCCGCCACGGATCGACGAGGTCCTCGAACTCGTGCAGCGTGTCGCGGAACCGGCGGAAGGCGCCGCGGCCCTCGAGCGCCCGGTGCAGAAGGTCGGCGGCCCGGCGGTCGCTGACCGCTGACGCGAACGTGGCCATGTCCTCGTATGCGGCGCGAGAACCGTACGGCTCGATCGGCACCAGGCCCCGGTCCTCGGGCATCGCGAATTGTGGGGGGCAATCGGCGTTATGCGATGCCACCACGCTCGTCCGCCGCGTGGTAGCGGACGCGCGAATCCTGTTGAACAAGGAAGTGAAGCGCCGTGCCGCGTGTCGTGGGCATCTTCCCGGACGAAGCCTCGGTCATCCGCCTCGTCGGCGCCGTCCTCGCCGACACCCACGAGGAGTGGCGAGCCCGTGATCGCCGCTGCCTCTCCGAAGGCTCGATGGCCAAGCTCTACCCCGAGCGCGATACTGGCGTCGCCGCCGAGCTCAACCCCGGCGACTGACAGCGAGGATCACCTCGAAAGTCCACCACGCCACGGGGCACGGCCCGCGAAGGAGCCGTCGACGACCTCGGCATCGCCGCCGCCGTCGAGGTGTTGGCTGAGGGAGACCCCTCGAAGCCCCTGCTCGGGGGATCGCCCGAAACGATGGGGCGCGACACCTCGGCCGCAGCAGCCGGACCGCACCGCGACCACATCAGCGCGTGTACTGTCGGCCTGGCGGGTGTCCTTAGTGGCACCAGGATCTGAGGGGGCTTCGTGCACCACGTGTCTCGACGGCGGTTCACCGTCATCGCTGCAGTGCTCGCCGCGGCGGCGTTGCCACTGGCGGCGATGTCGCCCGTGTCGGCCCAGCAGAACGGACCGCGACGCGGTCAGGAGGAGCCTCCCGGCGCCTCGAAGTCGAACTCCGACCACGCCCGGCACAAGTTGCATCCGCGCCTGCGCGCCGAGGTCGATAGTGGCAGCACCGAGCAGGTGCAGGTTTTCGCCACGGTCGCCGGCACACCGGCAGGTGCGACCCGGTACCTGACTGACGAGCACGTCACCTTCTCCGACGGCGCCGGGCTCGTCGTCGGAACGATCGGTGCGCAGAGCCTCCCCAAGCTCGCCGGTGCTGTCGGCGTCGTCGCCGTGGGACCGATCGACTTCGCCCAGACCGGCGAACCCATCGGGGATCCCGATCCCCAGGTCGCGGCGCGACCGGTCGCCGGACCCAACAGCAACGCACTCGGTGCGTTGTTCCGCAAGGAGGTCCCGCACTCGGCCGCACCGGCGCCACGGGGCTCGCGGTTCGAGCAGCTCCGTCACCTCGCCCTGCTCGACGCCGCGACGCACAACTTCGTGGAGGCGTGGGACGCCGGGTTCACCGGGACCGGCGTGACCGTCGGCGTCCTCGACGGTGGCACGGACTTCGGTCACCCCGACCTGCTCGGTACGTGGCAGACGTGGAGCGGCCAGACGGGCGCCCGGGCCGGGTGGAACGGCTGGCCCAAGGCGTTCGACCCCTACGGCACGCTGCAGTGGCTCGCCGCTCCGCAACTCGTCGATCAGGGGCTGTCGTGGTACACGCGCACAACTCCCACGGTGTGCCAGGGCTGGGCCGGCAAGCAGCAGCAGTCGACGTGCCCGGTTCGCTTCGCCACCAGGACCGGGCCGTCGCGCAACTTCTCCGCACCGGACGGGACGAACACGCACACGTACCAGTTCCCCGCCGGACTCACCCGCTCGGGTAACGTCTACATGGGCAGCCACCCGGACGACTACCTCCTCGCCCTGTTCGGTGAACGGGTGGCCTTCCTCGTCACCGACTCTACGACGCCGGGCGTGTACGACACGGTGTACGTCGACCTCGACGACGACCACCGGTTCGACGACGAGAAGCCGGTGACCAAGGCGTCGCCGGCCGCGTACCGGGACATGAACGGCGACGGCTACACCGACCTATCGGGCGGCCTCGTGTACTTCATCTCCGATGGCGTGACCGCCACCCCAGGCGGCCTGAACGTCTTCGAGGACCCCGCCGATCCGTTCCCGGTGTTCGGACCCGGCCAGTTGGTGGCGTGGAGCGGCGACTTCGATCCGGGCATCGGTGGCCACGGCACGCTGACGGCATCGAACATCGTCGGCCAGGGCGTGAGTCATGGCCGGGCGCCGACGTTCACCGACTTGCCGGTGGACAGCTACCCCGGCGTCGTCGGCGGGGCGCCGAACGCCAAGCTGACCCCGTACGGGGACATCTACTTCTCGTTCGCCTTCTCCACCCAGTTCGGGTACTTCCTGGCGACCCGGAACGGCGTCGACGTGACCTCGAACTCGTACGGATCATCCGACGTCGACAACGACGGGTGGGATGCCGCCAGCCAAGAGGCGGACGTCATCCACAACGGACGCCGGACTACCCCACTGTTCTCCTCCGGCAACGGCGCCCCCGGCTTCGGCACCGAGGCACCGCCCAGCCCGTCCGCCGGCATCACGGTCGGGGCGTCGACGCAGTTCGGCGGCACGGGTTGGGACTCGATCGCCAGCACGGCGCAGATCGTCGACAACGACGTGATGGTGTGGTCGAACCGGGGTCCCGGTGCGAACGCCACACCCGGCATCGATCTCGTGGCCGACGGCGCCTACTCGGCCGGTGACGCCACGCTGAACACCATCCTCGACGGCCGCAACGCCTGGGAGACCTGGGGCGGGACGAGCCGCTCGACGCCCGTCGCGGCCGGCGCCACGGCACTCGTGTACCAGGCATGGCGGGCGGCCAACGGCGGCACGGTCCCGGCGGGCTTCTACGAGACGGCGAAGGACATCCTGAAGTCCTCGGCCAACGACCTCGGCTACGACTCGTTCATCCAGGGCGCCGGTTCCCTCGACGCGGGGGCCGCGGTGCGAACCGCGCGCGCGACACGGGCTCGCGTCACCCCGAACGAGTGGCGCGTCGGCGACTACCGAGGCACGGAGTACTCGGTCTTCAGCCACGTCATCGCGCCCGGAGGATCGGACAGCCAGCACTTCACGCTCACGGGCGGGGGGACGTGGAGCGTCAGCGATCGCCAACTGGTGCGCACCGACTCCGAGATGAGGACTTTCACGAGCAAGCCGATCGCGGCGGAGAGCGTCTACAACTTCAACGCGCCCGACTACCTGATCGACCTCACCGCCACGGTCGCCGCGCACCCCGACGCCGACCTGATGGTCGTGCGGCTGAACTACCCTCGCGGCCAGTTCGACAACGACGACGACTACAGCCAGGAGCAGGGCTGGCGGCTGCTCACGTACGACTGGACGGACGTCAACGGTGACGGGAACCTCTGGACCGACACCAGCGCGGACGGGGTCGTCGACCACACGAACCTCGGGACGATCTCCAACCCCGACGGCAACTTCGACCTCGACTTCAACCAGTCGGAGATGGACCGGGGCGAGTACGTCCGCCTGATGTACCACCGCGCCGACGCCAACCACCTGATGAACTTCGTCCGGGACCCCGCGGCGAGGATGAGTGACGGCCTGTTCCTCGGACTGCAGCACTCGGTGCGGAGCGGCGAGATCCCGGTCACGAACTTCGAGATCGAGATCGACTGGTACCAGAACGTCGACTGGTCCTGGGTCTCGACGCCGGCGCAGGCGACCGGCGCCTTCGACGTCAGCATCAACGTCCCGGGCGGCACGCCCTACGGCATGTACTCGGGAGCGGTCGTCCTGACCAACGGCGACGACTCGATGGTCGTGCCCGTCGCCGTTGCCGTCGCGGCCACCGTCACGCCCAACGCCGCCGGACAGATCGTCGGCGCAACGAGGTTCGGCGGACCCGACGTGGCCGCCGCCCAGAGCGACCACCTCTACAACAACGGCGCCGTCTTCGGTGCCAACGACTGGGGCTGGCGTGCCGAGTCCGGCGACTGGCGCTTCTACTTCATGGACGTGACCAGCGCGCCGGCCGACGGCTCGCTGTTCCTGACCCGCACGCAGTGGGCCGGGACGGCGCCACACACCGACATCGACACGTTGCTGATGGGTCCGTCGACGAACGAGTTCCAGTTGTTCGGCGACAGCGTGTTCGGCGGGCCGAACATCATCGACACCGTCGGGAGCAGCCCGAACACGAACGTCGGCGCAGGTGTGTGGCTGTTCGACACCGCGACAGGCGGGGCCACCGACTTCGTCGCCGCCGAGGCGCAGGATGGCCTCCACGCTGTCGCCCTCCACCAGGTCGGGTGGGAAGGTGACGACTTCTTCACGCCGTACACGGTGACGGTCGGCGGCGCGTCAGTGGTGCCGTCAACCGTCGAGGTGAACACGACGGCGGACACCGGCAGCTTCGACGTCACGTTCACGTCCGGTCTCGACCTCGACGGCCTGGTCGCCGAGGCCTTCGGGCTGAGCCAGCCGAGCGTGACGACGGAGACGGCATCGCAGGACGATCCGAACGAGCCGAGCTCGGCGAGCGTCAAGCGCGACGTGCAGATCAGCCACGCCGCCCGCCTCCGCGTGTCGACGGCCTTGGACACCGACGACATCGACCTGTTCGTCGTGCGCGACGCCAACGGCGACGGCGCGTTCACGGATGACGAAATCGTGGCCTCGTCGACGACCGGCACGGCCAACGAGTCCGTCGAGATCGTCCGTCCCGCCGACGGCGCCTACCAGGTGTGGGCGCAGGGCTGGAGCGTCGCCGGTCACCCGCAGTTCAAGCTCACCATCGATGCCGTCCAGGGCACCGACCTCACCGTGAGCGGTGTGCCCGCCGGGCCGGTGGCCGCCGGCGCGCCCGTCACGTTGACGGTGGACTTCGCCAAGCCGATGACGGCCGGACAGGCGTACGTCGGCGAGCTCCTGCTCGGGCCGAGCGTCGCGCCGACCGCCCTCAGTGTGCCCATCGAGATCACCCGCACGTGAGTCGACTCGAGCTGAAGTAATCGACGCCCTCGACCCCGGCAGCAGGGCTGGACGCCAGCCGACGGTGACTCCTTCGGAGCGTTCGCCGACATGACGGTTGCCGAGCCGTAGACGACCGGCCTGCTGCATCGGTTGGGAGATCGCCATGACGACCCTCGGGCATGGATGGGCCGGCTGATCGGGCCGTGACAGCCACGTTGCAGGTTCGCGGCCTACCGAAGCACCACCAAGGGCCGCGCCCGATGAGGGTGTCTGCGAGCTCGAGCCGGAGGTCAACGGTCTCGGGGTGGTTGCCGTCGGCGATCGAGGCGTAGCCACCGAGCACGTTGGGCTGTCTCGACTTTGACAATGCGACCCAGCCTGGCTTCCAGCGGTCGAGATGGGTGGGCGCCAGGCCGGTCGGCTTCCGATCGCAGTGCACCGAGCTCGTCGCCGACGCGCTCACGATGGCCGTCGCAACTCGCGGCGGCCACGTTGCCGGCGTGGTGTTCCACAACGACCGCGGGGTCGGTCTCCACGTCGAGGACCTTCGGGGAGCTGTGCGACTCCCACGGTGTCGTGCAGTCGATCGGCACGACGGGGTGTGCTGGGACAACAGCGTCGGTGACGGTCGAAACGGCGCGGTGTTGCCGGTCGAAAGGTGCGCGGTGTTGTTGTCTGTTGAGGTGAGGCGTCGGGTTCGCTGGCGCCGGTTCGGATGCTGGGGAGGGTGTCGATGCCTCGGTTGCGGAGCTTTCAGCACCCTGCTAGAGAGCCCCGTACTCGGCGTATGCGCCGTTGCGGCACCCCGCCCGACAAGTGCGGGTCAGTCACCGGTCTCGTGGTAGGGCGCGTGGACCGGTTTGGACTCGGCTGAGCCGCGCTGGCGAAGAAAGACCGAGAACACGACGATGCAGCCGACGGCTAAGAACTCGCTCTGCCAGTTCTGGAACGACTGGAACCAGAACTCGGAGGTCCGGATGAACTGCCACGCCCCGACGCCCGCCTCACCGTGTTCGTGCTGCTCGGCGGTGTACTCGTGGGCGCCGGCGATGGCGTGGCCGACGATCGACAGCACGAACAACCCCCCGAACGCGAGCAGCAGGCTGCGCTCGTACAAGTACAGCCAGGCCCCGCCGCGCCGCACCGGCCATGGGGCGTCCGGGTCGTCACGATGCCGGCGGGGGTCCTCGTCACGTGGATCGTCGACCTCTCGTTTCGACTCACCCGAGCCGTGTTGCAGCAGGTAGACGGTGAGCAGCACGAACGCGCCCATCTGGAGGAACTCGCTCTCCCAGTTCTCGAACGTCGCTTCGAAGAAGTGCCCGGTCGTCAGGTACGTCGGATAGGACATGGCCGCCTCGCCGTGCTGGATCGCATCAGCAATGTCGCTGCGCCAGCCGGTGATGCTCTGCGCGACCAGCAGCACGGCGAAGATGCCAAAGCACGCCAGGCTCAGCGCGTTACGCCGCCAGAAGCTCTGCTGCATCATCATCCCCTCGATCCCTCCTCGGCGATCAACGTTTCACCTCTGTGAGCGGCCCGGACCCCGACGCCGATCAGACCGCCGAGGATCACGCCGAGCACGACGCCGGCGACGACGTCGGTGGGAAAGTGCCGTCGCGTCCGCAGCCGGGACCACCCAACAGCAGCGGCCGGCAGTAAGAGGGAGGCGGCGGCGGGGTGCTGGAACACAGCCGCCGTCGCGAACGCGAACGCGGTGGCCGTGTGAGACGACGGCATCGACGACGTGCGCACCGGAGGTCCGACTGCGCCAAGACGGGGACGGCGACGCCTCGCCACTCGCTTGAGACAGCCCGCGACGAGAGACGTGGCGGCCCACGCCATGGAGCCGGCGACGGCGACCCGCTGAGGCGTCGATCGTCGGGTGGCGAGCAAGGTGGCCGACGTAACGTGCCAGGCCAGTCCGCCTCGCGTGGCCGCCGAGATCGCGATGGCGAGGCGAACGGGCACGCCTTGAGGGCGTCCGAGGCTGCTCAACGCGGCAGCGTCGACCGCTCGCGCCAGCCCTCTGGCTGTCATGAAGGAACCGGTGCTGAGGTCTCAGCGAGTGGTGGGCCCGGCGATCGCATGCGCCTACGAGATACCCCGAGTCCAGCGGTCCATGCGTCGTTTGCCGCGCGAATCGCCGTCAGTCGATCCTCGCGACGGCCGTGAACAGCCCGTGGCTGGCGGTGTTCACCTAGATGGCGGGCCGACTGCTGCGCCGCCACCGGGTTCGTCGTTGTCCCGACAAGTCGCCGCCGCCCTCTGGCACGCCGCTCGTATGACGACGTCCGCGGCGAGGTCCCGGCCCACACCCCCAAGCCGATCGGCACCCCCCTGAGAGACGCCGAACCCCACCGGCAGCGGCGCAGCACCAGGCCTGTTTCCCGTCAATTGTGGAGAGCTCGTGCGGGGAATACCCGCCAAGAGTTCCGGCGAGGTGTAGCTGCTGCGGCGCCCGCCGCCCAAGAAGGGCCCGTCCGTGCCGAATGGCCTCAAGCCGGGTCGAAATTGCCAACTTCTGCCCGGATCGTCGGTCCCCTCGCGCCATCACCAGCCGTGTTGCGTCCGGCTGGCCTGCCACGATGACGCCGGTGTCACTCACGAGGGTCTCGCTCACGCCGTGCTACCGAGATCATCAAGCCGAAGCTTCTTTGGATGTCAAGCGGCGTGTGCGGGTGCTTGCTCGGTGGGTCGTGGTGGGGCGAGGTCGGTGGTGATGGCGCGGTGGACTTCGCGGATGAGGTGTCGTTT
>JBEVOM010000137.1:0-3284 GCA_040507575.1 Ilumatobacteraceae bacterium
CGTCATCGGTGTGCCCGACGAGCGCACGGGCGAGCGGTGCTGCGCCGTCGTGCAGCTCGTGGACGGTGCCGGGCCCATCGGGCTGCGCGAGCTGGCCGAGCTGTGCGAGCAGCACGGGCTGGCCAAGCAGAAGTTCCCCGAGCAGCTCGAGCTCGTCGACGAGATCCCGCGCAACGCGATGGGCAAGATCGAGAAGCAGCGGCTGCGGGCCGAGCTGGCGACCGCCCGTCACTCGTCCTGACGGGTGTGGCTCATCGGCGGCGGGTGTGGGGGTCCCACGCGTCGGGATCGGCGGCCAGCGCCTCGATCTCGACCGGCAGGTTCCCGGCCGCGAGGTCGGCCAACGTGACATGCTCGAGCACGGACCGCAACGCGGCTCGCACGGCCACCCACAGCGACACGAACGGCTCCCGCTGTCCGGCCTCGGCCAGCTCGTGCGGGCGCACGCCGCGGATCGAGGCGAGCGGACCCTCGAGGCTGCGGATCACGTCGGCGACGCTGATCGTCGCGGCGTCACGGGCGAGCATCCACCCACCCTCGACGCCCCGCTGGCTGCGGACGAGGCCGCCGTTGCGCAGCAGCCGGAGGATGTCGTCGAGGAACCCGGACGGCAGCCCGTCGGTCTCGGCGAGCACGGCCCTGCTCACGGGCCGGCCAGGTGTCGTCGAGGCAACGGACGCCAGCGTCGTCATCACGCGCACCCCGTAGTCGACCTTGTGGGAGATGCGCACGCCGACCGACCGTAGCAACGGCGCGGGATCCCCCTCGCCAGGCGCGCCCCCGCCGGCCCGCCACCACCGCACGCGCCGCGCGCGGAACTACGACATGGCCCGGACGCGCACGTCGGCACACGCCTCGCACACGTCGGCCGGGATGACCCCGAGGCGCATCAGCCGGCGGAAGATCCAACACCCGGCGCAGAACCCGACGACGGATTCGAGCAGCGCGAACACGACGAGGGGGCCGATCAGCGCCAGCGCAGCCGTCGTCGAGTCGAACGCGTAGGCGGCGATCGTCGCTGCCGTCGTCACGGTCAGCCCGATGCCCTGGGCGAAGCGCTTCGGGGGCCCCGGCACCAGCACCGGCGGTCCCAGCCGCGGCGCGACGACCCGGGTCGCCAGCAGGCCGAGCGGGCTGAAGCGGGGACCGCTGAGCACGCGGAGCAGGAACCCGATCGCGAGCACGGGCACCAGCCAGAGCCATCCGGTGGCGAGCGTCCCGATCGCGAGCACCGCCACGCCGGCGGCGACCACCCGGGCGGCCTTCTCGTTCACCGGGTTCGGGAACGAGACGATGGACACCGGGCAATCGTGCCATTGCCGACCAAGAACATCAACATTGGGTCGGTCCGGCGGACGTCGTCAGGTCATCAGCTCGCTGACGACGCGCTGCCACAACCCGACCGTCAGGCCGAGCGACTCGACGTCGACCCGCTCGTCGTGCCCGTGGAAGCGGCGGGCGAACTCGAGCGGGTCGACGTGCGGGCTGAACAACCCGGCCCCGTACGAGACCGCCCCGAGCTCGCGGAAGACCCGGGCGTCGGTGAAGCCGACCGTGAACTGGGGCTCGAGCCGGACCCCGGGGAACGGGACGGACACCGCCCGCTGCAGGGCATCCCACAGCGGGCCGTCCGTGCGGCTGATCGATGCCGGGTCGTCCATCAGGATCTCGACCTCGACGTGGTCGGCGAGCTCGCCGAGCGCCGCCCGCAGGTGCTCGGCGACCTCGGACGTGCCTTCCCCCGGCAGCGTCCGCACGTCGACGTCGATCGTCACCGAGTCGGGGATGACGTTCACCTTCATCACGCCCCCGTCGATCAGGTTGGGTGAGAACGTCGCGTGGGTGCAGGCGTGGAAGTAGGACGCGGCGGCACTCGGCAACTCGTCGAGCAGCGCGTCGATGCGGTCGGCGTCGATCAGCGCGGCCCGCATGTCCTCGGGCAGGTCGAGCAGCTCGACCCGGCGGGCCCATAGCTCGTGGAAGCGCGGCGCCGGCCGGTACGCGGCGAGGCGGTTGACGACGGCCGCCGCCTTCACGAGCGCGTTGTCGGCCCGGAAGGGCGCCGATCCGTGGCCCGGGGTCCCCCGCACCAACAGCCGACGCCAGGCCACGCCCTTCTCGCCAACGGTGACGCCGATCGCCGGGGACGAGACCGGACCGTCGTGGAGACCGCCGCTCTCGGTCAGCAGGTACTCGCAGCGGATCGCGTCGGCGTGTTGCTCGGCGACCCACCGGGCGCCGACCGCGCTCCCGGCCTCCTCGTCGGCGACGACGAAGTACAGCAGGTCGCCCTGCGGGCGCACGCCCCGATCGGCGAGATCGCGGAACGCCACCGCCATCGACGCGGTCAGGTTGAGCATGTCGACGGCGCCCCGCCCCCAGACCTCGGTGACACCGTCGGCGTTCGTCACGACCTCAGCGCCGAACGGGTCGCGCCGCCAGCCCTCCGGGTGCACCGGGACGACGTCGGTGTGACCCATCAGGCACAGCCGCGGCGCCCGCGCGTCACGCCCCTCGAGCCGGGCGACGAACGAGGCCCGCCCGGGCTCCGGCTCCCAGCGCTCCACGGTGACACCGGGACCTTCGACGTACGACTGCAGCACGTCGGCGTTGCGGCTCTCCTCGCCCGAACCAGGCGTGCCGTCGTTGACGCACCGATTGCGGATCAGGGTCTGCAGCAGCTCGACGGTCGCTCCCGTCAAGTCGGAACCGCGCACGTCGATGCCCACAGGCACGAGTCTGCACCCCACCCCGTCGCTGCCACGAGCCGTCGCCGTACGCTCCGGACCGTGGACGAGATCGAGCGCCGCGTGCGAGAGGCGGTGCGCTGCCATCCCGGCGTCGACGTCATCGAATGCGACCCGGCGCTCGCCGACACCGCCGAGTTCTGTGCCGCCTACGGCTATTCGATGGACGATTCGGCCAATGCCATCGTCGTGGTCGGCAAGCCGTCGAGCACCGCCGCGCCACCGGTCTATGCCGTCTGCGTCGTGCTGGCGACGACGCGGCTCGACGTCAACCGTGCCGTGCGCCGGCGCCTCGGTACCAAGAAGGCGTCGTTCGCCCCGCCGGACGTGACCGCCGAGCTGACCGGCATGACGATGGGCGGCGTCACGCCGTTCGGCCTACCCGCTGGCCTGCCCCTGTGGATCGACAGCCGGGTGGTGACCCGGGACCGGATCATCGTCGGTGGCGGCAGTCGGGCCGCCAAGGTCGTCGGCCCGCCGTCGATGCTCCTCGCGATCCCGGGCGCCGAGGTCGTCGAGGATCTCGCCGTCTGAAAC
>JBEVOM010000167.1:0-2727 GCA_040507575.1 Ilumatobacteraceae bacterium
GCCATCGACGACATGCTGAAGCCCTCGATCGCGGTCATCAACGGGACCTGCACCACCGGCGCGCTCGAGATCGCCCTCGCCTGCGACCTGCGCATCGTGGGCCGAAGCGCCGAGCTGTCGGACTTCCACATGCTCCGGTCGGGCATGGCCATCGGAGCCTGGGGAGTCGCTGCTCGACTCAGCCGTCTCGTGGGCGTCGACAAGGCCAAGGAGCTGCTTCTGCTCAGCTCGACGGTCGACGGCCCCGAGTCAGTGCGCATCGGCCTGGCCAACAGGATGGCCGAGGACGACCTGCTCGACTCCGAGGCGCTCGACGTCGCGACCACGATCGCCAAGATGCCGCGCCGCGGCGTCAGGGCCACCTTGGGTTACCTGGCGATGCAGGCCGACCTCTCCAAGCGCGAGGCCATCCACCTCGGCGACATCGCACCCGAGGTGATGGGCATGACCCTGCGACCGTTCAAGGACGCTGCCGAGCGATTCTTCGACGACCGATCCGCGGACGATCGCTCCGCGAGCGCGACGTGAGCGCCGGCACCGCCGTCGTGGTCGGCGCCGGTCTCAGCGGTCTACGCGCTGCCGAGGCTCTGCGACGTCATGGCCACACCGGCCGGGTCGTGCTGGTCGGCGAGGAGGTCCATCTGCCGTACGACCGGCCACCCATGTCGAAGGACGTGCTGGTGAGCGTCGATGAGCCTGCCCCGGCGTGGCTGTCGTCCCCCGAGCGTCTGGACGAGATCAACGTCGAGACGCTGTTGGGTGTCGCGACCACCTCGCTCGACACGGACCTGCGCCGGTTGCGACTCGACGACGGCAGCGAGCTGCCGTTCGATCAGCTCGTCATCGCGACGGGGGTCCGACCGCGGACGCTCCCGCAGCTGGGGTCCGCTCCCGAGGTCGTCGTCCTCCGCACGTGGGCCGACGCTGTCGCCCTGCGCGCGTCCCTGCGCGATGCCGAGCACGTGACAGTCGTCGGCGGCGGCGTCCTCGGCGCCGAGATCGCGGCCAGCACCCGCTCCACCGGCTCGCAGGTCACGCTGGTAGAGGCCGCCGACTCGCTGCTGGCGGTCGCTCTCCCATCGCAGCTGGGCGAGGCTGTCACGAGCCTGCACCGGCGCCATGGCGTCGACGTCCGACTGGGGGTGTCCGCCCGTGCCGTGGCGGCCGCCGACGGCAGGCGTTCGGTCGAGCTGTCCGACGGGACGTCCCACAGCACCGATGTCATCGTGCTGGCCATCGGCTCACTGACCAACACCGAGTGGCTCGACGGCTCGGGTGTCGTGGTCGACGACGGCGTCGTCACCGACCACTTCGGCCTGACCTCGATCGATGGCATCGCCGCAGTGGGCGACGTCGCGCGGGTCGGCGGTCGCGCAGAGGGCCCTCGCCGTGAGCACTGGACCCGCGCGGCCGACGGCACCGACCCGGTCGTCGCGAACCTTCTGACGGCACCGGCCGACCGTGTGGCGGTGACCGACGTGCCCTACTTCTGGAGCGACCAGTTCGGGCTCAAGATCCAAGGTCTGGGCGCCTATCGCGCCTCGGACGACATCCAGGTCGTCGCCGGCTCCCTCGACGACACCTGGCTCGCGGTGCACTCGCGCGACGGCGTGGTGACAGGTGCGACCGGAGCCGGCATGACCGCTGGGATCAACCGGTGCCGTGCGGCCGTCACGCAAGGCCTTCCGCTGGCCGACCTGATGGCCGACGCGCCGTGGACCCGCGTGCGAGCGCGGCCGGGCCGCTGACCGGCGAATCCTGGGCTGCTTCGGCCTCGACCGAAGCACTCGTGACCTCGTCGAGGTCCTCACGCTCGAGCAACCGTGCCAGACGCAGAGTCACGGGCGTCAGCGTCAGCTTGACGCGGTCACCTGCCGCCGCTGCCACGCGCTCGGCGCCGCGACGATCGCCTCGACCCCGGCACCCATCGGATGCCGGGCCGGCTCGAACCGGCCAACGCCCCTAGGCGATCAGGAACCTGCCGCCGTCGACTCCGATGGCCTGGCCGTTGACGTAACCGGCGCCCTCACTGGCCAAGAAGACCAGCACGGGCGAGCAGTCTTCGTACGGCGTGCCGAAACGGCCCGTCGGGTTGGACTCCGCCTGCGAAACGGCAGCGGCCCGCCCTTGGGCGGTCATGTCGAAGGCGGGCGTCCGGACGACCGGAAGGAAGGTGTTCGTGACGATGCCGAACTTTGCCCATTCCTGCGATGCGTTGCGCGTCAGTGCCATGACCGCACCCTTCGCCATCTCGTACGGCGCGAATCCGGCGGCACCCACGAGCGCTGAGTGAGACGCGGTGTTGATGATGCGGCCGTAACCACGTTCCTTCATGTGCGGGAGACACTTCTGCATGAACAGCATGCTCTGCACAGGGCCGGTCGCGAAGTTCGCGAAGGCCAGCTCAGCGGACGTCGTCTCGAGATAGCTGTGGTCGCCCATCGAACCCTGCGCGATGTTGGCGAGGATGTCGATCCGACCGTAGGTGCTGATCGCCGCTGTGACGACGTCGTCGATGTCCTGCTCCTTGGACACATCACACGGGACGACGGTCGACGACCCCCCCGCCGCAGTGATCAGGTCGCCGACGGCTTGAGCTGCATCGCCGTCGATGTCGGCCAGCACGACCGACGCGCCTTCCTCGGCGAAACGGCGGGCCGCAGCGGATCCGACGCCGCCGGCCGCTCCCGTCACGATGGCTACACGGTCCTGGAGAAGATTCATGGG
>JBEVOM010000175.1:0-5077 GCA_040507575.1 Ilumatobacteraceae bacterium
CCCGGTGGGAGCGCAAGCGAACGGAGGAACCACATGCAACGGCGTCTGTTCGGTCTCTTGGCCATCCCGATGGTGATGATCTCGCAGTGCGCGCCGCAGTCGTGCGCGCCGACGCCCGCCGCAGGCGGGTTGCGCCCCGGCACCACGATCTCGATGGGGCCCATCCAGAGCTACGGCTTCGCCGGCCACCTCGGCGCCGACTGGCTCGGCGCCGGCGACCGCCAGATCTGCACGCCGGGCTGCGGGTACTGGGCGCTGCGCAACTGGAACCCGGCTGGTGAGGTCGACGGGAACGGCGTGCCGGTCGAGCCCTCAGGCGTGCAGATGGGACGCGTCGAGCTCTATCCCGACCTCATCCCCGGAAACTGGGGCAGCTACGACCCGTGGAGCCCTGCGATGACCGTCGGGGGTCTGCACTTCTGGAACCCCGACGGACGAGCCGTCAACCACTTGGTCCTACCGCACGCCTCGAACGGTGCCGTGCGCTACTACGGCACCGTCACGGCCGGCGGGCAGCCGATCGCCGACGGTCGGATGCGCATGCACGCGTTCCAGCTCGTCAACAAGGACACCTCCGCCGGTGCGTTCAACATCTCCACCAGCCGCGGCGCTCAGTGGACGGCCGGATGGATCTGGCCCGGCACGTACGAGCTGTTCTTCTTCGACGACGCGACAGGACGGTCGTACTACCTGCGAGCGACGCTCGACCCGAACGCACCGCTGAACCTCGACCTCAACCAGCCCTGCTTCGGGTTGTCGGGCGTGGCGATGGACGGTTGCGACGCGACGTGACGTGAGCCGCCGCGGTCGGCGCGGCGCGACGGCGCTCAGCTGACGGAGACGTTGCGCACGCGGTCCAGCCAGCCGAGCAGGACGGCGATCGCTCTGGGGTCGTGACGGAGGCGATGTCCGGCCCCGGCGAACAGGCTGAGCTCGGCGCTGCCGTGCGCCGCGGCCAGCTGACGGGCGTCCGACGTCGGCACGCTCTCGTCGTCGTCACCGTGCATCACGAGCAGCGGGCGAGGTCGGAATCGACGGGCCGCGTCGGTCGGGCGGAACCGGCGGAAGGCCCGGCTCCACTCGTCGATCGACGACGGGAACGTCGCCGACCGGACGGCACCGATCTCACGGGCATGCTCGAGGAAGCGGCGCGGGTGCTCGGCCCAGTCGTCGAAGTCGGCCCGCGGGCTGAGCAGTGCGCACGCTCGGACCCGGGGATCGTCGGCACCGACGCAGATCGCGATCGAGCCGCCGGTGTTCGTGCCGATCAGCACGATCTCCGTCGGCTGGCACTGCTCGGTCAGGTAGTCGATGGCGCGGCGCAGATCGTCGATCCAGCCCTGTAGCGAGAAGTCCCCGCCGCTCGTGCCGGTGCCACGGAAGTTGAACGTCATCGCGGCATAGCCGAGGTCGTGGGCGATGCGATCGATCAGCTGCGGGAACGTCCCGCCCGACCGCCGGGCATCGAGCGGCCCGATCGGGAAGCCGTGGCACAGGATCACGCCGGGACGGGAACCTTCCGGGCCCGGGGGCACGACGAGGTGGCGGGCCAGCTCGTGGGCGCCGGACCGGAACGTGCCGTTCATCTCCTGTCGATCAGGCACGGGGTTTGCGGTACCGCCTGTGCTTCCCAGGCGTGGCCAGCGTGTAGCCCCGGTTGCGGGCCTCGACCACGGTGTCCGGACCGAAGCAGATCCCGGTCTCGGCCGCCAGCAGCGACTCGATCGGAGCCGGGTCGTCCCACTCGTCGAGGTCGTAGACCAGCTGCGTGCGCTTGTCACCGAGGTAACGGTTGTGCTCGTAGCGGATGGGGCGCTCCATCCCGGTGGACGGTAGCGGACCGGCCGCCAGACCGGTGCAGACCCGCCGACGCGACGAGGGGAGGCGTCCGCAGACGCCTCCCCTCGCAGAACTGGGAACTGGCGAGCCGTGTGAAGCCGGGGGGACGAGTTCCGGCAGCTCGACAGCGGAAGTTGGCGTGGATTCGCCAGGCCGTCCAGCCTGATGGCCTAGCGGCCAACCACCTCCAGGGTCCCGTACGAACTTTCACTCATGTGGTGGACCACCTCCTTCCTCTGGTGAGGCAATTCAACCACAGCCGTCCAGACGGCCGCACGGCGGTTTCGCGGCGCTCGTCAGCTCGCCGGCACCCTCGTCGGCACCAGCTCGTACACGTACTGGTAGGCGAACATCGACGGGTAGACATCGACCGACACCCGGTCGGCGACCCGTACGGCCCGGCGCACGCGGGCGGCGAGACGCCGACCGTCCGCCGGGGGTGCTGCCTCACCGACGATGGCATCGAACGGCATGCCGACCGCGGCGCGTCGGCGGACGCCGAACCCGGCGCCGGCGGCCAGCCTGCGGAACGTCCGGTCGGTGAAGAACCGCACGTGACCGGCGTCGAGGATCCCGCGCCGGTCGTAGTCGAAGCGGCCGGTGGCGACCCGCACCCGTGGGTACCAGTGGGCGAAGTTCGGCACGCTCACGAGAACTGCGCCGCCCGGCTGCAGGTGGCGGT
The DNA here is from genome assembly GCA_040507575.1 of Ilumatobacteraceae bacterium. Lineage (GTDB taxonomy): Bacteria > Actinomycetota > Acidimicrobiia > Acidimicrobiales > Ilumatobacteraceae > JALZMG01. The sequence continues at coordinate 2,522 of JBEVOM010000175.1, forward strand.
GCAGGTCGGCGAGCAGTTCGTCGGGCCGGCGCAGGTGCTCGAGGGCGTCGGCGCAGACGATCACGTCGAACTGCCCGGTGAGGGCAGTCGGCAGACCGTCATCGAGGTCCTGGACGAAGAACTCGTCGAGGCCGCCCGACGCGCCCTCGGACGCCTCGATGTCGACGCCGACGACGTAGTGCCCGAGGTCGCGCAACGCCCGGCCGAGCTCTCCGGATGCGCAGCCGACGTCGAGCACCTTGGCCGAGTCGTGCCCCGACATCCACTCGATGATCCGGCCGTGCGAGCTGGTCGCCGACGGCTTGAACTGGTACGGCTCGGAGTCGCCGCCGATCCCCGCGTTGAACCCGGCCCGCGCCAGGCGGAAGTCGACGGCGTGGCGCAGGACGTCACGGCCGTAGCGGACGCCGTTGACGTAGCAGATCTCGTCGCCGTAGTACGTCGGGATGGGGATCTCGACGAGTCGCTGCCCCGACTCGACGAGTTGCAGGATGATCTGCGTGTCGAAGTCGAACCCGTCGGAGTTCGACTCGAACGCGATCCGTCGCAACGCGGCCGTGCTGTACGCGCGGTAGCCGGAGTGGAACTCGCTCAGCGACGTCCCGACGAGGGCGTTCTGCATCGTGGTCAGCGTCTTGTTCCCGAGGTACTTGTAGAGCGGCATCCCGCCCCGTCTGGCTGCTCCCTTGACGAGCATCCGTGAACCGAACACCGCATCCGCCTCGCCGTCGACGAGCGGGCGGACCATCTCGGGCAGCAGCTCCGGCGCGTACTGGCCGTCGCCGTGGAGCAGCACGACGACGTCCAGGTCGTGCTCCATCGCCAAGCGGTAACCGGCCTTCTGGTTGCCGCCGTAGCCGAGGTTCCTCGGTTGACGGATCACCGTGAGCGGAAGGTCGCTCCCGGTCTGCTGGTACCCGAGCCCGACGAGGTACGTCGCGTCGTCGCTGGCGTCGTCCGACACGATCACCTCGGCGATGCGCGCCCGGAACGCCGGCGGGATGCGGTCGAGCACGGCGGCGAGAGTCGACGCCGCGTTGTAGGCGACGACCAGGACACCGATCCTGGGGTCACGACTCATCGGGATCTCGCTCCGAGCGCCGTCGCGCATGGGCGTGGAGTGTACGAGGACTCGACCGTCGCGCCCGTTCGGGCCATTCGACACGATTCGCGAAACACCCGAGAACGTTCTCCGAAACCTTGCTCTCGGGAGCTTCCGTGCTCCGCCCGGCGATGTCTACCTGGTCGACACGCCTCGACATCCGCCCAGGCCGCGACGAAGGAACGAACGATGAACCCCACCTCCACGACCACCCGACACGGACCGCGGCGCCGACTGCGCCTGAGCCTGGCCGTTGGGATCGGCACGGCCGCCGCCATCGGCGCCACCAGCACGGCCGCCGCCATCGGCGCCACCAGCACGGCCGCCGCCGGCCGCGACGGGCACGTCTATGCCATCAGCAACGACCCGGCCGGCAACTCGCTGCTCGTGTTCGATCGGGCCGGCGACGGGGCGCTGACAGCGGCGGCGCCGGTCCCGACCGGAGGCACCGGCACCGGGTCCGGGATCGGCTCCCAGGGTGCGGTCGCGGTGGCCGACGGCGGCCGGGTGGTGGTCGCCGTCGACCCCGGCTCCGACGAGGTGTCGTTGTTCGTCATCGTTCGGGGCCGGCTCGTCCTCGCCGATACCGAGCCGAGCGGCGGCGACCTGCCGACCTCCGTGACCGTCCACGGACGTGACGTGTACGTCCTCAACGCCGGCGTCGCCAACAACGTGTCCGGACTCCACATCGGTCGCGCCGGTCTCGAGCCGATCGTCGGATCGACGCAGGCGCTGTCCGAGGAAGCAGCCGGCGGGGCCCAGGTCGCGTTCACACCCGATGGTCGGCAGCTCGTCGTCACCGAGAAGAACACGAACAGCATCGACACCTTCCGCGTCCGCGACGGCGTCGCCGGGCCGGCAGCCGTGTTCGAGTCCAACGGCACGACGCCGTTCGGCTTCGACTTCGGTCGCAACGGCGAGCTCCTCGTGTCCAACGCCAGCGGCGGCGCCCCCGGCGCCAGCTCGGTGTCGAGCTACGCCATCAGGCGGGACGGGAGCCTCGTCGTGCTGGACGGGCCCGACGCGACCAACCAGACGTCGGCGTGCTGGCTGGTGGCAACCGGTCGGTACGCGTACACCGCGAACACCGGGAGCGCGTCGCTGAGCGGCTACTCCGTCGACCGACGCGGTGCGCTCGACCTCCTCGCACCCGACGGCGTCAGCGCCGCTGCCGGAACGACGCCCATCGACATCGACGCCAGCAGCGACGGACGGTACGTGTACCAGCTGAACGGCGGCGACGACTCGATCGGAATGTTCGCCGTCGGGCGGGACGGCGAACTGACCAACCTCGGCTTCGTCACCGGGCTCCCAGCGGCGGCGGTGGGTCTCACCGCCTCTTGACCTGACGGACGTGGCGCCCCCGGCCGGGGCGGGGGGGGGCGGGGGGCGGCGGGGCGGGGGACCACCACCACCTGGCCGGGGGGCCCCGGACACGACCGCCCACCACAACC
>JBEVOM010000193.1:0-3424 GCA_040507575.1 Ilumatobacteraceae bacterium
CAGAGAAGGCGATGTTCGACAAGTCGGTCGCCGCCGTGAAGGGCCTCGTCGACGCCTGCAAGACGATCGACGCCACGCTCGCCTGATGCACCTGCTCGTCACCGGTGGCGGCCGAGGCATTGGCGCCGCCACCTGCCGGCTGGCCGGCGCTCGCGGCTGGGACGTCACCGTCAACTACCAGGGCGAGCAGGCCGCCGCCGAGGCGACGGCCGCCGCCGGTCGTCCGGTGACCGCCGTCGGCGTCACCAACCAGCGGGCCAGCACCATCGTGTGGGATCGGGCGACCGGCGAGCCGATCACCGCCGGACTGGGTTGGCAGGACCTGCGCACGATCGGCGAGTGCATCGCGGCCCGCGCCGAGCACGACCTCACCCTCGCCCCGAACCAGTCGGCGACGAAGCTGGCGTGGATCCTCGCCAACGTCCCAGGTGCTCGCGACCGGGACGTGTGCTTCGGGACCGTCGATTCGTGGCTCGTGTGGTCGTTGACCGGCGGAGCCCACCACGTGACCGACCACACGAACGCCGGTGTCACCGGCCTCGTCACGCCCGCAGCGACGACGTGGAGCGATCGCGCGCTCGATTGCCTCGGCATCCCGGCGGCGGTGCTACCGGCCATCGTCGACTCCAGCGGCACGATCGCCGACGCGACCGCGCTCCCCGGTGCGCCGCCGATCGCCGCGCTCGTCGGCGACCAGCAGGGTTCGCTGGTCGGCCAGGGTTGCGTCACGCCCGGGCGGGCGAAGATCACGTTCGGCACCGGCGGCATGCTCGACGTGTGCACCGGTCCGACGCCGCCGGAGTCGGCCCGCCGGAGCGAGCACGGGACCTACCCGATCGTCGGGTGGTCGCGACACAGCGAGCTGACGTACGGCGTCGAGGCGGTCATGCTGTCGGCCGGCACCAACATCGAGTGGCTCCGCGACGACCTCGGGCTCATCGCCTCCAGCGCCGACAGCCACGACGTCGCGGCGTCGGTGCAGGGCACCGACGGCGTCGTGTACGTGCCTGCGCTCCTCGGACTGGGCACTCCCCACTGGGACTACGGCGCCCGCGGGACCATCCTCGGCGTGACGCGCGGCACGACCGCCGCCCACATTGTGCGGGCCGTGCTCGAAGGGGTGGCGCACCGCGGCGCCGATCTCGTCGACGCCGCAGCGGCCGACACCGGGCTGGTGATCAACTCGGTGCGCGTCGACGGCGGCATGAGCGCCAATCCGACGTTCACCCAAGCCCTCGCCGACGCAACCGGCCGCCCGGTCGAGGTCTCGCCGGTGGTCGAGGCGACGACGCTCGGCGCGGCGTTCCTCGCCGGCCTGGCGACCGGGGTGTGGAGCGAGATCGGCGACGCCGACCGGGTCTGGAAGCCGCGCCGCGTCGTCGAACCGGACACCGGTGTCGACCGTGGTGCGGCCCGGGCGACGTGGACGAGGGCCGTCGATCGGGCCCGGGGCTGGATCCCCGAGCTGTCCGCGCTCGACTTCTAGGATCGCCGCCGCACCCGCCGGACGCGGGTCGGAGGTGTCGTCGCCACCGTAGAGTTGCTCGACCGTGCCTCGGCCGGGAAGGCTGGCGCCGGAGCGCCGCCTCAGGCGCCTTCCCACGACAGATCGAAAGGACGCTTGCGAGTGGAGAACCCAACCCGTCGCCGAGTGCTGGTGGCCGGGCTCACCGGTACCGCGCTGGGCCTCATCGGCGGGCGCACCGCGCTGGCGGGCACCACGCCGCCCTCCACCGACGAGACGGACACCGAGTCGAGCGGTTCCGGACCGACGACGACCGAGCCCCCTGGCCGACCGACGGCCGAGGACACCGACACGTTGGTGTTCGCCCAGGGCGTCGAGCTGACGGCACAGGATCTCTACCAGGCGGCGCTCGACACCGGCGCCGACAACCCGGTGCTCATGCTGATGCGAGACAACCACCGGGCATATGCCCAGATCATCGGCGGGATCCTCGGCACCAAGGCCACCGGCGAACGCGACGAGGCCCTGTACAGGGACCTCGAGCCCTCGTTCGCGAAGGCCGACTTCTCTGCCGTCGTCGGACCGGCGTACGACCTCGAGTCGACCCTCGTCGCCAGCCACACCGAACTGCTGCGCCTGCTGCAGGGCGTCGACGGCGCCAAGGTCATCGCCTCGATCCTGATCGTGGAGGCCAGGCAGGGCACGGTGCTCGCCGATGCCGCCGGCATGGGCGACGACTTCGACGCGCTGTTCATCAACGACGCCTCACCGATCACGATGAGCGGGGCGCGCGGTGGCTGAGCCGACACGGCCCGTTGCGTCGGGAACCGACGAAGCCGGCACGACCGGGCTCGTCGCCGGTCGCATGACGCGCCGACGGGTGCTGCAGGCCGGCGGCCTGACGGTCGCCCTCGGCGCGTTCGCCGCCGCCTGCGGCAAGTCCGAGGAGGGCGCGCCCGGCCGCGTCGGGTACGCACCGGCGGCGACGGCGCTGCCGACCGAGATCGTCGACGACCCGGTGTACCTGCGCACCGCGAACTCGATCGAGGTGATGCTGGTCCAGGTGTACGAGGAGATCCGCGAGACCGGTGTGCTGGACGCCACCGCCACGACCCTCCTCGACCGGCTCATCGAGGACCACGCCGCGGCGTCGGCGACGGTCGCCGGGTTGACCGAGGATGCCGGCGGCGAGCCCTACGAGTGTGCCAACGCCTGGTACCTCGACCGGGTCATCGATCCGTTCCTGGCCAACATCCTCGGCGACGAGGCGTTGGACATCCCGCCCAGCAACGAGCCCGCTCGAGACATGATGACGTTGATCAACGGCCTCGAGTCGATGACCGGCGCGATGTACCAACAGCAGGTCGAGCTCCTGAACGATGCTGACCTGCGGGCCGCGGTGATGGTGCTCGGCGCCGAAGCGGCCCGCCACGCAGGCGCCGTCGCCATCCTCGTCATGGGCGCCCCGGAGGGGTACGCCGATCCGTCGCTGTTCGGTGAGGAGGTGGCGCTGGACCCCGCCGCCCTGACGCCGCTGTACGCCGTCCCCACCCAGTTCGGATCGCTCGCCGCGATCCCGGTCGCCGTCGGCGTGCCGAGCTCCGCCGGGACCCGCTACACCGCGAACCTCGAGACGCCCTCGGACAACTCGTTCATCTACACCGGCATGACCTGCGACGTCTGACGGCGATCGTCGGAGACCTCCTAGAGTGACGGCCGACGGTGAGTCGGCCGGGTGGCCGCGGCGTGCTCGTCACGTCGAGGAAAGTCGGGACTCCACAGGGCAGGGTGCTGGCGAGAGCCAGGTCGGGGCGACCTGACGGACAAGTGCAACAGAGAGAGACCGCCGATGGGCCGGGCAACCGGTCACAGGTGAGGGTGAAACGGTGCGGTAAGAGCGCACCAGCGTCCGGGGTGACCCGGGCGGCTCGGCAAACCCCACCCGGAGCAAGGCCGAGC
>JBEVOM010000256.1:0-3479 GCA_040507575.1 Ilumatobacteraceae bacterium
GCCACCGCCAGACGATCACATCGCGGGGAACGACGCAGCACCGGCGGCCGGCCGTCGGTGACGTCGAGAAGCCGCCGTGGCCCCTGAGCCCACGGCGAGCGAGCGCCAGTGAGCGAGCCCGGAGGCAGAAACGGTGCACGCTTCGTGGGCACGACGGGACTCGAACCCGGGACCTCCACCGTGTCATGGTGGCGCTCTAACCAACTGAGCTACGCGCCCTCGCGGGCAGCAAAGCTAGCAGGTGGCAGTGGACTTCCCCCCGAGGATGACGGACACCGCGGTCACAGCGGACGGCCGCGGCGCCCGGGGGGCCACCCCTCACCGGCTCGACCGTCGTGTCACCGGCACGTCTGGCCGACCGGCGGCAGGACGAGGTCGATGAGGTACCGGCTCACCGCGTCGATGACGCACTGGTTGGTGCCTGAGCCGGTGTGCTGGTTGGCCTCGACGGTGAGCAGTCGACCACCTTCCAGGGCGTCGGCCATCGCTTGGGTCCCGGGGAGCGGTGTCGCCGGGTCACCGGTGGTACCGACGACGAGGATCGGTCCGGCGTCGGCGCCGGTGATCGGGACGGTCGGATCGGGCGCTGCCGGCAGATCGGCGCAGAGATGGAGGTCGGCGAGACCGGGGGCGTAGCGCGGCGCGGACTGCCGGAGCTCGATCGACAGTGACTCGGCCGCTTCCTGCGACGGACGGTCGCCGTGGTCCATGCATCCGATGACGGCTCCAGCTTCCCGGGTGTTCGGCCAGGTCCCCGTCGGCTGACGGAGGTTGTACGCGTCCCAGAGCGCCAGGAGGCCGGCGCCGTCACCGTGTTGCGCCGAGGCGAGAGCCTGCGCGAGCTGCGGCCAGTACGTCTCGGCGTACATCGCCTCGGCGACGGCCTGCAGGCCGATCTCGCTCGTCACCCGGGGGCGGCCGGCGATGCTCGGTATCGGTCGCTCATCGAGCTGGGCGAACAGTGCGTCGAAGGCCGCGCCGGCGTCGCCGCCGCCCGGGAAGGCACAGCTGGCGAGGTCGTCACACCACGACACGAACCTGTCGACCGCGCGATCGAACCCGGTCGCCCGCTGCCGCGCCCGTTCGGCGGCGTCGGCGGTCGGGTCGACGGCGCCGTCCAGCACCGCGGCTCGGACCGTGTCGGGGTACAGCGTCGCCCACATCGCGCCGAGCTCGCTGCCGTAGCTGAACCCCATGTAGCTGACCGTCGGCTCGCCGAGGGCGCGTCGGATGGTGTCGAGGTCGCGCGCCGCCTGCATCGTGCCGACGGACCCGATCAGGTCGCCCGATCGTGTCGCGCAGCCGTCGGCCACGGCCGCCGTCGTGTCCGCCCAGCGTTGCCGCTCCGCTTCGTCGTCGGGCGACGAGTCGAGTCCATCGAACACGGCGTCGTAGCTGTCGACGCAGTCGATGGTCGGCGTGCTGGCACCTGTGCCACGCGGGTCCCACCCGACGAGATCGAAGCGCTCCAGCAGCAGGCTCGGGAGGAAGAGGCTCGCCGTGCGGACGAGATCCGTCCCGGCCAGTCCCGGCCCACCGGGGTTGACGAGCAGGGTCCCGATGCGTCCGTCGTCGTCCGATGCCGCGCGCCGCACGAGTGCGAGGAGGACCGTCGGACCGGTGACGCCTCTTGCCGGCGGGATGACGAGGCTGCCCCGTTCCAGACCGCCACCGTCCGGCTGCCACAGGATCACCGGGTCGGCGACGGATCGAGTGGGGTCGGGACCGACGACGGGCGGCGATCGCTCCGGGCCTCCACACGAGAGCACCCCGGCGAGGAGCACTGCTGCAGCGACACCGCGGGCCTGACGCGAACGCGCAGAACACACTGGTACGACACGGATTCCCTCACCGTACTGGCCGACTCACGGGCGCAGATCCGCAGCGAACCATTCCCGTGGTGGCTGATTCGTCCGGCGCGGCCGACTCCACCCTGGCCGTGCACCTCGGATCCGCGCCGATCCGCCCACCCACACTGGAAAATCCACCGATCCATCCGTCGCTGTCTCGCACATAACCATCTATCAATCGTAGAAATCAGTATTTGCGACCCACCGGCGCGGTAGGGTGCGATCAACCCCGCCCCGTCCAGGAGGACCTACGTGAAGAAGTTCGTGCTATCGGTCCTGCTGGTGATCACCGGCGCGCTCGGCCTGGCTGCCCCAGCCTTCGCCCAGCCATATCCCGTGGCCGGAGCCACCATCACACTGTCGGCGGTGACCGTCGGACCAGGTGGTTCCGTCACGGTCACGCTCAACGGCTGCAACCTCGGTGAGACGGTCTCCTTCACCATCACCGGGCCCGCTGCGGTCGGCGGCATCTCGGTGACGTGCTCCGGCGGTGGCGGCACCGGCATCCGACAGGTCGCAGGACCGTCGGCCACCGCGACGATCGTGGTGCCGGCAACATCCGGCGTGTACACCGTCACCGGGACCGGCGCCACCAGCGCCAAGGCAGCCAGCGCCTCGTTCACCGTGGTCGCCGCCCAGCCCGCGCCGACAGCCGCACCGGCGGCCAGTGCGGCCAGTGCGGCCACGCTGCCGTCGACCGGTTCCGGCATCTCCCGGCTCCTGGTCGGTGCAGGCATCGCCGCTGGCGTCGGACTGGCCCTGGTCATCGTCGCCATGCGCCGTCGTCATCCGGCGGCCGTCTGACGTAGCCGACAGCGCGGGCACCGACACGGTGCCCGCGCTGCGTGCGTGCTGGACCCATGACGGCTCTGCAACCGGTCCCGACCAACGAGCCGGTGGCTGGATCCCGGGTGGCTCGACCCACGACGAGGCCGAACCCACCTCGCCATCGGGCCGGCACGCGACCCGATGCGCGGCGGCGGGCGAACCGCGTCGCCGAACGACCGGCCGCCGCCGTCGCGCTGCTCGCGGGCGCAGTCGCCGCCTCCGCCGGCGTCGCCCCGACGGGTCGACCCGGTGTCGATGCCCTGCTCGCGGGCCTGGGCGTCGCCGCCGTCACGTGGTCCGCCGCGTCGGCACCGTGGTGGGCCCTGACGCTCACCGCCGGTCTCGGCATGGTCGTGTCGGCCAGCCCTGCGCTCCTCGCGGTCGGGGGCGCGGCGTTGGCGACGAGCCTCTGGATCGGGGTCCGCAAGCGCAACGCCCCCACCTGGCGGGCCGTCGCCATCGGCCTGGCGTTGAACGTGATCGTGCGGGGCGAGCTGCCCGGGTTCTTCGGACTCACGGCGATCGTCGGCGTCACCGCAGCAGCACTCGTGCTGATCGTCGGTGTGCGCAGGCGTCCACGCCGGGTCCGGCGCGTCGTGTGGCTGGCTGCCGGCGGCGTCCTCCTGTTCGCGGTGCTGGCCGGTGCCAGCTTCGGCCTTGCCGCCTCCCGAGCTCGCAGCGACCTGACCGAAGGACGTGACCAGACGGAGGCCGGCCTCGATCTGCTCCGCGACGGTGACATCGTCGAGGCCGCCGACCGCTTCGCGGCGGCGTCGGCGTTGTTCGCACGCGGTGAGCGAC
>JBEVOM010000195.1:0-20608 GCA_040507575.1 Ilumatobacteraceae bacterium
CTCGTACAGCTTCTGGCTGAACGCCTGGCTGGCGGTCATCAGCGTCTCGCTGGCCGTCTTGATCGACGCCGTGTCGTTGCCCTCGAGGGCCTTCTTGAGGTCGGACAGCGGGGTCTCGACGGCCGTCTTCTCCTCGGCCGGGACGTTGTCGCCCTGGTCGCGCAGCACCTTCTCGGTCTGGTAGACGAGCGAGTCGGCGTTGTTGCGGACCTCGGCCTCCTCGCGGCGTTGGCGGTCCTCTTCGGCGTGCGCCTCGGCGTCCTTGATCATCTGGTCGATCACGCTCTTGTCGAGCGTCGACTGACCGCTGATGGTCATCGACTGCTCCTTGTTGGTCGCCCGGTCCTTGGCCGACACGTGGACGATGCCGTTGGCGTCGATGTCGAACGTGACCTCGATCTGCGGGATGCCGCGCGGGGCGGGGGGCAGGTCGACGAGCTGGAACTTGCCGAGCGTCTTGTTGTAGCTGGCCATCTCCCGCTCGCCCTGGATGACGTGGATCTCGACGGACGGTTGCATGTCCTCGGCCGTCGTGAACACCTCGGTGCGGCGGGTCGGGATGGTGGTGTTGCGCTCGATGAGCCGCGTCATCACGCCACCCTTGGTCTCGATGCCGAGCGACAGCGGGGTGACGTCGAGCAGGAGCACGTCCTTGACGTCGCCGCGCAGCACGCCGGCCTGGACCGCGGCGCCGATGGCCACGACCTCGTCGGGGTTGACCGACTTGTTCGGCTCCTTGCCGGTGAGGCTCTGCACGAGGTCGCCGACGGCGGGCATGCGCGTCGAGCCGCCGACGAGGATGACGTGGTGGAGGTCGCCCTTGGCGACACCGGCGTCCTTGAGGGCCTGCTCGAACGGGATGCGGCAGCGCTCGATGAGGTCGGCCGTCATCTCCTGGAACTTGGCCCGGCTGAGGGACTCGTCGAGGTGCAGCGGGCCGTCGGCCGTGGCCGTGATGAACGGCAGGTTGATCTGGGTCTGCTGGACCTGGCTGAGCTCGATCTTGGCCTTCTCCGCTGCCTCCTTGAGGCGCTGGGCGGCCATGCGGTCGTTGCCCAGGTCGACGCCGTGCGCCGACTTGAACTGCTGGACGAGCCAGTCGATGATCCGCTGGTCCCAGTCGTCGCCGCCGAGGTGGGTGTCACCGTGGGTCGACTTGACCTCGAACACGCCGTCGCCGATCTCCAGCACCGACACGTCGAACGTGCCGCCGCCGAGGTCGAACACGAGGATCGTCTCGTCCGCGGCACCCTTGTCGAGGCCGTAGGCGAGGGCTGCCGCGGTCGGCTCGTTGATGATGCGCAGGACCTCGAGGCCGGCGATCGCGCCCGCCTCCTTGGTCGCCGTGCGCTGGGCGTCGTCGAAGTACGCCGGGACCGTGATGACGGCTTGGGTGACGGTGTCACCGAGGTAGCTCTCGGCGTCGCGCTTGAGCTTCATCAGCGTGCGGGCCGAGATCTCCTGCGGCGTGTACTTCTTGCCGTCGACGTCCTCGGACTTCCACGCCTCCCCCATGTGCCGCTTGATGGAGCGGAACGTCCGGTCGGGGTTGGTGATCGCCTGTCGCTTGGCGACCTCGCCCACCAGGACCTCGCCGCTCTTGGAGAAGGCGACGACGGACGGGGTGGTGCGCGATCCCTCGGCGTTCGGGATGACGACGGGATCGCCGCCCTCCAGGACGGCGACGACGGAGTTGGTGGTACCGAGGTCGATGCCGACGGCCTTGGGCATGGAAGTGTCTCCTGATAGCTGGATCTGCGAACTGGTGCCACCCAGGCTAGGAGCCGGCCCCCTCGGCCGGCAACCCAGCGATCAGAAATCTTGAGTCAGCACGACTCAACCTTGAGCACAGTCGGCGCACAGCCCGAACAAGTCGACGCTGTGACCGGCGACGACGAATCCGAGGTCAGCGGCGAGCTCGGCCGCTTCGAGGCTCACGGCCTGCTCCAGCCGGGGCCCGGCCGGCACGTCCACCACGGTCGCGCACGACGTGCAGTGGAGGTGGTGGTGGTGGTGACCGCTGAGGGCCTCGTCGAGCTCGAACAGGTCGAAGTCGCCGGCACCGGGGAGGCGGCGCAGGACGCCGGCGTCGGCGAGCACGGCCAGGTTGCGGTACACCGAGCTCTGCGAGAGGCGGTGGCCGCTGGCCGCCAACAGCTCCGGCGTCGTGACCGGCCGGCCGGCCCCGGCGATGGCATCGACGATCGTGCGGCGTTGGGCCGTGTAGCGCTGCCCGGCCCGCTCCAACCGCGTCGCGACCACGACGTCGCGGTCGGTGCGCTCATCGCGGTCGGTGCGCTCGGCCGCTCGGGGCGCCGTCGCGGTCATGGTCCGACCTTACCGGTGGCACCGCGGACGTCCGGGCGCCCGCCGCGCGGACCCGACCCTTCAGTCGCGCTGCAGGTGTTCGGGACCGAACGATCCGGGCAACAGCTCGGCGACTGTGGACGTCTGACGTACGCCCTCGGGCCCTGCCGCGTGCACCGGCGCGGACGCACGGGCGAACTCCCGGATCCGCTGGCGGCACCCGCCGCAGCACGTCGTCACCCGGTCCCCGTCGGCCACGGTGAGCACCGCCACGATCTCGCGCTCCCCCGCCGCGACCATCGCCCCGATCGCCGCCGCCTCGGCACAGATCCCCTCCGGGAACGACGCGTTCTCGACGTTGGCGCCCACGTAGACGCGACCGGATTCCGAGCGGACCGCCGCACCGACGCGGAACCCGGAGTAAGGGGCGTGGGCATTGGCCTGGACGGCGCGCGCCGCCTCGAAGAGCTCGGCGACGTCTCCGTCGCCGGTCGTGGACGTGGTCACGCCGCCAATGTATGGCCGCCATCCCAGCGCTACGTTCGACGCGATCAGCGACGAACCGCCCACGCAGCCAGACCGCCCGCAGGAGTACCGCCAGCGCCCGTTCCACCGGCCACCCGGATCGACGGAACTGCTCCTCGTGCGCCACGGCGAGTCCGAACCGATGGTCCCCGGCCGGCCGTTCCCGCTGGTCGACGGGCACGGTGACCCGGCACTGGCGCCCGAGGGGCGGCGGCAGGCCGAGCGGGTCGGCGAGCGCCTGGCCCACCTTCCGATCGACGCCATCTACGTCACCAGCCTGCGCCGCACCCACGAGACGGCCGCGCCGCTCGCCTCGCGCGTCGGCATCGAGCCGGTCGTCGAACGGGACCTGCGCGAGGTCCACCTCGGCGAGTGGGAGGGCGAGCTGTACCGCCAGAAGGTCGTCGAGCGCGATCCGGTCGCCGTGCGGATGCTCGTCGAGGAGCGCTGGGACGTGATCCCGGGCGCCGAGTCGTCCGAGGCCTTGCGGGCCCGCGTGCGTGGGGCGCTCGAACGCATCGTCGCCGCCCACCCCGATCAGCGGGTGGTGATCGTCAGTCACGGCGGCGTGATCGCCGAGATCATGGCCCAGGTGACCGACACCCGCCGGCCGTTCGCGTTCATCGGAGCGGACAACGCGTCGATCTCCCACGTCGTCGTGTTCGGCGAACGTTGGATCCTGCGCCGGTTCAACGACACGGCGCACCTCCAGCGTGACCTCGACGTCGATCTCGACCCGACGCCCTCGCTCCCCGAGAGCTGACGGACCGAGTCGCGGGGGTCCCGTCGCAACCACGGTTCGAGGCGCCTCGGAGTTGCGTGGTAGCAACGCCGTCGGCGCGCTCACGTTCGTCGAAGCGTGGCCGACAGGAGGGGGAGTGTGTGATGGTGCGACCGTCGAACGACGTGGATCCAGCACCCGCGACGGGATCGGCGCTCGGTCACGTCACGATCTGTGACCTGAGTGGTCAGCTGGCGGGCGCCGGCGCGACGCGGTTCCTCGCCGCCTTCGGGGCGCGTGTGATCCGGGTCGAGGACCCGGTGCGGCAAGGGCGCTGGGACATCCTGCGTGGCTCGATGCCCTACCGCGACGAGCGGCGGGGCCTCGAGATGGGGGGCGCGTTCAACAACCACAACGTCGGCAAGCTGGGCGTCACCATCAACCTGCGCACCGACCGCGGACGCGAGCTCCTCACCGAGCTCGTCGCCGTGTCGGATGTCGTCACGGAGAACTTCGCGTCCGGCGTCATGGACCGCTTGGGGTTCGGGTACGAGCGGCTGGCGGAGATCCGGCCCGACATCGTCTACGTCTCCAACTCCGGTTTCGGCCACGTCGGGCCTTACGCCCAGTACAAGACGTTCGGACCGATCGTCCAGGCGTGCTGCGGTCTGACGGCCGCGTCCGGACTCGCCGGCCAGCCCCCGGCGGGTTGGGGCTTTTCTTACATGGACCACCTCGGCGGCGCCTTCATGGCCACCGCCGTCCTCACGGCGTTGGTCCACCGGGCCCGCACGGGCGAGGGCCAGTGGGTCGACATGTCGTGCACGGAGGCCGGGCTCGGCCTTGCCGGGCCCGATCTGCTCGACGCGGTGGTGAACGATCGACCGATGCGCCGGGACGGGTTCCCGGACTCGAACCGCAGCCGTGCCCCGGCCATGGCGCCCCACGGCATCTATCCCACCGCCGGTGACGACGAGTGGGTGGCGATCGCCTGTCGCGACGACGAGGACTGGCGCCAGGTCGCCGATCACATCGGGGAGCCCTGGACATCCGACCCGCGTTGGACCTCGCTGGACGGGCGCCTCCTGCGCCAGGACGACCTCGACGCAAGCATCGCCGACTGGACGCAACGCCAGGACCGCTCGGCCCTCGCGGCGGCGCTCGTCGCCCGAGGGGTGCCGGCCGCCGTCGTCGCTCGCCCGGAGGACCGCATCGATCACGACCCGGTGACCGCGGCATGGGGCCTGTGGCCGACCGTCTCCCATCCCGAGATGGGTGACGTGCGCGTCGACGGGCTCCCGGTGCACCTCTCCGAGACGGACTGGCGGATCGAACGGAGCGCACCGACGCTGGGCCAGCACAACGAGTACGTCTTCGGCGCCATGCTGGGCCGGAGCGCCGAAGACCTCGAGCGGCTCGCCGCGGACGGCGACATATGAGCGCCGAACGCCCGGGACCACTCGCCGGCGTGCGCGTCGTCGAGCTCGCCGGCGAGCTGTCGTCGTACTGCGGCAAGCTGCTGGCCGACCTCGGCGCCGACGTCGTGGTCGTCGAGCCGCCTGGTGGCCACGCCAGCCGGTCGTACGGGCCGTTCGTCGACGACGTGCCCGACCCCGAGCGCAGCCTGTGGTGGTGGTGGTACAACACGTCCAAACGGGGCGTCGTGGTCGATCTCGCCACCGCGGACGGGCGGCTCGACTTCCGGCGGCTGGCCGCGACGGCGGACATCGTGGTGGAGAGCGAGCATCCGGGTCACCTCGCGGCGCTCCACATCGACCACGGCGACATCCGGGCCGCACACCCCGACTTGATCTGGGTCTCCGTCACGCCGTTCGGTCGCAGCGGACCACGAGCCGCCGATCCGGCGACCGATCTCACGATCCTGGCGGGGGGCGGTCCCGTGTGGAGCTGCGGATACGACGACCACACGTTGCCGCCGGTGCGGGGCGGCGGGAACCAGGGGCTGCACACGGCATCGGTGTTCGCGTTGATGTCTGCGCTCGTCGCGCTGGTCCACCGCGACGCCGGCGGCAGCGGTCAGCACATCGACGTCAACGCCCACGCGGCGGCGAACGTCACCACCGAGATCTCCTCGGTGTCGTGGCTCCTCGCCGGTCGGACGGTGCAACGCCAGACCGGACGTCATGCGATGCTCGAACCGACGTTGCCCGTGCAGGTCCTCGCCGCGGACGGGCGGTACGTGACGACGGGCTTCGCGCCGCAGCAGGCCCGGCACTTCCAGCTGCTGCTCGACTGGATGGACGAGTTGGGGGTTCGCGAGGACTTCCCGGAGGCGTTCTTCCTCGAGCTCGGCATCGAACGCGGCGGCATCGATTCCCGTGAGCTCGAGGGCGACCCCGAAGGGCTGGCGATCATGGGGGCCGGGCGTGACGCCCTCGTGTTCATCGCGTCGAAGGTCGCGGCCTACGACTTCTTCGTGGGCAGCCAGGAGCGGGGCATGCAGTGCGGCATCATCTGGACCCCCGACGAGGCCCTGTTCGACACCCACTTCCAGGCCCGGGGCATCGCGACGACGGTCCGACACGACGACATCGGCCGCGACGTCGTGTACGCCGACGCGCCGATCGGCTTCACCCGTTCGCCCTCGCGCATCTCCCGCCGCGCTCCGCACCTCGGTGAGCACGACGGCGAGCTCCTCGGTGATCCGGGCGCCTCATGACCGACCGGGTCGGTGTCATCGGTGCCGGTGTGATGGGTGCCGGGATCGCCCAAGTGCTGATCACGAGCGGGTGCGAGGTCGTGGTGCACGACATCGCGCCAGCGGCGATCGAGCTCGCCCGCAAGGAGATCGAGACCGGTCGCTACGGCCTCGCCAGCGCCGTCGCCCGGGGCCGGACGACGCCAGAGGATGCCGCGGAGGCGCTCGCCCGCCTCACGCTGACGACCGACATCGAGGAGGCGGTGGCGACCGACATCGTGCTCGAGGCCGTCCCCGAGGACCTGGCCTTGAAGGTGCGCCTGTTCCGCCGACTCGATCGCCTCGCGCCGACGTCGACGATCCTGGCGTCGAACTCGAGCGGCTTCCCAATCGCCGCTCTGGCGGCGGCGACCGATCGTCCCGAGCTGGTCATCGGGTGGCACTGGGCGTCACCGCCGGTGGTCATGGCGCTCGCCGAGATCGTGCGCACCCCGCTCACGGCAGCGTCCACGGTCGAGACGGTCGTCGGTCTGGCCGCCCGGGCCGGCAAGCACCCGATCGTCGTCAACGACCACCCGACCGTGTGGGGCTACGTCGTCAACCGCGTGTACGGCCAGGCCCGGGCCGAGGCCGACGCGATCGTCGACGAGGGGATCGCGACGCAGGAGCAGATCGACCAGTTGATGATCGACGCGTTCCGGTGGCCGGTGGGACCGTTCGGCATGGTCCGCGGTGCGACCACGGGATGGACGGGGCGCTGACCCCGGTCGCTGCCTCGCCCAGCGCGCCGCCGACGGCTGTCGGCTACCTCGATGCGCTGGCCGGTTCCTCCGGCCACTCCTCGACGACCAGTGGCAATCGTTCGGCGGCCAGCCACTGCGACGGGCTGGCTCCGGCGAGCGCCCGCCACTCCCTGGCCATGTGGGCCTGGTCGGCGTAGCCGCACTCGGCGGCGATCGACGCCATCGACCCGGCGTCGGGTGCCACGAGCCGTGACCGCGATCGGTCGAAGCGCAACACCCTCGCCATCTGCTTCGGGGACACTCCGTACTCGGCGGCGAACTCACCCGACAGGTGGCGCCGGCTCCAGCCGACATGGTCGGCGAGCGACGAGATGTCGATCAGGCCGTCGGTCACGATGAGGCGGCGGAACGCTTCGGTCGCCTCGGCACGGGCCGTGGGCGCGCCGAGCGGCCGGGAGGCGACGACCCGCAGGAGCATCGCGTCGAGCACGGTGAACCGGTCGCGCCACGTCGGTGCGGCGTCGAGGCGATCGCGCAGCTCGGCGGCCAGCGGGCCCCACAACGCGTCCAGCGGTACGGCGTCGGACGCCAGGTCCCCCGCTGGGACGTCGAACAGCCTCCGAGCGCCGGGCGGGGTCACGTGGAGTTGGATGCCGTGTTGCGAGCCGTCGTGGCGGATCACCGCCGGAGCGGTGTGGAAGCCGCTCACCACGGCGTCGAACGTCGACGACGTGCGACGACCGTCGACGACCATGGTCAGGTCGAGCGGCTGGTCGAAACTGATGATGAACGTCAGGTGCCGGGACGGCAGACCCATGTGTCGGCCGGGCTCGAACCCGGCGTAGCGGTAGCCCGTGTAGTGGTCGACGGCGTGACGCAACAGCGGCGGCGGGCACCACGCGTGGTGCTCGGCGACCTGTTCGCGTTCCAGCACCGTCACACTGACGAGGCTACGACGCCCTCGCGCTCAGCGCAGACTGGCGAGGAACGGTGACAGCACCGCGACGAACTCGGCGGGGTGGCTGACGGGAGGGGCGTGACCGGCGCCGTCGATGACGACGCGGGAGGCACCTGGGATCCTGGCCGCCATGTAGTCGGCGGCCGGGAGGAACACGTCGTCGAGGGCGCCGACGACGACGAGCACGGGGACGGTGATCGACTCCAGCGCGTCGATGACGTGCCCGTCGTCCTGGCGCAGGATCCCACGCGCCGCGTTGGCGATGCCAGGTCCGGCGGTCTGCGCCGAGTCTTCCGCGAACTGGTTCCAGCCGGCGCGGGCCGTAGCGCTGCGGAAACCTGGTCCGCTGTCGACCAGCACGAGCGCGCCGACCAGCTGCGGTTCGGTGATCGCAAGGTCCAGTGAGAGGTAGCCACCGAGGGAGTGGCCGACGAGGACGGCCCGGCCGGCGCCGGCCCCGGCGAGCAGGCCCCGCATCGCGTCGAGCGTCCCGGCGCGCGAGTACGCGGCGGGGTCGTCCGGCGACGCGCTGCGCCCGTGGCCGAGGATGTCCCACGTGATGGCCGTGTGGTCGGCCGCCATTGCGGCGACGGTCGGCGTCCACATGCGCGACGACCCTTGGAAGCCGTGGCTGAACAGCACGACGGGTCCGGTCCCGGTGACGTCGTGATGGATGCCAGCGAGGCTCACAGGCGGGCCACCACGGCGGCCACCATGTCGGTCAGGTCGGCCGGCTCGAGGCGCAGCTCGGGCGTGAGTGGTGCCTCGTAGGGGTCGTCGATGCCGGTCATGCCGATCAGCTCGCCGGCGCGGGCCTTGGCGTACAGACCCTTCGGGTCACGCTGTTCGCACAGCGCCAGCGGCGTGTCGACGAAGACCTCGACGAACGCCAGGTCGGCGGCGACATGCATCGCCCGGACGGCGTCGCGGTCGGCGCGGTACGGGCTGATCACCGGCACCAGCGCGACGAGGCCGGCGTCGGCCATCAGGCGGGCGACCTCACCGACACGGCGCACGTTCTCGGTGCGGTCGGCGGACGAGAACCCGAGGTCACCGTTGAGGCCGTGGCGGACGTTGTCGCCGTCGAGCACGTACACACCGCGGCGTTCGGCGAGCAGTCGGGTGGCGACGGCGTCGGCCAGCGTCGACTTCCCCGACCCCGAGAGGCCGGTGAACCACACCGTCATCCCGCGGCACCCGAGCTGCTCCCAGCGTGCGGCTCGGTCGATGGTCGCGGCGTGCCAGACGACGCGGGCGGTCATGACGGACCCGCTCGATCGTCACCGACCGGGCCGGCATCGTCCGCCCTCAGCGCGATCCGGATCGCGACGGTCCCGGCCCGTTGATGGGTCACCGAGACGGTCAGCTCGGCCCCCTCCGCGCCCTGCACGATCCAGCGGGCCAGCACACGATCCGGCGTGCCGTCGTGGCCGGACGCGAAGCGCATCGCGCCGTGCCCCGACAACTGCCCGAGGCGCAGCCGCTGCGGACCGCCGACGACGGAAACACCCGGGTCGAGCTCGCGCACCTCGGCGATCACCGGCTCGACGAGTGACTCCTTGGCCGCGCGTGACGACACGTGGGTCGGGAGCCACCCGGAGTTCGCGACGCCGACCTCGACGCGCCAGGTCTCGGCGGCGAGCTGGACGGTGCGCACCTGCCGCACGGTGAGGCGGGGTGACGCCAGCGCCTGGCGAACGGCGAACGGGGCGTGCCCAGCGACCTCCGCTCGCAGCATCGGCGGAGGTGGGTTCGTCCACACGCCCATGTGGTGCCAGCCGCCCAGCTCGACGGTCCCGAGGACAGGGTGCTCGAACGTGTACCAGTCGACGAACTCTTCGGGCGCGTGCTCGTCGACCCATCGCAGCACGGCCAGCGCCTGGGCGTCGGACGGCCCGACGTACCACAGGTCCGTTGCTTGCTTCTCGCCGGTTGCCGCGTGCACGACGTCCCAGAGCTCGGTGGTCCATGCGTAGATGCCGAGGTGCTCGTAGGCCCAGTCGTCGGCCGCACCGCTCATCGTGACGGCTTTGTCCCACGTGAAGTCCTCGAAGACCGAGTGCACCGGGTACCCGGTCAGCTCGGTGCCGATCGCCCCGAGCTGCTGCCACACCCACACGTCGAGCGGCGGGAGGGCGGCGTCGGCGCGCGTCGACGACGGACGCAGCAGCACGCCTCCGCTCGTGTGCAACGCGTTGTAGCCGCAGATGTTCGGACGTTCGACGATCGCCCGCACGAGCGCGTCGACCTCGGGCTCGGACAGCGGGTGATCGCCCGAACCGGAGACGCCCGTGCCCCAGCCGGCCGGGAAGTTGCGGTTGAGGTCGAGCCCCTCGGGCGGCCGGGGCGTCGGGATCGTGAAGCCGTCGTGGTCGACGACCGCGCCCTCGTGGAGGAGGCGATAGCGCGGGGTGCCCGCCGACGGCCCGCCCGGGACGACGGGTACGAGGAGGCGAGCGTCGTCGACGTGCGGGATCCACGCACCGTCGGGATCCTCGATGCGCATCTGCAGCACCCGCCCGTCACCGTCGACGTCCTCGATGCGCAGTCCGGGCCATTGGTAGGCGTCGGGCCAAGGCCACGGCCGCGTGCTCGACCGGCGGAACCGCGGCCGCTCGGCGAGTGCCCATTCGACGCCGTCCGGGTTGACGCGGGGCACGACGTAGAACGTGCGGGTGCGCAACGCCTCCGTCACGACCGGGTCGCCGGCGCGGTGGCCGTCGACGAGGTGGGCGAGCAGCGCGCACGCGGCGACCGTCCCCGTCATCTCGACGGCATGGATGCTGGCGTCGACCCAGTGCGCCGGTTTGTGCTCGGCGCGGCCGGTCGAGGTGTCGGTGACCGTGACGAGCCACAGCTCGCGGCCCTCGAAGCTGCGCCCGTAGGACTCCACGGCGACGAGCGACGGGTGGTCGGCGGCCAGGTCGTGCAGCCACTCGGTCAACTCGTCGTGGCGCAGGTACCGGTCGAAGTCGTAGGGCACGATGCCCGACCGTATCGAGACGCTCAGGTCGCAGCAGGTGCCAACGCCCGCCAGTGGGCCAGCGGGAGGTCGCTGCCCTGGACACCGCCGATGGTCTGGATGCACACGTGGTCGGCGCCGGCATCGTGGTGGGCCCGCAGCCGGGCCCTGATCGTGTCCTCGTCTCCCCACGCGAAGAGCGCGTCGATCAGTCGGTCGCTGCCACCGTTGGCGACGTCGGCCTCGTCGAAACCGAGACGGAACCAGTTGTTCACGTAGTTCGGCAAGCCGAGGTAGGTGGCCAGCGCCTGCCGACCGGTCGCCCGGGCGGTCGTCGGGTCGGCCTCCAGGACCACCCCCTGCTCGACGGCCAGCAGTGCATCCGGGCCGAGGATCTCACGGGCCAGCGCGGTGTGCTCCGGTGTGACCAGGTAGGGGTGGGCGCCGGCGCTGCGGTCGCGGGCGAGGCCAAGCATCTTCGGGCCGAGCGCGGCGATCGCCCGGTCGGCCGCGGCGAGCGGCGGGGACGCCGCATCGAGGCCGTCGAGGAAGGCGTTCGTGCGGGCCAGGGGCTGCTGGTACGTCCCGGCCTGCTCGAGGATGCGGTCGATCATGGGCCCGTGGCTGACACCGATGCCGACGAGGAACCGGTCGCCGTGCTCGGCGGTCAGCGCGGCGTGGTGCTGGGCCGTCTCCTCGGGCGAGTGCATCCAGAGGTTGAGGATCCCGGTGGCCGCGACGATCCGCTGCGTCGCCGCCAGCAGCGCGCCGATCGGCGTGAACACGTCGCCGCCGGCGTCGGGGATCCACAGCGCGGTGTAGCCGAGCGACTCCACCTCGGCCGCCGCGTCGGCGACCGCAGTCGGGTCGCCGTACCGCAGCGCGCCACTCCAGATGCCCGTACCGGTCAGCTTCGCGATCATGGGCGTGAGCCTGCCATTCGGGGCCACCCCCATCCGACTCCTAGACTGCCGCTCGTGACACCAGAGGGGATGGTGGCCGTCAGCCAGCGGTGGTGGGACGACGTCTGGCGCGATGGTCGGCTCGACGCGATCGACGAGATCTTCACCGACCCGTTGATCCGCCACACCGGGTCGGGGACCGAGCGGGAGACGACCAAGGCGTACCGGGGGCGGCTGGCCGAGTTCCAGCGCGTCCTGTCGCGGGTCGAGACCAGGATCGACGACCGGGTCGTCGACGGCGACAAGGTGTGGACCAGGGCAACGAGCAAGGGCATCAACCGGGAGACCGGTGAGCGCTCGATCGTGAGCTGGCTGCTGATCCAGCGCTTCGAGGCCGACCGCATCGCCGAGCAATGGGTCGCCACGTTCACCGGCGTCGACTGGTCCCGCTGACCCATCCCTCGCGCCCCGATCTCCCCAACTGTTGACCCCAGGGGACGAAAACTGTCCACCTGGGTCAACAGTTGGGGAAATCGGACAAGACCGGCGGGTCAGGCGAACTCGACGCCGACCAGCTCACGACGGTGCTGCGAGCGCTTCAGCACGAAGAGGCCCGTCACGGCGAGGACCACGACGCCCATCAGCGCCAGCGTGACCTCCAGCGTCACCGCGTCGGCGAGCATGCCCAGCGGCAGCGCGGCGAGCCCGAAACCGCTGAAGCCCAACACGACCATGCTCTGCATCCGACCGTGGTAGTCGACGTCGGACAGGGCCAGCATCTGGGACTGCGTCGTCGTCTGGAACACCAGGCCCGACGCGCCGACGGCGAGCAGGGCGACGAGCGCGGTCCAGTAGAAGCTCGCCGCAGCGAGCGCGATGAGCGAGAACCCGAGCGCCATGCCGGATGCCGCGATCGTCCGCCACGGCCGCGAGGTGACGGCGCGCAGTCGGGGCGACACCACGCCGGCCACCACGGCGCCGAGGCCGGCGACGCCCGACATCAGGCCATAGCCGCCGGCACCGACGTGGTAGCGCTCGTCGGCCAGCGTGGGCAGGAACGTGAGGTACGGGAACGCGATGATCACGACGCCGATCGTCGTCAACGCGACCAGTCCGAGGCCGCGGCGTGACTTGACGTAGTGGTAGGCGTCGAGCATCTCGGCGACCGGCGACCGCGACGGCAGCTCCTTGCCGTGACCGGGCGGCAGGCTGGCGAGGACGGCGGCCGACAGCGCCGCGGTTGCGGCGCCGAGGATGAACACACCGCCGACGCCGAACCACGACAGTCCGATGAGCACACCGGCGAGGGCCGGCGCGACAACCCGCATGGCCTCCTGCGCGGTCTGGCTCAGCATCACCGCCGGGCCGATCTGCTCCGGCTCGACGACCTCGACGATGAACGAGATCCGGGCCGGGAGGTACAGCGCGAACGCCGCGGCCTGCAACGCGCTGGCCGCCACGAGCATCCAGTACTCGATGGCATCCGCGAGCACGGCGATGCCGACGAGCAGCGACGACACGAACAGCATGGCCACCGCGACGAGCAGCACGGTCCGCTTGGGGAAGCGGTCGGCGGCGACGCCGCCCCACGGGGTGACCAGCAGCATCGACACGCCGAACGCCAACATCACCCCGCCGAGGCCGGCGTTGCTGCCCGTCAGGTCCTTGGCCAGCCAGCCTCTCGCGACCGCCTGGCCCATCACGCCGAAGATCACCGCCGATGCGCTGTAGAGCAACCGGCGGTAGCCGGTGGACTCGAGCACGGACGACACCCGGCCAGGGTACGGCTCGGCCGCACCGCGCCTCGGGCCGCACGGGCACCGGCGGCCATGATGGGCCGATGCGCTACGTGAAGCTGGGCTCGACCGGGTTGGACGTCTCCAGGATCTGCCTGGGTTGCATGAGCTACGGGGTGCCCGAGCGGGGGACGCACTCGTGGTCACTGCCCGAGGAGGCCAGCCGCCCCTTCCTCCAACAGGCGATCGCCGCCGGGATCAACTTCTACGACACGGCCAACGTGTACTCCGACGGCACGAGCGAGGAGATCATCGGACGCGCCCTTGCCGAGTTCGGCAGCCGTGACCAGATCGTGGTCGCGACGAAGATCCACGGCCGCATGCACCCGGGCCCCAACGGCGCCGGCTTGTCCCGCAAGGCCATCATGTCGGAGATCGACGCCAGTCTGCGCCGGCTCGGGCTCGAGTACGTCGACCTCTACCAGATCCACCGGTGGGACGCCCGCACGCCGATCGAGGAGACGATGGAGGCGCTGCACGACGTCGTGAAGGCGGGCAAGGCCCGCTACATCGGGGCGTCGTCGATGTACGCGTGGCAGTTCTCGAAGGCGCAGTACGTCGCCAAGGCGAACGGATGGACGCCGTTCGCCACGATGCAGAACCACTACAACCTGCTCTACCGCGAGGAGGAGCGCGAGATGCTGCCGCTGTGCGTCGACCTGGGTGTCGGCGTCATCCCGTGGAGCCCCCTCGCCCGTGGTCGCCTCACCCGTGACTGGGATTCCGCCACGGCCCGGAGTGAGACCGACGAGTTCGGCAAGTCCTTGTACCGCGACGACGACAAGGCGATCGTCGACGCCGTCGCGGCGATCGCCGAGCAGCGCGGGGTGCCGCGGGCCCAGGTCGCGCTGGCCTGGGTCTCGCGCCACCCGGCCGTCGACGCGCCGATCATCGGGGCCACCAAGCAGTCCCACATCGACGACGCGGTCGCGTCCCTGGACATCGAGCTGACCGACGAGGAGGTCGCCCAGCTCGAGGCGCCCTACACCGTCCGCCCCGTCGCCGGGTTCGCGTAGGCGTCAGCCCCGGGCCATCGCCACGAGGTGGAACGAGGGGTAGCTGAGGCCCTCGTCCCCCTTGCAGGTCAGCGGGGACGACGACGGCGCCGTCGTCCGCTCGATCGTGACGACGTACGTCGCGACGTGGTCGGCGGCATCGACCAGCACGCGGATCCGTCCGTCGCCGAGCGGCTCGACCGACTGCACGGCAGCCAACCCGTCGAGGCCGGACTCGACGCGGACGTAGTGCTCGGCCGCCTGTTCGGCGAGACGGAACGTCGAGCGACCGCGGAAGTTCGCGAGGTCCAGCCGGCCGTCGTCGTGCGCGGCGAGGATCCGCTCGGCGTCGGCCGCGTCGCAGTGGCCGAAGTAGAGGCTGTCGGGCAGCAGCACGACGTTGCCGGCGAAGCGGTCGCCGCCGATGTGCGAGCACTCCCACACCTCGTCACCCCACCGTGAGTCGCGCAACGCCCGCACGAGCGGTCGGCCGAACGTCGCGCAGCACGCGTCATGACGGCCGTTGGTGCACACGAGGACGTAGCGCTCCGGATCGGGCGTCCACTCGTCGTCGACGCCGTGGCCGTCGGCGAGCGACGCCGTCGCCGACACCACATCGTGGAGGTCCTCGACGACGCGGCGCGACGCGACCCCGGCCGGCCCACCGGGGCGAGGGGCCGAGATGTGGACGAGGCGGTGTCCGTCGTGCTCGTCCTCGTGGTGGCGCACGAGGTGCCGACGCACGGCGATGACCCTCACGCCCTGGCGCCTGATCGCCTGCCGCCAGATCGCCGGGGCGTGCGGACCGAGCTCGCTGTGGCCGATCGCGTCGCGTCCCCATGGCCCGTTGACCTCCACGAGCAGCCACGACGAGACCTGGGAAGCGGTCGCGGCGACGGGCTCGTCGCGCTCGCGGGACGCAACGGAGCACTCGAAGCGGTCAGCCACGGGCGAGCACCCCTTCCGCGGTCAGGCGCCGGCCGACGACGACGGCGGATCCGACGTCGAGCGGCGTGTCGAGCGCGGCGAGCGTGAAGCACCCCTCCGAGCGCAGGACGGCGTCGAGCATCGGCGCCGCGTCGGTGGGCAACGACAGGGTCCGGTCACCGAGTCCGAGCTCGGCGCGCCCATCGTTCACGCGTGACCACAGGAGTGGTCCCGGCGTCACGACCACAGGCGTGTCGGGGCCGATGTCCGGTGGGTGCAGCGGGCGCAGCCGGGTGGCCGGCTGGCGCTTCCAGGTGTCCCGCACCATCCACCGTCGCAGCGCGCCGGGCTGCAGGTGAGCAGCCAGGTCGGCGAGACCAGGCCCGTCGGTGACGCCGGCCGGGACCGACGCCCGCAGCACGCTCGGGCCGGCGACGGCGTCATCGGCGGCGTGACGCACGGCCTGGTGCCACGTCATCGCCATGATCCCGATCGTCAGGTGGCCGGATGCCGACTCGACTGTCTCGGCCGCGTGGGGGAAGCCCCGCGGGAGGTACAGGCAGTCGCCGGCCTCGAGCGTCGTGTCGACCAACGGCTCGGCCAGCTCCGCGAACGTCGGCATCGGCGTCCGCGGACCGACCCGGACCGGCTGGCGCGTTCCGTCGAGCGGCGCCCAGACCCGCCACCGCTTGCGTCCGTCGAGTTGGACCACGAAGACGTCGTGGTAGTCGAAGTGCAGCTCCAACCCCCTCGCCGCGACCGGCGAGACGTAGGCGTTGATCTGCACGGCGTGTCCGAGGTCGAGGGCCAGGTTGTTGGCGACCTTGGCGAGGTGAGGGTCCGTGAGCTGCAGGCCCTGGAACACCATCGTCGCCCCGGCCGCGTGCTCCTCGAGCGCCCGGTTGGGCTGGATGACGTCGTCGATGGTGCGGTGGCCGGCGCCCGCGGTGCGTGTGACCCGTGACGACGGCAGCGTCGCACCATCGCGGACCAGTCGGAAGAACGGCGTCCTGGCGCCGCGCCCGACGGCGCCTTCCCACAGCTCGTCCGACGTGACGAAGCCGGCCCGCGGGCTCCCGGCGTTCGACGAGGCCTCGACGCGTCGGAACAGGACCTCGTGGATGAAGCGGTCGGGATCGGCGACGAGGGCGTCGAGACCCGGCGCGTCCGGGTGCGGCTGGGCGCGGGTCAACCATCCGGCGACCGCGTCATCGATGACGCGAGCGGCGGTCTTCAATCAGCCGTCGGTGCCGTCACCGTCACCGTCGGTCCCGTCGGAATCGGTCCCATCCGTCCCGTCGGTGTCACCGCTCTCGCCATCGGTGCCGTCGCCGTCACCGTCGGTGCCGTCACCGTCCATCGTGATGGCGAGCGTGTCGCCCGGCTCCCATTCCGCCCGAATGTCGTCGTTCGTGATGCTCATGCGCTCGACCGTACCCCAGCGGCCGAGACCCAATCGCTCGGCGCAACCTACGATCGGCGCCGTGACTGCGAACGGCGTCTCGACCCTCGTCCTCCTGCGCCACGGCGAGAGCGACTGGAACCAGAAGAACCTGTTCACGGGCTGGGTCGACGTCGACCTCACCGCGAAAGGGGTCGCCGAGGCCGCCCGCGGCGGCGAGCTGTTGGTCGAGCACGACGTGCTCCCCGACGTGGTCCACACCTCACTGCAACGCCGGGCCATCCGCACGGCCCAGCTGGCCTTGTCGAGCGCCGACCGGATGTGGATCCCGGTCCGCCGCTCGTGGCGGCTCAACGAACGCCACTATGGCGCGCTGCAGGGCAAGGACAAGGCGCAGACGCTCGCCGAGTTCGGCGAGGAGCAGTTCATGCTGTGGCGGCGTTCGTACGACACGCCTCCGCCACCGCTCGACGAGGACGCCGAGTACTCGCAGTTCCACGACCCGCCTTACGCCAGCCTGCCGACCGAGGTGCGTCCGCGCACCGAGTGCCTGGCCGATGTCGTCACCCGGATGTTGCCGTACTGGTACGACGGCATCGTGCCCGACCTCCGGGCCGGGTCGACGGTGCTCGTCGCCGCCCACGGCAACAGCCTGCGCGCGCTCATCAAGCACCTCGACGACATGACCGAGGACGCCGTCGTCGGGCTCAACGTGCCGACCGGCATCCCGTTGCGCTACGAGCTCGACACCGACCTGCGGCCGGTCACGCGAGGCGGGACCTACCTCGACCCCGATGCCGCAGCGGCGGCCATCGAGGCGGTCAAGAACCAAGGCCGGCGCTGACCGCGCCGACCGGGGTCCCTGACACCGCCGGGGCCGATCGGTGATGCGGCCCGCGAGAACGTCGTACAGTCACGGCCCATGGCGAGCAAGAAGGCGTACGTCGATCACCTCCGCAGCGTCCCGCTCTTCGCCGGGTGCACGCGCAAGGAGCTCGAGCGGATCGCCCGATCCGGTGACGAGATCCGCATGACCGCCGGTTCCCTGCTCGTCGACCAGGGCCAGACCGGGCGCGAGGCGTTCGTCGTGCTCGATGGCGATGTCACCGTCAAGCGCAACGGACGCAAGGTGGCCACGCTCGGCCCCGGGGCCATCGTCGGCGAGCTGTCACTGCTCGATCACGGTCCGCGCACGGCGACGGCCCTGTGCGAGACCGACTGCACGCTGTACGTCATCTCCCAGCGCCACTTCCTCGCCGTGCTCGACGACGTCCCGACGATCGCCCACAAGCTGCTCGCCGCGCTCGCCGGTCGCATCCGCGACCTCGACCGCGCCTACTACGGCTGACGCCACCGTCGCGGCTGGGTCAGTCGACCCAGGTGATGGTGCGAGGGCTGGTGGCGCTGTCGGCCGTGTCGCTCGCACGGAGCGCGCCCGTCACGATGCACGGCTGCGCGGCGCCCACGAGGCCGAGACCGACGAGGTCGCCCGGCGCGTACTCGGACAGGTAGGGCGAGCGGGCGCTGGCGAACATCACCTGACGGGGATCCGGGACGTGGCCGAGGCCGACCACGTGGGCGAGCTCGTGGATCAGCGTCAGACGGCGCAGGTCGGGCGCCAGACCCGCCTTCACCGTCGCCTGACCGGCGACGATCTGCGGCCCGGGTTCGACCTCGATGCGGCCCTCGCCGATCTGGGCCGCGGTGAACGACTCGGTGTACCCGACCATGGCGTCGGTGCCGCGAGCCGGCACGCCGGTGGCGCTGACACCGACGAGCTCGAAGACGTGGCCGCTGGCCCGGCTGACGGCGTCGATGGCTGCGCTGATGGCGGCGAGCTCCTCGCTCGTGCCGAACCGGCCATCGATCTCGTAGGTGATCGGGGCCGCGCACGGGTCCCACCGGGCCGGACGCCCAGCCGCGTCGGTGAAGAGGAACGAGTAGGCCGGCGCGGGCACGGTCGTGGTCGGCGCGCTCGTCGTCGGCGGGGCCACGGAGGTCGTCGTCACGGCGGGTGCGATGGTCGCCGGTGTCGTGTCGACGGGCGTCGGCGGGGGTGCGCACGCCGTGGGCTGGCACTGGACGAGCAGCGCTGGCACGGCCAGCAACCCGAGGTACTTCCGCCCGATCACGGGGCCAGAACGTACCAACAGCTCGAGCGGGCCCGGGCGCAGGCCGGAAGCGGTCGCGCCCGTGGCCGGCCACTAACTTGTCGCGTGCCATGAGCACACACGTCGACGACGACGCCGCAACCGACACCGGGACGGCGAAGGGCCGGATCCGGCCGCACCACCTGGCCATCGGGCTGGGCGTCGGGATCGCCGTCTTCACGGCGATCTCGGGTGTCCTGCCGCTGATCACCGACTGGCACAACGAGAACGACATCCACCGGGTCGTGTTCGTCAACATCCCGGGACCCTTGAAGCTGGCGTTCTACACGCTCATCCCGGTGCTGCTCGTCTGGGGTGCGTTCCAGTTCGCCGACCGGATGAAGAACTGGGAGCGCGGTCGTCCGGCGCCCAGCCGCCGCACGACGACGAAGAACGCCAAGCGGCGCTTCGCCGACTTCCGCGCCGGCGCGTACATGCGCACCCTGCTGCGCGACTCGGCCGCCGGAGTGATGCACTCGATGATCTACTTCGGGTTCCTGGTGCTGCTCGGCGTCACGACGGTGCTCGAGATCGACCACCAGATGCCCGAGGACCTGAAGTTCCTGCAGGGCACGACGTACCAGGCCTACGCGTTCGTCGGTGACGCTGCCGGGCTCGTGTTCCTCGGCGGCATCGTGTGGGCCATCCTGCGCCGCTACGTCCAGCGGCCATACCGCATCCGCATCAAGACCAAGCCCGAGCACGCGCTGATCCTCGGCACGTTCCTCCTCATCGGCGTCAGCGGGTTCGGCGCCGAGATGTTCCGCATCGCCTTCCAGACCGCCGAGGGCGTCGACATGAGCTACGAGAAGTGGAGCTTCGTCGGCTACCCGCTGAGCACGCTCGTCGACGGCGCCTCGGTCACGACGCTGGAGGACTGGCACCGCGTCTGGTGGGTCGCCCACGTCGTCGCCTTCATCGCCTTCCTGGCCATCCTGCCGATCACCATGCTGCGGCACATGTTCACGTCGCCGCTGAACATGTACCTGAAGGACAAGGACCGTCCCAAGGGCGCGATGAAGCCGATGCCCAACCTGGCCGAGACCGAGCTGGAGACGTTCGGCGCCTCGGTGGTCGAGGACTTCACGTGGAAGCAGCTGCTCGACACCGACGCCTGCACGATGTGCGGGCGCTGCACGAGCGTCGGCCCGGCTCACGCCACGGGCAAGCCGCTCGACCCCCGCGAGATCGTCCTCAAGGTCGGCGAGGTCATGGCCGCCACGGGCACCCCGACGGTGTCGCCGCCCATCGGCAAGGACCCGGACATCACGATCGGTGCCTACTCGGTGTTCGAGCGCATCACGTCCGAGGAGCTGTGGGCCTGCACCAGCTGCAAGGCCTGCGACGAGATCTGCCCGGTGAACATCGAGATCCTCGACAAGATCCTCGACATGCGGCGCTACCTGACGCTGATGGAGTCGGACTTCCCGTCCGAGCTCGGCAACGCCTACCGCGGTATGGAGAACCAGGGCAACCCGTGGGGCATGAGCCAGAGCGACCGCGGCGACTGGGCCAAGGACATGGACGACGTG
Organism: Ilumatobacteraceae bacterium; assembly: GCA_040507575.1. Taxonomy (GTDB): domain Bacteria; phylum Actinomycetota; class Acidimicrobiia; order Acidimicrobiales; family Ilumatobacteraceae; genus JALZMG01. The sequence continues at coordinate 20,580 of JBEVOM010000195.1, forward strand.
CAGATCGTCGATCCCGGCGAGCCACTGCA
>JBEVOM010000016.1:0-59424 GCA_040507575.1 Ilumatobacteraceae bacterium
TCTCGATATCGGGACCCTGCGCGCCCGGATCGGTCAGGGCTGGATGCCGTAGCGATCGGCCTGCAACTCGAACAGGTCGCGATACAGCCCGCCGGCCGCCATCAGCTCGTCGTGCGAACCGAGCTCGACGACGTCGCCCTGCTGGAGCACCATGACGATGTCGGCGCTCCTGACGGTCGCGAAGCGATGGCTCACGAAGATCGTGATCCGGTCCTCGCTGAGCTCCAGCAGCAGGTCGAACAGGTCGGCCTCGGCGCGCGGGTCGAGCGACGCCGACGGCTCGTCCATGAGCACGACAGGCGCGGCGCGGAACAGCGCCCGGGCGATCGCGATGCGCTGCCACTGGCCGATCGAGATGTCGGTGCCCGCGAGGAACAGCTTGCCGAGCCGGATGTCGAGCCCGTCGGGGTGCTGGGCGATGAGCTCGTCGACGCCGGCACGCGTCGCGGCGTCCCGGATGCCGGCCTCGTCGTCGAGCCGGCTGGTGTCGCCGAGCCCGATGCCCTGGCGGATGGTCAGCATGAAGCGGGCGAAGTCCTGGAACACCGGTGCGATCTCGGCCCGCACCAGCGTCGGGTCGCAGTCGGCCAGGTCGACGCCGTCCCACCGGACGCTCCCCGTCGTGGGCGTGAGGAGGTGGCCGAGGATGTTCGTCAACGTCGACTTGCCCGAGCCGTTCGCCCCGACGATGGCCATGACCTGCCCTCGGCGCAGTTCGAAGCTGACGTTGCGCAGCGCCTCCTCAGGCGCGCCTGGGTACCGGTAGCCGACGCCCTGCACCGTCAGCACCGTCGGCGGGCTCGGTGGGGTCCCGGTCGGCCGCTGTTCCCGCAGCACCGGCAGCGTGGCGCGGAAGCTCTCGAAGTCACGCAGGAACGTGACGCCCTCGTGGACGCTGCCGAACGCCACACCGGCGGACTGCAGTCGGCCGCTCAGCTGCTGCAACCCGACGATCGCGACGGCGGCGTCGCCGATCGTGATCGAGCCGCGCCCGGCGAGGATCAGAGCGATGGACAACGTGGCGATGAGCACGCCGGTCGTGACGAGCGAACCCAGGGTCGACAACGCCAGTCGCGTCCGGACGAGGGCCCGCAGGCGCACCATGCGGGTGTCCCACAGGTCGCTGTGCCACCGCCGGAGCGTCGGGGCGACGTCGAACGACCGGACCTCCTTGGCCTGCGTCCGATCTGACAACAGGTACTCGAAGTACGAGCGGTCCCGCTGCAGCTCGGTGAGGTCGAGCTCGAGCTGGTACCGGGCCCGGTTGTTGCGGACGTTGACGAGGGCGATGGGCACGTAGCCGAGCAGCGCGATGGGGAGCAGGATCGGCGCGATGGTGAACAGCACGGCGACCACGCCGATCGTGACGACGAGCGTCGACACGATCGTCACCAGGCCGAACACCACCGCCGACGACTGTCCGCTGGCCGCCAGCCGGGCCCGTTGCAGGCGGTCGTGGAAGTCGGCGTGCTCGTACGACTCGAGGCCGACCTCGGTGGCCACGTCCAAGATCTCGTCCATCGTGCGTCGGTAGACCTCTTCGCCGAGCGGGATCCGCAGCTCCGTGGCGATCGCCTGGCTCAGCGCCGCGACCATCATCAGCAGACCCAGGAGGGCGAGGTTCGGAGCGAGGTCGCCGGCGCTCACGTCGTCGCTGCCGGCGAGCAGGTCGAGCAGGCTCCTGCCGACCAGGAGCTGGCCGGCGATCGCCACCGACGTGACGACGCTGGCGGCGACGATGAACAGGAGCTGGCGACGACCGGACGACGCCACCATGTCGATCGCCAGGCGGGTCGTGCGCACGAGCCGGCGGACGCGCCCGATCACGGAGATCGCCCTTCGGTGGAGTGAGCCACCGCGTCGAGGTAGCTCCGCTTCTCGTCGACGTCGTCGCTCTCGTTGACCTGGTGTGGGCGCAGCCGGCGCCGTAACGACCGCACGCCGCGATCGGGCACCGCCACGAAGCTGGCGACGGTCGAGGACTTCACCGACCGGGTGAACGCCCGCGTGATCGTGTCGCGCTCGTGGAGCTGCACCGGGTGCTCCACGCGCGAGATCGCACGATCTGCCTCACGGAGCGCTCGCGGCAACGTCGCCCGGACGATCTCGTCGGGGATGTCGGCACCAAGCAGGTTCCGGGCCCGGCCGAGGATCAACCCGACCGGAGGGCCGCACCCGTATGCGCGACAGCGCCGCACCAGCTCGTCGAGGTCCGGCTCGTCGACGGCGACCGCTCGTTCGACGTCCTTGAGCCACATGAGGCGGTGACCGTCGGAGCGGGCGGCGTGGAAGGCCAGCGTGATGAGCGTGTCGACCGGGTCGAGCGTCGGCACGGCGACGCGGGACACGTCGACGCGCCGGGCCCGATCGACCATCGCGTCCGGCTGGAAGCCGAACGGCCGGCGATCCTCGACCGCGTAGTGGATGTGCCAGTGGAGGTCGACGTGCACGGCCGAGCTCCGCAGGCCGACCTCGCCGGCGAGCATCTGCTCGGCGAGGGCCCAGTCATGGGTGAGGTTCTCGTAGCCGAGCTCCTCGAGGAGCTGCATCGCTCGGGCGAAATCACGCCGGGCGACCAGGAGGTCGAGGTCGGCGTACGAACGGTCGCCGACGTCCGGGTACAGGTGCGCGGCGACGACCGGGCCCTTCATCACCGCCCACGCCAGGCCGCCAGCGTCGAGCGCCCGCCCGGCTTGGCTCAGCGCACCGGTGACGACCATGTGGCGGATCGCCGAGCGGCTCTTGACGGCGGCCAGCTGTCGGCGCACGTCGTCGGGCACGCCGGCGACGCCGTCCAACCCGCGCAGGACGGAGCCGGACACGCGGTGCATCGCCGCGGCCGCCGGGAGGGCATCGACGCGAGCGGTGGCCAAGAGGTCGGGGAGCTCCAGGCGCGCGTCGGGGTCGCCCGATGCCGCAGTGGTCCGGACGAGCAGCGTGCGTACGGTGCGTCGTTCCGGACGCGTCAGCCCGTCGAGCAGTTCGAACGCGTCAGCCATCGGCCCGACGAGGCTAGAACAGCCGTAGCTCGTCGGGCGCCATTCCGCGCAGCGAGTCGTAGTCGACCTCGACCCAACGGAAGCCCCGCGCCTCGGCGAGCACCCGGGCCTGCGGCTTGACGACCTGGGCGACGAAGACGCCGCGCACCGCGCCGAGCGAGGAATCGAGGTGCAACCGCTCGATGTAGCGGGCCAGCTGCTCCACGCCGTCGATCTCCCCGCGGCGCTTGACCTCGATCGCCACGACGCCCCCGTCCACGTCCCGGCACACGAGGTCGATGGGGCCGATCGCCGTCGGGTACTCCCGGCGCACCAACCGCAGCCCGTCCTCGATGGCGTGCGGACTGGACGCGAGGAGCTCCTGGAGGTGGGCCTCGACGCCGTCCTTCTGAAGGCCGGGATCCGTTCCGAGCTCCCAGGCCGAGTCGGCGACGACCTCGTGCAGCGTGATCGTCAGCCGTTCACCCTTCGGGTTCGTGACGATCCACTCGCCGGGTGCGGTGACGAGCGTGTTCGGCGCGTTCATCCAGTTCAGCGGCTTGTACGCGCCTCCGTCGGCATGGATGGCCACGCACCCGTCGGCCTTGACCATGATCAGCCGCGTCGCCTCCGGAAGGTGCGCGGCCAGCCGTCCGGCGTAGTCGACGGAGCACCTGGCGATCACGACCCGCACGCTCCCCGAAGCTACCGACGTCACGGACAGGGCGCCGTTCTCCGCCGGCATCGACATCTGGGCGCGCAGGGTCCCGATATCGAGACCCTGCGCGCCCGGATCGCCGACGTGCCGCGCCCCAGAGCCGGGCGACCCGGCCGATCGTGCACGAGCTGGCGCGATCTCAGGTCGTCCGGTCGCGCATGCGTTGCTGGATGAGGGCCCGCCGGGCCCGCAGGTCGCGATGGGTCAGCGTCTCCACACCGGGCTCGAGCCCGAAGCCGGCCTTGACGCCGTCGAGGTCGATCTCGACGGGACCGAGCCCGAGCTCACGTCCGAGGCGTTCGCCGTGGCGCTGGGCGAACAGCAGCGAGATGTTGGCGATCTCGGCGAGGATGTCGAGGTCGGGTGCGAGGCGGGCGATCGCCCCGTCGAGGAACACGAGGTTCTTCACGTACAGCATCAGTTCCTTGGGCATCCGCGCCCCGTAGCCCAGCAGGCCCTTGATCACCCGCTGGACCTCCTTGACGAGCTGATCGCCGCTCAGCCTCGTCGGATCGAGCGGCGGCTGGTCGAAGCCGAGGTCGCGGATCACCGCGGCCAGGTCGGTGTCGGGCGGCAGCGCGCCGAGGTCGCGCAGCGCCGCCATCTGGCCGGTCAGGTCGTTCGTCGTCGCCGAGACCATGAGCCGCATGAACGCCACCCGCCTGGCGTCGTCGAGCCGGGCGACGATCCCGTAGTCGAGCAGACCGGTCCGGCCGTCGGGCAACACGATCAGGTTGCCTCCGTGCAGGTCACCGTGGAAGATGCCGGCGACCATCGCACCCTCCAGCAACGCCACCATGGCCGTGCGGACCACGCCCTCGGTGTCGACGCCGGCGTCGCGCATGCCGGCCACGTCGTCGAACTTGAAGCCGTCGAGCCGCTGCATCACGAGCACGCGACGGGTCACCAAGCGGGGATGGGGCCGGGGCACGACGTAGCCCGTCTGACCGAGGTCGTGCAGCATCGACGCGACGTCGAGCATGTTGGCGGCCTCGATGCGGAAGTCGAGCTCCTCCACGATCGTCTCGGCGAACAGCTCCACGAGCGCCGGCGGGTTGGCCAGCGCGGCGACCGGGATGCGCCCGACGAGGTGGGGGGCCAGCCAGGCCATCGCCCGCAGGTCCTTGTGCACGAGGCGGGCGACGTCAGGGCGCTGCACCTTGACCACGACGTCCTCGCCGGTGCGCAGCCGCGCCGCATGGACCTGGGCGATCGAGGCCGCGGCCAACGGCAGTCGGTCGAAGCGTTCGAACACCGCCTCCAGCGGCTGGCCGAGGTCGGTCTCCACCGTGCGGCGGACGTCCTCGAACGTCTCGGCCGGCACCTGGTCCCGGCAGCGCTTGAACTCCTCGACCAACTCGTCGGGGAACAGGCCCTCGCCCGACGAGATGATCTGACCGAGCTTGATGAACGTCGGTCCGAGCCCTTCGGCGGCGACCCGCAGCCGCAGCGACAGGTCAGCTGTGCCCTGCGAACCGGCGGCCCGCCCCCGCTTGCGACGCCACAGCCACGGCACGACGGCCGTTGCGAGCCGGGCGACCACGCTGAGACCGCGGCGCCCGGGCGGGAGGAGGGCCGGCGTGATCAGCCCAGGGACCTCCGAGTGGGCCAGCGAGCGGAGCGCGCCAGCGTCCTCCCACCAAGCGATGCCATCGCGATCGAGCGTCCACGGGGCGGTCTCGTTGAACGCGCCCCAGTCGAGGTCGGTCGGTGTCGCCATGTCGACGACCATCATGCCGAGAAATCGGCCGGCGAACCCTCACGCGTTCGTTTCGTCGGCGAGCCCGTCCGGCAACCCGGCCGCCGGGACGCCGTCGTCGACCGGACGGACACCGTGCCACCCGACCGTGTACGACGTCATCGACAACGAGCCCATCGCGTAGCCGTCGATGAGGACGGATGCCGGGTCGTCGGCCGCCGCGGCGACACCTGCCAGGTACAGCAGCGGGATGTAGTGGTCCGGCGTCGGCACGGCGAGGTGGAACTCGTCGCGGTGCTCCAACGCCCCGACGGCACCCGGATCGGTCGTCATGACACCGCGCGCCGCCTCGTCGAACCGCTGCGCCCAGTCGAACGCGCCGTCCGGGAGACGGGCGTCGACGGCCCGCAGGTTGTGCACCACGTTGCCGCTGCCCACGATGAGCACGCCGGACTCCCGCAGCGGGGCGAGCGCGGCGCCGAGCTCGACGTGGTAGCCCAGCGGCTCGGTGGCGTTGATGGCCAGCTGGATCACCGGGATGTCCGCGTCGGGGAAGGCGTGCACGAGCACCGACCACGTGCCGTGGTCGAGACCCCAGCTGTCGCGGTCGAGGCCGACCCACGTCGGCGCGACCAGATCGGCGATCTCGGCGGCGAGGGACGGGTCGCCAGGTGCCGGGTACTGCACGGCGAAGAGGCGCTCGGGGAAGCCGTAGAAGTCGTGGATCGTCGCCGGGCGGGCCATCGCCGTGACGGCCGTCGCGTTGATGAACCAATGGGCCGAGACGCACAGGATCGCCCTGGGCCGAGGGGTGCCGGCACCGAACGCCCGCCACGCGTCGGTGTAGCGGTTCTCCTCCAGCGCGTTCATCGGCGACCCGTGCCCGAAGAACACGGCCGGCATGAGGCTTGCTGCGTCCGTCACCGCCGCCATGCTCGCAGGTGGCGGCGGGCAGTGGTGCGACGCGCCCCGCGGCCGTGGCCCGGTGTCATGACCCGTGGACGTGGTCGCACAGGCGTTCCTCACCGGCGGCGATCGAGCCCGCGCCGATGCCGTCGAGCGCGGCGAACGGTCCGCACTCGTTGGGCACGATCCAGACGTGGATCATCGGCGCCTCGTCGTGGGTCACGAGGGGAGCGCGGCAGGTGCCGTCCGGCGCAGTCAGGCCGCGCACCTTCGGCGCGATCGGGTCGGCGGTGTAGCAGAGGTCGTCGTGGACGTGCCACTGCATCAGCGCGCCGCCGAGGTCGGGCACGTCGGCGAGCGCCACGCTCGTCGGCAGCATGAACATGGCGGCGACGAGCTGCTTGCCCTCCGGCCCAGGTCTGTACACGAGGCTCTCGGGGTGGGCGGGATCGAGCTGCACGTCGTCGTCGATCCAGCCCCAGTTGATGTAGTGCTCGTAGCCGGTCGCGGCGTCGCCGATCGAGTGGAACCCGGTGGCTTCGGCGACGGTCGGATCGGCCCACTGCGGGAGGACGTCCAGTGTGGTCGTCACCAGGCCTTCGGCGTACGCCTGCTGCTCGGCTGTGACGCCGGCGACGCCGGAGAGGTCGACCGGCGCGGTCGGTTCGAACGGCGCGGCGGTCGCGTCGCTCGAAGCGTGGTCGTGGACGCACTGGTCGACGCGCCGAGCGTCGCCTGCTGTCTGACCGGCACCGTGGCCCTCGAGGGCAGCGAACGGCCCGCACTCGTGCGGCACGATCCAGACGTGGACCATCGGGCTGCGCCCACCGGCGTTGACCGAGCCGGCGGGGCACGTGCCGTCGGCGGCGGTGACGCCGCTGACCCTCGGCACGCCGTCGGTCCCCAACGACCAGCACAGGTTCTCGTGGACGTGCCACTGCATGAGCGGCCCACCCCAGTCGACCAGTGCGGGGTCGTCCACCGCCTGGTCCTTGGCGATGAACATCGCCGCGACCAGCGTCCGCGTGTCACCGTCGGCGGCGAACACGAGTGACTCCGGGAAGGCCGGATCGAGGAAGTGGTCGTCGCCGATGGAGGCGGCGTTGATGTAGTGCTCGAACCCGGTCGAGGCGTCGCCGATCGAGCGGAAGCCGAGCGCGCCGAGCGTCGTGACGTCGGCGAACTGCGGAAGGTCGACGATCGTGGCGGCGACCAGCGCCTCGGCCCGGGTCTGCTGCTCGGGCGTCGCGCCGGGCACGCCCGAGAAGTCGATCGGGGCCGTCGGGTCCCACGGCCGGGGCCACGACGGGCTCCCGGCGACAGTGGTCGCGTGGTCATGTGTCGCGTCGTGGGCCGTGGCATCGTGCGCCGCCGTGTCGCCCGTCTCGACTGCCTCGTCGTCCGCCGCGTGGTCGTGCGCCGTCGCCGCTCCCTCTCCGTGCGTGTGGGCCGCGGTGCCGTCGTCGTGGCTGTGCACGTGCGTCGCGCCGCTCATCATCGCGATGACGGTGACGACACCGATGGCGACGGCGGGGACGCCGAGCGCGGCGCGCGTCGGCGCGTCGGCCGGCCGGGTGACGAGCACGGCCACCGCTGCGAGCACGGCCACGGCGCCGAGCAGGGCGCACACCGCGTCGGCGAGCGCGGGTGGCTCGGCGACCTCCAGGCCGGCGATCCACGAGACACCCCAGACCCGCGTGACGGCCCAGGCGCCGACCGCGACGCCGTTCACGGTGATCGTCGTGGCGGCGGCGGCCCGACCGGGGCGCAGGACGAGGGCCAGCCCGACGACGAGCTGGGCGACGGCGGTGAGGACGAACAGCCGCGAGAGGGTGGCGTGCTCGGCGTGGCCCCCCGCAGCCGCGGCATGGACGGCGCCGGCGCCGATCGAGGCCAGGCCGGCGATCGGCGCGGCGACGGACCACGATCTCGCCTGCTCGCGGTCCCGGTCCGACGTCATCGTCCGGAGCCTACGTGTGGGGTGTCAGTGCCAGAGCGCGTCGAGCGCCGGCTGGGCCCACTCCCTGCGGCAGAGGATGAAGTCGGGCAGCCACGGGTCGCGCCGGTTGTAGACGATGGGCGAACCGTCGAGGCGGCTGACGTGGAGACCGGCGGCCAGCGCGACGGCGGCCGGCGCCGCCGAGTCCCATTGGTACATGCCGCCGTCGTGGACGTAGATGTCGGTCTCGCCGCTGACGACCGACATCGCCTTGGCCCCGGCCGACCCGAGCCGCACCGGCACGGCGCCGAGCGCGTTCGCGACGACGACGGCGGCGTACGGCGCCCGTGATCGCGACGTCACGATCAGCGGCCGCTCGCGCTCCGACGGGGCCAGCACGACCGGCGGGTCGGCGGCGAAGACGAGGTCGAGGTCGGGGAGGCTGACGGCGCCGGCCGCGAACGCGCCCGTGTCCCACAGCGCGATGTGCACGGCCCAGTCGGACCGACCGGGCTCGCCGAACTCCCGGGTGCCGTCGAGCGGGTCGATGATCCACACGCGATCCACGTCGAACCGGCGGGGGTCCTCGAGGCCCTCCTCCGAGAGCACGGCATCGTCGACGCGCACGCGGGCCAGCTCGTCGGCGAGGAAGCGCTGGCTCGCGGTGTCCCCGGCGTCCATCACCTGCCACGGGTGGGCGCCCGATCGTTCCATCTGGTCACGCACGACGAGCAGCCCCCGCCCGGCCTGGACCGCCAACCGGATCGCCAACTCGGCGTCGGTCTCGGCGGCCGTCGGCGCGTCGGCGGTGGGGATCTCGGGGGTGGTGATGGACCGGACGCTACCGGTGGGTCGTCACCGGCGGCGCCACGAGCCGCGCCAGCGGGAGTCCGCTAGCCCAGCTTCTTGTACCGGATGCGGTGGGGCTGATCGGCGGCCGAGCCGAGCTCCTTGTGGCGCCACTCCTCGTACTCGGAGAAGTTGCCCTCGAACCAACGGACCTGGCTGTCGCCCTCGAACGCCAGCACGTGGGTGGCGATGCGGTCGAGGAACCACCGGTCGTGGCTGATGACGACGGCGCACCCGGGGAAGCTCTCCAGGCCGGTCTCGAGGGCCCGCAGCGTGTCCACGTCGAGGTCGTTGGTCGGCTCGTCGAGCAGCAGGACGTTGCCGCCGCTCTTGAGGACCTTGGCCAGGTGGACGCGGTTGCGCTCGCCGCCGGACAGGTCACCGACGCGCTTCTGCTGGTCGGCGCCCTTGAAGTTGAAGCTGGCGACGTACGCCCGCCCGTGGATCTCCCGGTTGCCGACCTTGAGGTGGTCGACGCCGCCGGTGATCTCCTCGTACACCGTCGCGTCGTCGGCGAGGCTGTCGCGCGACTGGTCGACGTAGCTCATCTGGACGGTGTCGCCGACCGTCACGGTGCCGGCGTCGGTCGACTCCTGACCCGTCAGCATCTTGAACAGCGTCGTCTTGCCGGCGCCGTTGGGCCCGATGATGCCGATGATGCCGGCCTTGGGCAGCGAGAACGACAGGTCCTCGATGAGGAGGCGGTCGCCGAAGCCCTTCCGCACGTCGGCCACCTCGATGACGGTGTCACCCAGGCGCGGGCCGGGCGGGATGGCGATCTCCAAGCGCGTGTCGTCCCCGCGGGCGGCCTCGGCCTCGGCCTGCAGCTTGTCGTAGGCGGCGAGACGGGCCTTGCCCTTGGCCTGGCGGGCCTTGGGGGCCATCCGCACCCACTCCAGCTCGCGCTCGAGCGTGCGTCGGCGGGCTTCGTCGCGGCTCTGCTCGCGGGTCAGCCGCTCCTGCTTCTGCTCGAGCCACGACGTGTAGTTGCCCTCGAACGGGAAGCCCTTGCCTCGGTCGAGCTCGAGGATCCAGCGGGCGACGTTGTCGAGGAAGTAGCGATCGTGGGTGATCGCGACGACCGTGCCGGCGTAGCCCTTGAGGAACTGCTCCAGCCAATCGACGCTCTCGGCGTCGAGGTGGTTCGTCGGCTCGTCGAGCAGCAACAGGTCGGGCCGGCTCAACAACAGACGGCACAGGGCCACCCGGCGTCGCTCGCCGCCCGACAGGGTCGTGACGTCGGCGTCGTCCGGCGGGCAGCGCAGCGCGTCCATGGCGATCTCGACGTTCCGGTCGAGGCTCCAGGCGTCGGCGGCGGCGATCCGGTCCTCGAGCGACGCCTGCTCGGCACCGATCTTGTCGTAGTCGGCGTCGGGCTCGGCCCACATCGCCATGACCTCGTTGTAGCGGTCGATGATCGATTGCACGGCGGCGACCCCGTCCATCACGTTGCCGCGCACGTCCTTGTCGGGATCGAGCTGCGGCTCCTGGGCGAGGTACCCGACGCTGAAGCCGGGCGTCAGGCGGGCCTCGCCGGTGTAGCCGTCGTCGAGTCCGGCCATGATCCGCAGCAGGCTCGACTTGCCGGCGCCGTTGGAGCCGATCACCCCGATCTTGGCGCCCGGGTAGAACGACAGCGAGATGTTCTCCAGCACCGTCCGGTCCGGTGGGTAGAACCGCGCGAGCTTGTGACAGGTGTAGATGAACTCATGGGCCATGGCGGCCCCGAGGCTACCGACGGTGCCTGGCGCGTGTCGCGGCCCCGCCGTGACGCCCGTCAGCGGTCGTCGGCCGGCGTGAGCCTGCTCTCGAGGTGGCTGGGGAGGATGTCGTAGTGGTCGTGGACGGCCGTGAACGTGCCGCGGCCACCGGTCATCGATCGCAGCTCGACCGCGTATCGCTGGATCTCGGCGGCCGGGACGAACGCCACGATCTCGTGGCAACCGTCGCTGCGCACCGACGTCCCGCTGACCCGGCCGCGTCTCGACGTCAGGTCGCCGAGCACGTCACCCTGGTGGCCTTCGGGCACGGTGACGGTGAGCAGTGACACGGGCTCGAGGACGGCCGGCCCTGCCTTCTGCAACGCCTCCTTGAGCCCGTGAGCGGCGGCCGACCGGAACGCCATGTCCGACGAGTCCACGGAGTGGAACTTGCCGTCGTAGCACTCGACGCGCACGTCGACCACGGGGAAGCCGTGGACGCCACCGGTGGCCATCGTCTCTTCGACGCCGCGCTGCACAGCGGGGATGTACTGCTTGGGGATCGTGCCGCCGACGACCTTGTTGACGAACTCCGTGCCGTCGCCCCGCGAGCGGGGGCTCACCCGCAGGTTGGCCACGGCGTACTGGCCGTGGCCGCCCGACTGCTTCTTGATCTTGCCCTCGGCCTCGGCCGAGCCGACGATCGTCTCCCGGTACGGCAGCTTGACGTCCTCGGTCTCGACGCTGACACCGAACTTGCGGGCCAGCCGCTCGAGGGCGACGGCGAGGTGGGTGTCGCCGGCGCCGCGCAGGACGGTCTGGGACGTCTCCTCGTTGCGCTCGACGACCAGCGCCGGGTCCTCGACGAGCAACCGCTGCAGCGCGCCGGACAGCTTGTCGTCGTCCGACTGGGTGACCGGCTTGAGCGCCAGGCCGTACGACGGTGCGGGGATCGGCGGGCCCGCGACCGTCACCGGCGAGTCCTTGGGCGTCAACGTCGAGCCGGTCGGCGTGTCGACCAGCTTGGCGACACCGGCGATGTCGCCGGCGACCACCTTGTCGGCGCCGAGGTGCTCCTTGCCACGCACGTAGAACAGGCCGTGCAGGCGCTCCTCGACGCCGGTCGCGGTGTTGAGCATGCGGTCGTCCGCGCCGATCGTGCCGGAGAGGACCTTGAACAGCGACACCTGGCCGACGAACTGGTCGGCGATCGTGCGGAACACGTACACGAGCGGCTTGCCGCCGGCGTCGGCGCTCACCGGGACCTCGATGTCGCCCGCCGACACGGTCATCGGCCGGTCGAGTGGCGACGGCCCGAGCTCACAGACGAAGTCGGCCAGGCGGTCGACGCCGACGCCGGTCGCCGCCGAACCGCACAGCACCGGGAACGCGATGCCGTCGAGCACCTCGTGGGCGAGCGTGCGCTCCAGCTCCGCCGCCGACGGCACGTCTCCCGAGAGGTAACGCTCCAACTGCTCGTCGTCGCCCGACACGATCTCCTCGACGAGCTCGTCGTGGAGGCGATGCTCCTCGTCGACGACCTCGGGTGGGATCGGCTCGGTGCGGTGCCGACCGTCGGGTTCGTACTCGAAGCCTTGGTCGGTGAGGACGTCGGCAACGCCGTGCAGCCGCTCCTCTTCGCCGAGCGGGAGCTCCAGCGGCACGAAACCCGGACCGAAGCGCGTGCGCAGCTGCTCGACGACCCGATGGAAGTCGGCGCGCTGCTTGTCCTCCTTGTTGACGAACACGAGGCGGGGCACACCGGCGGACTGGCACTTCGCCCACACCGACTCCGTGCCGACCTCGACCCCGTCGACCGCGCTGACGACGATCACGGCGAGGTCGGCGACCGCGAGCGCGGCGTCGACGTCACAGCCGAAGTCGGCGTAGCCGGGTGTGTCGATCGCGTTGATCTTGTACGTGTCGCCGTCGGTCGCTCTCCACTCGAACGGGGCGAGGGCGAGCGACAGCGACATCGCCCGCTTGATCTCCTCGGGCTCGATGTCGCAGACGGTCGTGCCGTCTTCGACCCGCCCCTGCCTCGCCAGCACGCCGGCGCGCAGCAGCAGCGCCTCGACGAGCGTGGTCTTGCCGCTCCCGCCGTGGCCGACGATGGCGACGTTGCGGATCTTCTCGGTCGACGGGTTGCGCAATCCTGACCCCCAGTGGTGAACCGGTCCCCGCCGCGAACCCTAGTGCCGTCCGCCGATGGCGCGATCAGGCCGCGGAACCCCCGTCGCATCCGGGTGGGGCGTGCCGGGCCAGTACCCTTGACCCCGTGAGCGTGACGACGTCGACCGGTGCGGGGTTCGGGACCAACTCCTGGTTGGTCGAGGAGATGTACGAGCAGTTCCGGGAGGATCCGGCCTCGGTGGGTGAGGCCTGGCAGGAGTTCTTCGCCGACTACAAGTCGACGAACCCGGCCCTCGCCGCCACCGCCTCCGCCCCGGCCCCCGACGACCCCGACACGCCGCCGCAGGCGCCACCCACGACGTCGACCCCGACCACGTCCGCCGCGGCCGCGTCGGCAACGACGACGACGGCGGACCCGGCCACCGGTGCGGCCGCTCCGCCGCCGCGAGCGGCGGGCGCGCCGGGTCGACCCGTCGCGACCGGGCAACCGGGCGAGACGGCCCAGGAGACACGGCAGGCGGCCCACGACACGCGGCCAGACCTCGGCACGCCGATCCGCGGCGCCGGCGCGGCGATCGCCGCGAACATGGAGCGCAGCCTCGCCGTGCCGACCGCGACGAGCTTCCGCAACGTCCCGGCCAAGCTGCTCGAGGTCAACCGCAAGGTCATCAACGGATACCGCGCTCGCGCCGGGATGGGCAAGGTCAGCTTCACCCACCTGATCGGTTACGCCATCGTCCGCGCCATCGCCGACGCGGTGCCGGCGTTGCGCAACACGTACGTCGCCGGGTCCGACGGCAAGCCCCGCCTCATCACGAACGAGGCGGTGAACCTCGGTCTGGCCGTCGACGTCGAGAAGTCCGATGGCAGCCGCACCCTCGTCGTGCCGGTCATCCGCAACGCCGACCACCTCGACTTCGCCGGCTTCCTCGGCGCCTACGAGGAGATCATCCGGAAGGTCAAGGCGAACAAGCTGACGCTCGACGACTTCCAGGGCGCGACGGTCTCGCTGACCAACCCGGGCACGATCGGCACCGTCCAGAGCGTCCCGCGGCTGATGCCCGGCCAGGGCGTCATCGTCGGTGTCGGGGCCATCGACTACCCGGCGGCCTTCGAGGGCGCGGACCGGGCCAACCTCAGCTCGCTCGGCATCAGCAAGGTCGTGACGATCACCAGCACGTACGACCACCGCATCATCCAGGGCGCCGAGAGCGGGATGTTCCTGAAGCGGGTCCACGAGCTGCTCCTCGGAGAGCACGGCTTCTACGACGACGTGTTCGCTGCGCTCGACATGCCGTACCAGGCGGTGCGCTGGCGTCCCGACGTCAACCCGATCGACCGCGAAGAGGCGATGCTGCAGAAGCAGATGCAGGTCGCCACGCTGATCCGCGTCTACCGGGTCCGCGGCCACCTCATCGCCGACCTCGACCCGTTGCGGTGGAAGGAACCGGCGATGCCCAAGGAGCTCGACCCGTTGACGTACGGGTTGACGATCTGGGACCTCGACCGCGAGTTCCTCACCGGCGGGGTCGCCGGCACGGAGAAGATGACGCTCGGTGATCTCCTCGGCGTGCTGCGCGACGCCTACTGCCGCACCGTCGGCATCGAGTACATGCACATCCAGGACACCGAGGAGCAGCGCTGGATCCAGTCGAAGGTCGAAGGCGCGCAGGCGTCGTTCGACAAGGACGCCAAGCGCCGCATCCTCGAACGCCTCAACGCCGCCGAGGCGTTCGAGCGGTTCCTCGCCACCAAGTACGTCGGTACGAAGCGCTTCGGCCTCGAAGGCGCCGAGTCGGCGATCCCGATCCTGGACGAGGTGATCTCGGCGGCGGCCGACGCCGGCCTCGACTCGGCCGTCATCGGCATGGCCCATCGGGGCCGGCTCAACGTGCTGTCGAACATCATCGGCAAGAGCTACGACGCCATCTTCCGGGAGTTCGAGGGCCACCTCGACCCGACGTCCGTGCAGGGCTCGGGCGACGTCAAGTACCACCTCGGCGCGACCGGCAAGTACGTCAGCCCGGGCGGCGCCGACATCATGCTCGAGCTGGCCGCCAACCCGAGTCACCTCGAGACGGTCGGGCCGATCGTCGAGGGGATGGTCCGGGCCCGCCAGGACCAGGTCGATCCGCCCGGGTCGTACCCGGTGCTGCCGGTGCAGGTCCACGGCGACGCGGCGTTCGCCGGGCAGGGCGTGGTGGCCGAGACCTTGTCGATGAGCGACATCACCGGCTACCGCGTCGGCGGCACCGTGCACCTCATCATCAACAACCAGATCGGCTTCACGACGGCGCCGGAGTTCGCCCGTTCCTCGCTGTACTGCAGTGACGTCGCCAAGACGGTGCAGGCCCCGATCTTTCACGTCAACGGCGACGACCCGGAGGCATGTGTGCGGGTCGCCCGGCTGGCGTGGGAGTACCGCCAGCGGTTCCACAAGGACGTGGTCATCGACATGTGGTGCTACCGCCGCCACGGCCACAACGAGGGCGACGACCCGAGCTACACGCAGCCGTTGATGTATCGGGCCATCGCCGAGCACCGCAGCGTCCGCAAGCTGTACGTCGAGGCGCTCGTGAAGCGGGGTGACATCACGCTCGACGAGGCCGAGCAGGCGCTGGCCGACTTCCAGGGCAAGCTCCAGGTCGCCCTCGACGAGACCCGCGCCCAGGCCCCGACGGTGAGCAAGGCTCCGCGTCCGCCGAAGCCCGTCGGCGTGCTGCCCCACATCCACACCGGCGTCGACCGCGGCGTCCTGGACCGCATCTTCGAGCACCTCACGGCGTATCCGGAGTCGTTCACGCCGCACCCCAAGCTGGCCAAGCAGTTCGAGGCCCGCGCCCACCTCTACGAGCAGGGCGAGGTCGAGTGGGCGACGGCCGAGGCGCTCGCCTTCGGGTCGCTGCTCCTCGACGGGCACAGCGTGCGGCTGGCCGGCGAGGACACCCGCCGGGGTACGTTCAGTCAGCGCCACGCGTCGCTCGTCGACTACGAGACCGGCCGGCCGTGGATCCCGCTCGACGACCTCGAGGGCGCCGACGGCCGGTTCTGGGTCTACGACTCGCTGCTGTCGGAGTACGCCGCGCTCGGGTTCGAGTACGGCTACGCCCACTCGAACCCCGAGGCCCTCGTGCTGTGGGAGGCCCAGTTCGGCGACTTCATCAACTGCGCCCAGGTCATCGTCGACCAGTACCTCGTCGCCGCCGAGGACAAGTGGGGGCAGCACAACGGACTCGTCCTGCTGTTGCCGCACGGGTACGAGGGCCAGGGTCCCGAGCACTCGTCGGCCCGGATCGAGCGCTTCTTGACGCTGGCCGCCGAGGACAACATGCAGATCTGCAACGCCACGACGGCCGCGCAGTACTTCCACCTCCTGCGCCGCCAGGTGCACACCGAGCGCCACACACCGCTCATCCTCTTCACGCCCAAGCAAGGGCTGCGCATGAAGCAGACCCGCTCACACGTCGACGAGCTGGCGACCGGTTCGTTCGAGGAGATCCTCGACGACCCGTTCGTGACCGATCGCGACGCCGTGAGGCGGATCGTGTTCTGCAGCGGCAAGGTCGCCTGGGACGCGATCGCCGAGCGCGACAAGCGCCAGGCGCCTGCCGCGGTCGTGCGGGTCGAGCAGCTGTACCCGTCGCCGATCGAGCAGCTGCTCGGGCTGCTCGAGACGTACCCGAACGCCCGGGACCTGGTCTGGCTGCAGGAGGAGCCGGAGAACATGGGCCCCTGGAAGTTCGTGGAGAGCCGGGTCTGGCGCGTCAAGGAGCGCGGGTACGACTTGCGCCACGTGGCCCGCATCGAGTCGGGCAGCCCGGCCACCGGATCGAAGACGATCCACGACCAGGAGCTCGCCGACCTCATGGAGGAGACGTTCGCCGGTCTCTGACCGTCACGGTCGCGGCGGGGATCGCGATCGTGATCGGCGGCTGCGCCGACGATGGTGCCGTGGCGCCGATCGACAGCGGGCGCGGCGGTGTCGCGCCGGTGTCGGGCGACGTGTTGCCCGACGGCGTCAGGGTGCCCGACGGCTTCACCGTGACCGCGGTCGTGGACGGCCTGTCGCAGCCGACCCAGCTCGACGTGCTCGACGACGGTCGGTTCCTCGTCGCCGAGCTGCACGGCAGCGAGAACGAGGGGACGGGCCGGGTCCTGCTGCTCGATCCGGCCCGGCCCGACGACGCGCCGGCGGTCGTCGTCGACGGGTTGCTCAAGCCGACCGGCGTCGTCGGCCTCGGCCCGGAGCTCTGGGTGATGCAGCAGCGATCCCTGTCGCGAGGACCGCTGACCGGAGGTCCGCTGACGGTGGTCCTCGACGATCTCCCGTTCAACGGTCGCTCCGAAGGTTCGTTGTCCGTGGACGGCGAGGGTCGAGTCATGTACGAGACATCCGGGACCCTGGACGGCTCCGTCGCCGCCGCCGGCTCGGCCACGCTCTGGGCCGTGGACCCGGGTGGATCGCCGGTGCCGGTGGCCACCGGTCTCAAGAACGCCTATGGGCGCACGCTCGGTGCCGACGGCACGCTGTGGCAGACGGAGATCGCCGACGGCACCTACGACGGCGCACCGGCTCCTGACGAGCTCGTGCGTGTGGAGGCGGGCGACGACTTCGGCTGGCCACGGTGCGTCGGCGACCGGACGCCGGTGGCCCAGTACGGCGGCACCGCTGACTCGTGCGTCGGGAGCCCGCGCTCGCACGCGCTGTTCGAGCCCGGCGCGACGCCGACGTCCGTCGCCGTCGCGCCCTGGGACGACGGGGTGCTGCTCGTCGCGTTGTGGAACGCGGGGCAGGTGGTCGCGGTACCCGTGGACGGCACCGAGCCCGTCGCGCCTGAGCCGTTCCTCGCCGGCGTCGATCATCCGCAGGACCTCGTGGCGGACGGCGATCGCCTCCTGGTCGTCGACTTCTCCGGTGGCCGCATCCTCGCCGTCACCGTCGCGTGACGACACGACGGGGCCCGTCGCGTCAGGACAGGCGGATGCCGAGCACCGCTTCGAGCTCGCTGATCGCCGCCGCCGCGTCGCCCACCTTGATCGTGGTCATCCCCATCGCCTTGGCCGGCTTCAGGTTGATGCCGAGGTCGTCGAGGAACACGCACTCGGCCGGCAGCACGCCGAGCAGCTCGCACGCCGTGGTGTAGAACGCGGGCTCGGGCTTGCGGACCCCGACCTTGCTCGACTCGACGACGACGTCGAATCGGGCCATCACGGCCCGGACGTCGGGTCGCGCCGTCGGCTGGCCGTCGCGCGCGAGCACGTTGTTCGTGAGGCAGGCCGTCCGGTACCCAGCGGCCTGCACGCGTTCCAGTGCGGTGACCATCTCGGGACGCACGTCGCCGGCCAACAGGGCGAGGACGTCGCCGCCGGGCACCTCGTAGCCGAGCGCCGCCGATTCGGTCGCGAACGCGACGTCGAACGCCTCGTGGTCGAGCTCGGCGCGCTCCAACCGGGCCCACGCGTTCACGTCCGGATCGGTCGCGTTGACCGACCGGATGAAGTCCTGCGGGATGCCCCGCTGCGCCTCGTAGTGGCGGAACGCCTCGAACGGGCTGGAGAGGATCACGCCGCCGAAGTCCCACAGTACCGCTCGGATCACGGGCGGTGACTCTACGATGGGCCACTGGCCGCTCGGCGATTCGTCGGGGCCCGCGCTGCGCCCCCGCGTAGCGACGAATGATCAGGGCGTATCGCAACCTATGACGACATCGAAGTCGACCGGCACTGACGTGGTCGTGGTCGACGGATCCAACATCGCGACCGAAGGTCGCTCCATGCCCAGCCTGTCGCAACTCAACGACGCGGTCATGGCCTTCAAGGACGAGTATCCCGACGCGGTCATCACCGTCGTCGTGGATGCGACGTTCGGGCATCGCATCGACAAGAAGGAGGCGGTCGAGTTCGACGAGGCCGTCGCCCACAACGAGCTCGTCGCGCCGCCCGCCGGCGCCATCGGGCGCGGTGATGCCTTCGTGCTGAGCATCGCCAACAAGGTCGGGGCCCGGATCCTGAGCAACGACTCGTTCCAGGAGTTCCACGGCACGTATCCGTGGCTGTTCGACGAGGGCCGCCTGATCGGTGGCAAGCCCGTCCCATACGTGGGATGGGTGTTCGTCCCCCGACTGCCGGTCAAGGGGCCGATCAGCCGCAAGTCGCAGCGCGCCGCCCGTGGCGGCGATCGCAGCGAGCCGAAGGCGTCGCGGCGCACGGCCAGCCGCGAGGCCAGCATGCCGATGCCGGTCCCGACGGCGCCCCCGCCCGGCCCCCATCGGGCCGCCACCGAACCGGCCGAGGTCCCGGCCGACGTCCCGGCCGCTCTCCCGGCCGCGTCGCTGGCGCCGATCGTCGAGAAGGCTCCGCCGCCCGTGGCCCCGACCACGGGTCCCTCCGTCAACGACCTCATGCCGTTCCTCGACTTCGCCGAACACCACCCGGTCGGCAGCAGCGTCAACGGTGTCGTCGAGTCGTACTCCTCACATGGCTCCTACGTGACCATCGGCGACCTGCGCGGGTACGTGCCGCTGCGCCTCATGGCCGACCCGCCGCCGCGCAGTGCCCGGGAGGTCATGCACATCGGCGATGCGGTGACGCTCGTCGTCGTGAGCTTCGCGCCGGCCCGCCGCAGCGTCGACCTCGCGGTGCCCCACATGGCCCCGGGCGCCGAGGTGGTGCCCACTCCCGACCTGGAGGAGCTGGTCGACGCAGTGGGGCCGACCCGTCGCAAACGGGTCAGGAAGGTCGCTGCTGCGCCGGCCGAGTCCGTCGTGGATCCGGTCGTCGAGCCGGTGCCGGCCGCGCCCAGGCGCCGGGGCCGCAAGGCGGCCGCGGCCGTCGAGCCCGTCGAGTCCGTCGTCGAACCACCGGGCGTCGTCGAGTCGTCGGGCGTCGTCGAGCCACCGGCACCCGAGCAGCTCGCGCCGGAGCAGGGCGCGCCGGAACAGCGCGCAGCCGAGCGGCCGGCCGCGAGCCGAGGGCGATCGCGTCGGGCCACGGCCGCAACGCCCGCCGTCGATGCATCCCCGTCAGGAGATGCGACTGCGCCAGCCCCGAGCAGGTCGAGGAGGAAGGCGGCGGCGCCGAAGCAGGCGGCCGCGCCGACGAAGGTCGCGACGCCGAAGAAGGCGGCTGCGCCGAGGAAGGTCGCGGCGCCGACGAAGGCACCCGCGACGCCGAGGTCGTCGGCCGGCAAGGAGGCACCGGCGCCGACGAAGCCACCGGCGCCGACGAAGAAGAAGGCAGCGGCGCCGAGGAAGAAGGCACAGGTGGCCGAGACGGCACCGGCGAGCGCGGCCGGCGAGCAGACGCCGAGATCCTCGAAGGTGGCGGCGAAGGCGCCGGCCAAGCGGTCCCGATCGCGGGCCGAGGTGACGCAGGGCCCGTCGTGATTCGGTTCGCGACGTGGAACATCAACTCGTTGAAGGTGCGCCAGGAGCGGGTGGAGCACTGGCTCGCCGACGTGAGCCCCGATGTCGTGTGCATGCAGGAGACGAAGCTCGCGGATGACGCGTTCCCGCAGCTGGCGTTCGAGGCCCTGGGGTACTCGGCCGCCCACCACGGGGAGGGACGGTGGAACGGCGTCGCCGTGTTGTCCCGTCATGGGCTCGCCGACGTCACGTTCGGGTTCGCCGACGACGCCGAGCCCGACGCCGAGGCCCGGCTCATCACCGTGACGACCGCGGGCCTCACGGTCATGAACGTCTACGTCCCGAACGGGCGGTCGCTGGACGCCGACCACTACCAGTACAAGCTGCGCTGGCTGGACCGCCTGGCCGCCCACGTGGACGCGGTCGCGCCGTCCGGGACGGCGGCGATCGTCGCCGGCGACTTCAACATCGCACCAACCGACGCCGACGTGTACGACCCCGCCGCCTTCGAAGGAGCCACGCACGTCAGCGCACCCGAGCGGGCCCGGCTCGGCGCGCTGACCGACCGCGGCCTGATCGACGTGTTCCGCCAGCAGTATCCGGACGCGCCCAGGACGTTCTCGTGGTGGGACTACCGCCGTGGCGACTTCCACGAAGGCCGTGGCATGCGCATCGACCTCGTGCTGGCCTCGCCGTCCGTCGCCGAGCGCGTCCAGTGGGTCGTCATCGACCGCAACGCCCGCAAGGGCCAGCAGCCGAGCGATCACGCACCGGTCATCGTCGACATCGCCGATTGACCGGCCGGGCCCGACCTCTGGACGCCGGCGGGCATCAACCGTCGAGCGCGGCGCGGATGCCCGGGAACAGACGGGATGCCGTCAGCGGGCCGAAGCGGGTTGCCGTCACCAGGTCGTCGGCGCTGGCGGGGTCGGCGGTGACGATCGCCTCGAGGTCGCCGTCCGAACAGACCTCCTCGGGCAGGATCATCGCAGCGCGGGCCACGCCATCGCGCCACACGACGAGGCGCTGGTGGCGGGCCCCGCCGGTCGGGCGCATCGAGCGCAGCCCGGCCGGCACCGTCGTGGGCGCTCGGGCCGCCGCATGGTCGGTGTCGACGCCGTCGAGCAGAGGGCTCGGCTTGCGCCGGTAGCCGCCGCGGCGCGCCGCCCACGTCAGGACGAGCGTGTCGCTCGCCCTGGTCATCGCCACGTGCAGCAGCCGGGTCTCCTCCGCCCGGGCGTCCCCGGTCGTCGCCGTGCGATGGGGCACGAGACCGGTCTCGACACCGGTGACGACGACGGTGGGCCATTCGCGGCCCTTCGCGGCGTGGAACGTGAGCACCTCGACGCCTCTGACGCCGTCGGGGTCGGCGAACGGGTTCGTCGATGCGAGCCAGCCACGCAGAGCGGCCCCGTCGCCGAACGGCTGATCGCGCAGGAACTCCAACACGGCGGCCGCGACCTGACGCTCGGGGGAACCGACCGGGATGCCGACGGCGACATCGGCGTCGAGCACGTCGTGGGCCCAGGCCCGCAGGCGCGACGCCGACGGCAGCGCGGTGGCCGTGCGCGCCGCGGCGGCGATCGGCGAGCCGGGGGGCAGCTGGCGGCGGGTGACGGTGATGCCGGCGGCCGTCAGCGCCGCGCTCAGCCGGCCGAGCTGGGCGTTCGTGCGGGCCAGCACGGCGACGGCGCCGGTGCGGATGGCGACCGGTTCGAGGGACCGCACGAACCGCGCCACCAACGCGGCCTCGTGGTCCTCGTCGTCGGCGGCGACGATGCGCACCGCCGGCCCGTCGCCGCGGTTCGACACCGCCTCGCTGTCCTGACCCCCGGCGCGCAGGACGGCGACGGCGGCGTTCACGATCTGGGGGCTGCAGCGGTGGTTGACCGGGAGGTGGATGACCTCGACGCCGGGCATCCTCGATGCGACGTCGCGCAGGAGCTCCGGGTCGGACCCGTTGAACCCGTAGATGGCCTGGGCCGGGTCACCGACGAGGTAGAGGTCGCCGCGCCCGCCGTCGATCAGGTCGAGCAGGCGGTGTTGCAACGGGTTGAGGTCCTGGGCCTCGTCGACCAGCACATGGCGGTACCGGAACCGCACGGCGTCGGCCCACGCGACATCTCGGCTCAGCTCGCGCTCGGCGAGCGCCAACAGGTCGTCGAGGTCGACCACTCCGCGCCGACGCTTCAACGTCTCGTACGCGCCCAGCGCGGCGGCGATCTCGCCCGGCGGCGCGGACCGACGACGACCGGCCGCCCGCGCCGCGTGGACGTAGTCACCGGCTGCGACCCCGCGGGCCGCCGCCCACTCCGCTTCGGTCACCAGCACCCGCACGGGCACGCCCCCGGCGGCCTCGGCGATCAGGCGCTCACGGTCACCGACGACCGTCGGTGGGCGTTGGCCGACGTCGGCCCAACGTTGCCGCAGCAGGGCCAGGGCGACGCTGTGGAACGTGCCGGTCTCGACGTGGTCGCGCACGCCGGACCGGCGGACGCGGCGCCGCAGCTCGCCGGCGGCCTCTCGTGTGAACGTCAGCGCGAGCGTGTGGCGGGCGGTCGCCGTCCCGATGTCGATGCGGTGGGCGATGCGGGTCGTCAGGACGCGGGTCTTGCCGGATCCGGCGCCGGCGATGACGGCGACGAGCGTCGACGGTGTCGTCACGGCGGCGGCCTGTGCCGGATCGAGGCCGGCGACGACACCGGCCGCGACACTGGCCGGGCTCGGCGAGCCGGCGTGCCGAGATGGCTGTATCGGAGCGCGCCTGCCCCGGTCGTCCAGGGCGTCTGCGACCGGCGGCACCCGACCACCCTATGACGGCGCGGGGTTACCCTGGATCGCATGCCGTACCCGAAGAAGCTGCTCAACGACTATGAGACGCTGGCCCTCGACCTCCACCCCCACTGGTGGTACTTCGTCGAGGCCGCCGTTGCGCTGGTTGGTGCGGTCATCCTCGGCATCGTGTCGCTGGCGTTCGGGTGGCCCATCGGTGTCAAGTGGGTGGCTGTCGTCCTCATCGTCGGATGTGCCGTGTGGCTCGCGGCCCGCTACGTGAGGTGGATGACGACCAACTTCGTGATCACGAGCGACCGCGTGATCTTCCGCCACGGCGTGTTCGCCAAGAGCGGCATCGAGATCCCGCTCGAGCGCGTCAACAGCGTCCACTTCACCCAGACGGTGATGGAGCGGCTGCTCGGCGCCGGCGACCTGCTCATCGAGTCGGGCGCCGAGGAAGGCCGTCAACGCTTCACCGACGTCCGCAACCCGGATCGTGTCCAGAACCTCATCCACTCGCAGATGGAGAAGAACGAGGACCGCATGTTCAACCGCACTGGCTCGGCGTCCGGCGTGGATGTCGCCTCGCAGCTGGAGAAGCTGGAGGGGATGCGCGACCGGGGCTCGCTCACCCACGAGGAGTTCGAGAGCCAGAAGCGCAAGCTGCTCGGCTGACGGTTGCGCGTCGTCAGCCTCGTTCCGTCGGCCACCGAGACGCTGCTCGCGCTCGGCGTCGATGTCGCGGCCTGCACGAGGTTCTGCGAGCGACCCGAGCTCCCACACGTCGGTGGTACGAAGAACCCGGACGTCGGGGCCATCGTTGCGCTTGCACCGGAGCTCGTCGTGATGGACGAAGAGGAGAACCGCCTGGAGGATGCCGAGGCGCTGCAGGCCGCGGGACTGGCCCTCCACGTGACAGCGGTGCGGTCGGTGGACGCAGCACTCGCCGCCGTCGGTGAGCTGGCCCGGGCCACCGGTCGGCCGCCGCCACCGATCTCGGTCCGGATCCCCGCCGTGGTGCCGGATGCCCGGCGCACCGCGTTCATGCCGATCTGGAGGCGCCCATGGATGTCGGTCAACGCCGACACGTACGGCGCGTCGGTCCTCGCCTCGCTCGGCATCGACGTCGTGACCGCCGACGACCCCGACCGCTACCCCATGGTCGACCTCGCGACGATCGCCGCCCGGCGGCCCGACCTCGTCCTCGTGCCGAGCGAGCCGTACGCGTTCACCGATGAGCACGTCGCCGAGCTGACCGCCTCTGTCGCGGGCGCCGACGTCCGGCGCGTCGACGGGCAGGACCTGTTCTGGTGGGGGATCCGCACGCCAGCGGCGCGGCGCCGACTCAGGTCAGCTGCAGCGACTCGCTGAACTGCTCGAGCGCGTCGACGTCGAACGGGGCCCGCAGGGCCAGGTTCACCTGATCGGCGCCAACCGACACGTAGCGGCCGATGCGGTCCACGACCTCCTCGACCGAGCCGCCGAGCACGCCGGCCCGCACGCCGTCGGCCATCGGTCCGAACTGGCTGCGCAGGCTCTCCTCCGTCCACGCCAGGCCGACGTTGACCGCGCACATGATGGCGGACGGGTCGCGTCCGACGTCCGCGCAGTGCCGGTGCAGCACCTCTCGCTTCGCCGCGAACACCTCGGGGGTCACGAACGGCACGTTCCAGCCGTCGGCGAAGCGGGCGGCGATGCGCAAGGTCCGCCGCTCGCCCGACCCGCCGATCCAGATCGGGATCGCGGGCTGGATCGGCCGTGGCTCGTTGCGGGCGTCGGACGTCGTGAACCACCGGCCGTCGAACGACGCGACGTCGTCGTGGAGCATGGCGCGGATGATGGCGATGCCTTCTTCGAGCTGGTCCATGCGGGTGCCGATCGCCGGGAACTCGATGCCGTAGGCGTCGTACTCCACCTTGGCCCAGCCGGCTCCGATCCCCATCGCCGCCCGACCTCCCGAGATCAGGTCGATCGCTGTGATCGCCTTGGCCAGGATCGCCGGATGGCGGTAGCCGATCGAGTACACCAGCGACCCGCACTGCACCCGTTCGGTCTCGCACGCCAGCGCGGCGTGCATCGCCACCGCCTCCAGGCAGGCGGCGTCGTCGGGGGCGCCGGTGGCGCCGTAGAAGTGGTCCCAGATCGAGATCCAGTCGAAGCCCAGGGACTCGATCCGCTTCCAGATCAGCCGCAGCTCGTCGGGCGTGGTGTGCTGCAACCCGGTGTGGACCCCGAACCGCGTCACGGCCCGACCCGCCGGCGGACACTCGTGGGAGCGCGTTTCGACGTCATCTCACCGGACCGTAGTCCCGTCCGCGAGACTCCATCGATGCCGCGTGCCACGGTCGCCACCACGAACCCCGACCGCGTCGAGATCGAGTACGAGACGTTCGGCTCGCCCGACGACCCGGCCCTGCTGCTGGTCAACGGATTCACGTCCCAACTGCTCGGCTGGGAGCTCGGCCTGGTCGAGGCGTTCGTCGGGCGGCGTCGCCATGTGATCCGCTTCGACAACCGGGACGTCGGCTTGTCCACGCACCTCGACGGTCAGCGGGTCGACGCGATGGCCGTGCTCTCGGCATCGCTGAAGGGCCAGCCGATCCCGTCGGTGCCGTACACGCTGTCCGACATGGCGGCCGACGCCGTCGGCCTGCTCGACCACCTGGGCATCGAGCAGGCCCACGTGCTCGGAGCCTCGATGGGCGGGATGATCGCCCAGACGATCGCCATCGAGCACCCGGGGCGCTGCCTCACGCTGACATCGGTGATGAGCTCGCCCGGCGATCCGCGCGCCGGGAAACCGACGAAGGAGGCGCTCGGCGTCCTCCTGGCGCCGCCACCGTCAGAGCGCGACGCCTACATCGCGGCCAGCGAGAACGCCGGTGTCTACTCCTCGAAGAAGTGGTTCGACCCGGTGCGGGCGAGGGCCCGGGCCGCGGCGTCGTACGACCGCTGCTTCTACCCGGAGGGCTCGAGCCGCCAGCTCGCCGCCATCTACGCCAGCGGCGACCGGACGGCCCTCCTCCACGGCGTCGAGATCCCGACGCTCGTGATCCACGGACGCGATGACGAACTGATCACGCCGAGCGGCGGCACGATGACGGCGGAGGCCATCCCAGAGGCCAACCTGTTGCTGTTGGCCCACATGGGCCATGACATCCCCGAGCAGCTGTGGCCGGTCGTCGTCGACGCCGTCATCAGCCACCAGGACGCCGCGGCGTGGGCGTAGCCCCCGCCCCGAACCAGGAGCACCAACGATGAGTGGACCACTGACCGGCTTCAAGGTCATCGAGATCGCCGGCATCGGCCCCGGCCCGTTCTGCGCCATGCTCCTCGCCGACATGGGCGCCGACGTGCTGCGCGTCGACCGCGCCCAGTCCGTGACCGGCCCTGCGCCGGACGGACCGGCCAAGGACATCTCCCTGCGCGGCCGGCGCAGCATCGCCATCGACCTCAAGCACCCCGACGGCGTCGCCACGCTCCTCGACCTCGTCGCCGAAGCAGACGCCCTGATCGAAGGCTTCCGCCCCGGCGTCATGGAACGCCTCGGCGTCGGCCCGGACGAGTGCCTGGCCCGCAACCCCAAGCTGGTGTTCGGTCGCATGACCGGGTGGGGCCAGGAGGGCCCGTACGCGCTCGCCGCTGGTCACGACATCAACTACATCTCGCTGGCCGGCGCGCTGGCCCACATCGGCCGGGTCGGCGAGGCGCCGGTGCCGCCGCTCAACTTGATCGGCGACTTCGGCGGCGGCGGGATGTTCCTCGCGTTCGGCGTCGTGTGCGCCGTCCTCGAGGCCCAACGCAGCGGTCAGGGCCAGGTCGTGGACGCCGCGATGGTCGACGGTTCGGCGACGTTGATGACGATGTTCTGGTCGATGTCGCAGAGCGGCGCGTTCGACCAGGACAACCGGGGCACGAACCTGCTGGACACCGGGGCCCACTTCTACGACACCTACCGCTGTGCCGACGGCACCTACATCTCGGTCGGATCGATCGAGCCGCAGTTCTACGCCCTGCTCCTCAAGACGACCGGCCTCGACACCGACGCCGAGTTCCTCGCTCAGCACGAGAAGGCCAACTGGCCCGCGCTCAAGGCCCGACTCGCCGACGTCTTCGCCACCAAGACCCGCGCCGAGTGGTGCGAGCTCATGGAGCACACCGACATCTGCTTCGCGCCGGTCCTGACGATGGCCGAGGCGGCCGAGCACCCGCACAACGTGGCCCGGGCGACGATCATCGAGCGCGACGGCATCAAGCAGCCGGCCCCGGCACCCCGGTTCAGTCGCACGGTGGCGGAGATCAGCCGTTCCCCGGCCCATCCCGGCCAGCACACCCGCGAGGCGCTGGCCGACTGGGGCCTGCCCAAGGACCGCATCGATGCCCTCGTCGAGGACGGTGCCGTCGTCAACAGCTGACCCGTCGGTACCCTCGGCGGACGCATGGCCACGTTGGTGTTCGTCCACGCCCACCCCGACGACGAGGCGTCGCTGACGTCGGGCACGATGGCGCGGGCGGTGGCCGAGGGCCATCGGGTCGTGCTCGTCGTGTGCACGAACGGCGACCTCGGCGAGGTGCCTGACGACCTGGCCGCAGGTGAGACGTTGGTCGACCGCCGCAAGCGGGAGGCCGCGACGTCGGCGGCGGCGATCGGCGTGCACCGGACGATCTGGCTCGGGTACGGCGACTCCGGCATGTACGGCTGGCCGCAGAACGACGACCCGACGACGTTCGGGCAGGCCGACGTCGACGAGGCCGCCGAACGGGTTGCCGCCATCCTGCGCGAGGAGCACGCCGACGTCGTCGTGGTCTACGACTTCCACGGGGCCTACGGGCATCCCGACCACGTCCAGGTCCACCGCGTCGGTCACCGCGCCGCTGATCTGGCGGGCACGCCACGGCGCTTCGAGACCACGTGGAACCGAGACACGACGGCCCGGTTCATCGCCGCCGACCCGGACATGCGGGCCGACTTCGATCCGGCGGTGCCGATGGAGGACGGCTACCTGTTCGGGACGGCGGCCGACGAGATCGATCTCGCCGTGGACGTGACGCCGTACCTCGCCGCCAAGCGGGCGGCGATCGTCGCCCATGCCAGCCAGGTCACCGACACCGGGATGTTCCTGACGATGCCCGACGAGGCGTTCGCCGAGTACTTCCGCTACGAGTGGTTCCTCGAACCCGGTACGACGGCGCCGCCACGAACCGGCTGGCTGCTCGATCCCGTCGACGGCGCGGCCTGATGGCGATCGTCCACCTCGTGCGCCACGGGCGGGCGTCCGCCGGTTGGGACACCGATCCGGATCCGGGTCTCGACGAGCTCGGCGCCGCCCAGGCGGAGGCCCTCGCCGATCGCATGAGCGGGCCGCGACCGATCGTGACGAGCCCGCTGCGGCGGTGCCGGGAGACAGCCGACGCGCTGGCCCGGCGGTGGGACGTCGTCCCCGACGTCGAGCCACTCGTCGCCGAGATGCCCTCGCCCGAGGGCGTGGCGATGGGGGAGCGGGTGGCGTGGCTGCGCGCCGCCATGGCGACGACGTGGACGGCGCTCGGGCCGCGCTACGTCGACTACCGGGACGCCGTCGTCGCCCGCGTTGCGTCGACCGGGAGCGACACGGTGATCACGTCGCACTTCATCGCCATCAACGCCGTCATCGGCGGCTGCATCGGCGACGACCGGGTCGTGCTCGCCAGCCTCGACAACTGCTCGGTGACGGTCGTCGAGACCGCGCCCGGCAGGGGCCGCGCCGGTCTGCGCCTGATCGAGACCGGCCACGAGGCCGACACGCTCATCCGGTGATCGCCAACGCCACACTCGACTGGCACCACGCGATGGCGTGGGCGCTGATCGTCGCCAACGCGGTGGCCGGCGCGTGGGCGCTGGGCGCCCAGCAGTGGCCGGTGCTCCGGGGCCGGCCGATGTGGATCGTCATCGTCATCGCCCAGCTCACCGCGTTCGCCCAGGCCATCACCGGCACGATCCTGATCGCCCGCGACGACCTCCAACCGGCGCGGCTGCACGCCCTGTACGGGTTCTCGGCGATCATCGCCGTCGGGATCCTCTACAGCTACCGCACGAGCCCGTTCATGAAGGGCCGTCAGTACCTGCTGTACGGCCTCGGTTGCCTGTTCATCATGGGCCTCGGACTGCGCGAGCTCGTCCTCGCCTGACTGGTCGATCACGCACCGCCCAGCCACCTGCCGTCCGGTGCGGCGCGGCGGACGGCACGCTCGCCGCCCTCAACCGCCTTCGCCTGCGGCATCACCGAACTCGGTCGGCCCGGCCTCGTCGAGCGGGAGCTCGCGGTCGGCCGTGTCCTCGGCCGACGGCGACGAGACTCCCCGCCCGGTGGTCGCCTGAAGGCGGTCGATCAGCTCCGACGCCTGGGCCTTGGTCAGGTCGGGCGGAACGTCCTCTCCGGCTTCCCGGGCCAGCGTCTCGAGGTAGCTCTGCTGCGGTCCGGTCATGGGTTCGTCGCCGGTGACCCATTCGTCGGTCGGCTTCTCGGGGGAGCGTTGTTCGTCGGCCATGCCTGATCCCTACCCGTTCGACCGGTCGATCGATCTCGATCTATGGTCCGCGGCGTGGTGTCCGGATCGGATGCGATGCGCCGTCGTTGGCTCGACGGCGGGCTCGACCAGGTGCCCGTCGCGGGTTCGGCCGGGCAGCTGTGGCTGTGCGGCAAGCACGTCGTGGGCGCCGACCCCGAGCTGGCGCTCCAGCGGATCGGCGGTCGGGCCACGATGGTGTGCCTGAACCAGCGCATGGAGCTCGAAGATCGGTATCCCGAGTACGTGTCGTGGCTGCAGGAGCACGACGGTGGTCGGGCGATGTGGTTCCCGATCCCCGACCTCCACGCTCCCGCGCTGAGCACGATCCGACCGTTCCTCGACCAGGCCGTCGCCCGGATGGAGTCCGGCGAGCACCTCCTCGTGCACTGCGGCGCCGGCGTCGGCCGCGCCGGCACGGTCGCGGTGTGCCTGCTGATGCTGCACGGCCTGCCTCGCGACGACGCGCTCGCGCTCGTCGCCAGCCACCGACCGATGGCCGGTCCGGAGGTCGGGGCGCAGCGCGCGCTCGTCGACGCGCTGGCCGCAACACGCTGACGTCGACGGCGCGACCGTTGCCGCGAGCGATCAGGTTCCGAGGCCGACGCGCCTGGCCAGCACGATCGCGTGCGGCCGGTCGTCGGCGTCGATCTTGGTGAACACGTTGGAGACGTGGTTGCGGACCGTCTTCGGGCTCAGCACGAGGCGCCGGGCGATCGTGTGGTTGTCCAGACCCTCGGCGACCAGCTCGAGGATGTCGAACTCGCGTTGGGTCAGCTGGGGGAAGTGGCGCGTCGGCGTCGCCCGTCGCAGCTGGGCCAGCTCGGTCACGACGCTGGCCAGGCCCTGGTCGAGCACGACGTCGCCGGCGGCGACTGCCCGCAGCGCATGCTCGACCCGCTGCGGACCGGCACCCTTCACGAGGTAGCCGCGGGCGCCGTCGCGCAGCGCGGTGAGCACGTTGTCGTGGTCCTCGGACATCGTGAGCATGATCACGCGCACCTCAGGGTGGTGTTCGCCGAGCCAGCGGTTGACCTCGAGCCCCGATCCGTCGACCAGCCGCACGTCGAGCAGCACGAGGTCCGGGTTGGCCGCCGCCACGAGCGGCCCGACCTCGTCGGCCCGCTGGGCCTGGCCGACGAGCTCGATCCCGTCCATCTCCTCGATCGCCGCGGCCAACCCCATCCGGAACATCGGATGATCGTCGACGATGGCGACCCGGAGCGGCGGCACGGGCTCGGTCGTCGCGTCGGGCGAGGTCACGGCAGCGCCGCCGGGAGCCGGACGTGGACCCGCGTCCCGCACGGGGAGTTGGGGAGCACCTGGACGGTCCCGCCGAGCTCGGCCGCCCGCTCGCACATCGCCGTCAGCCCGACTCCCGACCCGGCGTCGATGGCGATGCCCGACCCGTCGTCGACGACATCGATCTCGACGGTCGTGCCGGCGGCGATCGTCAGCCAGCACCGGGCCGCCCCGGCGTGACGCACGACGTTGGTCACCGCCTCGGTGACGATCCGATAGATCGCCACCTCGACGGCGGCCGGCAGCTCGACCGGCCCGGCCGGTAGCGACAGGACGATCTGCAGGTCGTCGCCGAACGTCCGGCTGAACTCGGCCAGCGCGCCGATCAGGCCGAGCTGGTCGAGCGCCGTCGGGCGCAGGTCCCGCACGATGCGCTTCAGCTCGGCGACGCTGGCGTCGACCTCGTCGGCGACCCGTTCCAACAGCGGCGACGGCTGGGCCCCTTCCTGGTGTGACGGGTGCCGCTCGAGCTGGCGGATCGACGTGCGCAACCCGAGCGAGACGCCGGTGAGGGCGGGACCGAGTCCGTCGTGGAGGTCACGCCGCAACCGGCGCCGCTCCTCCTCGCGGGCGGACACGACAGCCAGGCTGGAGCGCCGCAGATCGGCGGCGAGGCGCACCCAGCCGACGGCCAGGCTGAGCGGGCCGGCGAGCTGGGCGAGCACCTGCTCGTCGCGCTCGCGGAGGTACGGGCCGTCCTCCGATCCGACGACGAGCCGGCCGACGACGGCGCCGCCGTGATGGAGATCGATGCTGCGCTCGTGGGATGTCGACGGGCCGACGGCCGCAGCCCGCTGCCATCCGTCGGCGACCCGTAGGTCGATGGCGACGGCGTCGAGGCGCAACTCGTGCTGCAGGCTGACGACGAGCGACGGCAGCAGGTCGTCTCCGGCGTCTGCGCCGAGGTGGTCGACGATCCGCTGGACGACGGTCAGCGGGTCGTCGCGGGACCCGAAGACGAAGCCGTCGACGAGCCGTCGCAGGCCGTGGCGGACGGGTTCGAGGCCGACGGCGATCGCTCCGGTCGCGGCGACGAGGAGCCATGTGGGTCCGCTGCCGCCGACGAGCCGGCCGAGGCCGGCGACGACGCCGGCGTAGAGCACGACGATGCCGGCGCTGAGGATCGTCCACTCGACGACGCGGTGCGACACGCCGTGAAATCGCGTCGGGACCTCGCGCAGCGCCTGGATGACGACACCGGCGACGAGGAGGGTCACGGTGGCCGCCAGGAGCAACGCCCACACGACGTCCTCGCCCGGCATGTGCCAGTCGGCGAGGTCGAGGCCGTGGGGAACGACCGCCAACCAGGCGAGCACTGCGCCGGCGAGGATCCAGCCCGGCAAGGGGTCGCCGCGGACGCGGTCACGTCGCCAGCGCACGGCGAGCAGCACCGTGCCCGCGGTTGCCGAGACGGTCACCAGCCACGCCGCCCATGTCGACGCACGGTCCATCCCGCCGGCCGCCGCGCCGGCGACGACGACGGCCGTTGCGGTTGCGGTCGCGACGAGGACGGGACGGTACCAACGGCGGTCGCGCGACACCGGCGACAGCAGCCGCCACGGGACGATGCCGACGAGCACAGCCGCTCCGAGCGGCCGGGCCCACCGGTCGGCGTCGGCCACTGCCGACCATCCGACGATGTCGTGCGTGGTCGCGAACGCGGCGAACTGGATGGCGATCGCCGACGTCGTCGCAGCAGCCGCGATGACCAGGAAGCAGCTGCCGAGCAGGCGATGCCCGGGCCGGAACAGCAGGGCGGTGCCGGCGACCCCGTACACCATGCTGACGACGAACCAGGCGGCGAGCCACCAGTTCTGGTCCACCGGCTCGGAGCCGCCGTTGGCGATCCGCAGCGCGATCAGCAGCCCGCCACACGTGAGCGCCAGACCGCCGACGAGGGCGCAGGCGAGCCGGTGGCGCGCTCGGAGTCGATCGGCGGCGTGATGCGGCTCGCCGAGCATTCCGTCCGTCGCCGGCAGCTCGAGTTCCATCCGCTTCCTCCCTCGAAGCCGACAGTAGGGATGATGGTGTCCCGAGGGGATGGTACACATGTCCCGTCCTTGCCCGGGTGGGCGCCGGGACCCACCGGGACGCCGACGGGCCCGGGGACGATGCGACGGCGTCGATCATGACGCATTCCTCGACGCGCCCGGCCGGACGCCGGTACGTGTCGCCGGGCCACCCGGCAACGTGCGCCTCGACGTCGTGAACGGGCACCAGTGGGTGCTCACGTTCGACCCGCCACTCGGCGACGGCGGATCTCCGATCACCGACTACCGCGCCCGCTGTCGGCCCTGCGCGCCCAGATCGCCGTCCCGAGGGGGTGGTCCAGGTGTCCCGTCCCGGCCCGGGTGGGCACCGGGATCCATCGGGACGTTGACGTGACCCGGGGCCGATGCGGCCGGGACGCCGCCGGCCGCACGATCGAGGCTCCGCCTGACCACGAGGGAGCCTGCTATGCCGAGCACGTCCACCACCCGTACCACCACACCGGCGCGCCGTCGACGCGTGCGGCGATCTGTTGTCGCAGCTGTCGGGTTGAGCGCGCTGGCGCTCGTTCCGGCCGTCGCCGCCGATGCCGGCGGCACGGGTCGCGGCGACGTCCGCCTGTACGGCCGGGCCGTGCTGCCCGTCGAGACGTACGCGCCGGGGCCGATGGCCGGTGTCTTCTTCGTGCCGTCCGGCCAGAGCACCGGCGAGATGAACGGCATCACGTTCCCGACCATCGGCCAGCCGGTGGAGGGCTTCTCGGGGATCGTCGAGGGCCGCCGTTCCGGCGAGTGGCTGGCGATGACCGACAACGGCTTCGGCAACAAGGCCAACTCGTTCGACTTCCGGATCCGCGCCTACTTCCTGACGCCGGACTTCAGGACCGCCCGGGGCGGATCCGGTGACGTGAGCGTCAACCGCTACATCGAGTTCAGCGACCCGAACCGCGTCATCGGCTTCCCGATCGTCAACGGGGCGACCGACCGCGTATTGACCGGCGCCGACATCGATCCCGAGTCCCTGCAGCGGGGCAGCAACGGCGACCTGTGGGTCGGTGACGAGTTCGGGCCGTGGATCCTCCACTTCGACGGTGGCGGCCGGCTGCTCGAGGCGCCGATCGCGCTCCCGGGCGTGACGTCGCCGTCCAA
This sequence comes from Ilumatobacteraceae bacterium, assembly GCA_040507575.1. Lineage (GTDB taxonomy): Bacteria > Actinomycetota > Acidimicrobiia > Acidimicrobiales > Ilumatobacteraceae > JALZMG01. Next base: position 34,047 of record JBEVOM010000016.1, read on the forward strand.
CCCCCTGCCCCCCGGCCCGGCGACGGTCCGCAACAGCCGCGGCATCGAGGGGATGGCCATCAGCCCCGACGGTTGGTCGCTCTACGTCGTCCTCGAAGGCGCCCTCGACGCCGACCTCCCGACGGCACCCCTGTCGAGGAAGGTGTACCGGATCGACACGCGGACCCACGTCGTCACGGCGATCGGGACGTACAAGGTCGAGGCCGACGGCGGCCGTGAGCACTTCGTCGCCGACGTCCAGATGCTCGACCGCAACCGACTGCTCGTGGTGGAGCGCGACGGTGGGCGCGGTGTGACGGCGACGTTCCGACGGGTCTACGAGATCGACCTGCGCGTCGTCGACGCCACCGGCGCCTACGTCAAGCAGCAGGTCGTCGACCTGGCGTCCATCCCCGACCCGCGCGGCGTGTCGCTGCCGGCCATCCACGCCGGTGACGTCCTGCTCGGCGATCCGTTCGGCGTCGCCTGCGAGTCGATCGAGGCGCTGCGCATCGTGTCGGACTCCCGTCTGCTCCTCGGATGCGACAACAACTTCCCGAACAGTGGCCGCAACCCCGGGCTGGCCGACGACAACGAGCTGATCCTCGTCGACATCCCTCGCCGCTGATCGCGATCGGGGCGCACCGCGAACCCCGGGACCGGCCCGATCGGGCCGGCCCCGGGGTCCGGCGCGTCAGCGACCGGCGTTGGCGAGGCGGGCGTCGAGCGTGTCCAGCGCGACGGTGAGCGAGGCCGGGAGATCCTCGCCGAACTGGGCGTAGTGCTCACGGATCTGCGGCACGGCCTGCTGCCAGCCGGGGGTGTCCACGGCGAGCAGCACCTCGAGGTCGTCTTCGGCGATCTCCAGACCGTCCGTGTCGAGCGCGGTGGCCGTCGGCAGCAGGCCGATCGGCGTCTCCACGGCGTCGGCGGTGCCGTTGACCCTCTCGAAGACCCACTTGAGGACGCGGCTGTTCTCGCCGAAGCCGGGCCACAGGAAGCGGCCGTCCTCGTCGCGGCGGAACCAGTTGACGAAGAAGATCTTGGGCAGGTTCGCCGTGTCGGTCGACTTGCCGATCGACAACCAGTGGGCGAAGTAGTCGGCGAAGTTGTAGCCGCAGAACGGCAGCATCGCCATGGGGTCGAACCGCAGCTTGCCGACCGCGCCGGCCTGGGCGGCCGTCGTCTCCGATGCCATGATCGACCCGAGGAACACGCCGTGCTCCCAGTCGTAGGCCTCGGTCACGAGGGGCACCGTGGTGCGGCGCCGTCCGCCGAACAGGATCGCCGAGATCGGGACGCCCTTCGGGTCCTCCCATTCAGGGGCGATCGACGGGCATTGCGATGCGGGCGCCGTGAACCGGGCGTTCGGGTGGGCGGCCGGGGTCTCGATCTCCGGGTTCCACGGGTTGCCCTTCCAGTCGGTGGCCCTGGCCGGCGGCTCGTCGGTCATGCCCTCCCACCACACGTCGCCGTCGGCGGTCAGCGCGGTGTTGGTGAAGATGCTGTTCCCCCAGAGGGTCTCCATCGCGTTGGCGTTGGTGTCCCACCCGGTGCCCGGAGCGACGCCGAAGAAGCCGGCCTCGGGGTTGATCGCGTACAGCCGGCCGTCGTCGCCGAACTTCATCCAACAGATGTCGTCGCCGATCGTCTCGGCCGTCCAGCCGGGGATCGTCGGCACGAGCATCGCCAGGTTCGTCTTGCCGCACGCCGACGGGAACGCAGCGGCGATGTATCTCGACTGCCTGGTGCCGCTCTCGTCGGCCGGGCTCGTCAGCTTCAGGATGAGCATGTGCTCGGCCAGCCAACCGTCGTCACGCGCCATGACCGACGCGATGCGCAGGGCGAAGCACTTCTTGCCGAGCAGGGCGTTGCCGCCGTAGCCCGATCCGAACGACCAGATCTCACGGGTCTCGGGGAAGTGGACGATGTACTTGTTGTCGGGGTTGCACGGCCACGGCACGTCCTTCTCGCCGGGTGCCAACGGCGCGCCCACGGAATGGACGCACGGCACCCACTCGCCGGTGGCGCCCAGGACGTCCAGCGCACCCTGGCCCATGCGGGTCATGATCCGCATGCTGACCGCGACGTAGGCGGAGTCGGTCAGCTGCACGCCGATGTGGGCGATGGGCGAGCCGAGCGGACCCATCGAGAACGGCACGACGTACAGCGTGCGGCCCTTCATCGCGCCGGTGTAGAGCTCCTTCATGTCGGCGCGCATCTCGTCGGGCGCCCGCCAGTTGTTGTTCGGGCCGGCGTCCCGTTCGGTCGTCGAGCAGATGAACGTGCGGTCCTCGACGCGCGCCACGTCACCGGGATCGGAGTGCGCCCAGTAGCTGTTGGGGCGCTTGGCCTCGTCGAGCGTGGTGAACGTGCCCGAAGCCACGAGCTGAGCGCAGAGCTGCTGGTACTCGTCCGCCGTGCCGTCGCACCAGTAGATGTCCTCGGGCTGCAGGATCGCTGCCCAGTCGTCCACCCACTGCTTCAGCTTCGGGTTGCCACTCTGTCCGCTCATGGTGCTCGCTCTCCGTTGAGGTTGACTGCAGCTTCGCGCCGGACGCCGCCGGAACGCGATCGATCCCGGTCGCGTCCTACGACGCGCCGGGAGTCCTCATGTCGACCTCTGAGCCGAGTCGCAGCCGGGTGGCCCGGCCGGCCTCGTCGAGGTCGAAGATGACGCGCTGCCCCTGGCGGAGCATGCGCAGGACCGATCCGACGAGGGCGTCGCGGCCCAGGTCGTAGTCCGAGAGATCTGTGTCGCAGACGACGACGCCGTCGCCCGTGATGGGGTCGTAGGCCTTGACCACGCCTTGCATGACCCCGATACCTCCGGTCAGCTGGCCTGGTCGGCAGGGACCTTGGCCGTGAGCGGCGCCTTGACGATCTTGCCCGAACGGAGGCAGCCGGTGCACACGTTGACGCGCGTGACGGTGCCGTTGACGAGCGCGCGAACTCGCTGGATGTTCGGGTTCCAGCGGCGCTTCGTGCGCCGATGGGAGTGCGACACCGACATGCCCCACGAGGGCTTCTTGCCGCACACTTCACACACCGAGGCCATCGCTCACCATCACTTGCTTGTTGATCAACGGTCTTGATCGTCGACTCGATCGATCTGGCGCCCGTCCTGCGGTCGCACCCGTCGGATGCGGCTCCAGCGCCAGGGTCCGCACGTCGCGAACAGGAACGACAGGCTAGCGAGCCGACCCTCGTTTGACCACTCTCCGCGGGCCCCGCAATACAGTGTCGCGGTGCCGACCCTGGAACGCCCGCTGGAACGGTTCTCGGTCGGCGCCCTGCGGGACACCGTGACCACGTTCCGCGACGTCGTGCGCACGCACCAGGCCCGGATCAACCGGCTCAACGTCTACCCGGTGCCCGACGGGGACACCGGGACGAACATGGCTCGCACGCTGGACGCCGTCGTCGCCGAGATGGAGGGTGCGCCCGACGAGTTGGTGGCGATGTGCGACGCGATCAGCCACGGCTCGCTGATGGGTGCCCGTGGCAACAGCGGCGTCATCCTCTCGCAGGTCATGCGGGGCATCGCCTCGACGCTGAAGACGCGCGACGACCTGTCGGGGGCGACGGTCGCGGCTGCGCTCCGGGCCGCCTCCGAGGCGGCCTACCAGGCCGTCCTGAAGCCGATCGAGGGCACGATCCTGACCGTCGTGCGGGCCAGTGCCGACGGTGCCGAGACGGCGAGCACGGCCGGCGAACCACTCGTCGGGGTGCTGCGGTCGGCGCGGGAGGCGGCGCAGGTCGCGCTCGCGGCCACACCTGACCTGCTGCCCGTGCTCGCCGACGCCGGCGTCGTCGATGCCGGTGGCGCCGGCTACCTGCTGCTGCTCGACGCCGCGCTGCACGTCGTCGACGGCGAGCCGTTGCCCGAGGTCGACGACGTGCCGGGCAGCGACGCATCGAGCGTCCACGTCGGGGCGATCGGTGCTGTCGCCGACCGGCCGTCAGACGTCGACGGTGCGCTGGACGTCAGCGAGCAGCGCTACGAGGTGATGTTCCTGTGCGAGCTCGTCGACGACCGCATCGGCGCGTTCAAGCAGCGGTGGGCCGAGATCGGCGATTCGATCGTCGTGGTGGGTGGCGACGGCACGTGGAACTGCCACGTCCACACGAACGACATCGGCGCGGCGATCGAGACCATCCTCGATGTCGGCGGTCGCCCGTACGGCATCCGGGTCAGCGACCTGTTCGAAGAGGTGGCCGCCGAGCACGCCCTGCGGGAGGCCACCATCGCCACGGCAGCCGCAACGTCGGGCGCCGCACCCTCCTTCGCGAGGCCCCGTGACCTCCCGGCAGTGACCTGCGCCGTCGTCGCCGTCAGCAGCGGGCCGGGCATCACGGCGCTGTTCGAGGAGCTCGGCGTCCAGGCGGTCGTGGCCGGCGGGCAGACGCTGAACCCGTCGACGGCCGAACTGCTGGCCGCCGTCGACCGGGTCAACGCCGAACAGGTCGTCCTCCTCCCCGGCAACACGAACATCATCCCCGTCGCCGAGCAGGTCGACGCGTTGACGTCGCGGACGGTGCGCGTCGTGCCGTCGCGCTCGATGCCCGAGGGTCTGGCCGCGCTGATGGTGTACGACCCCGAGTCGTCGGCCGAGGTCAACACGACCGGGATGCGTCACGCCGCCGAGGCGATCGACGCCGGCGAGGTCACGCAGGCCGTGCGGGCGAGCCAGACGCCGGTCGGCCCCGTCGCCGAGGGCGACTGGATGGGCATCGTGCGGGGCGACGGGATCGTCGCCGTCGCCGCCGACCTCGTCGCTGCGGCCACCGGACTGCTCGACCGGCTCGTCGGCGACGAGCGTGAGCTGGTGACGCTGATCTGCGGCGCCGATGCCGACGACGCGACGACGGCGCGGATCGAGACCTGGATGCTCGTCAACCGCCCCGGTGTCGAGGTCGAGGTGCACGACGGCGGCCAGCCGCTGTACCCGTACCTCTTCGGCGTCGAGTAGCCGATGGCCGCCGAGCCGGGTCCGCTCACGCTCCGGGACCTCGACGCCATCCCGGTCGGCCGGTTGAAGGGAGTCGGGGAGCGCAAGGAGGAGTCGCTCGCCGCCGTCGGGGTGCACTCCGTCCTCGACCTGCTCTCCACGTACCCGCGGCGCTGGGTCGACAGGACCAATGAGGCTCGCGTGCGCGATCTCACCCCCGGCACCGAGGCGCTCGTGATCGTGTCGGTGACGTCGGTCAAGCGGCGCCAGATGCGCAACCGGCGCACGATGGTCGAAGCTGTCGTCGGCGACGACACCGGCCGCTTGCACGTCGTGTTCTTCAACCAGCCGTGGCGCGAGCGGCAGCTGACGCCGGGCCTCGACATCGCCCTGTTCGGCAAGGTCGACTCCTACCGCGGCGGCCTGCAGATGGCCAACCCGATCGTCGACCTGATCGGCGACCGCACCGGCCGGATCGTCCCGATCTACCCGCAGAGCGAGAAGGCCCAGCTCAACACGTGGGAGATCGCCGGCTGGGTGGAGGACGCGCTGAAGCGGTGCCAGGCCAGGGGATTGGCCGAACCCGTGCCGGTGGATGTCCGGCGCCGGCTCGGCGTGATCGACCGCTGGACCGCCCTGCACGGCATCCACCTGCCGGACACGATCGGGGAGAAGGAGCAGGCCCGTCGGCGGCTGGCGTTCGACGAGCTGCTGCGGGTGCAGCTCGTCCTCGTCATGCGCAAACGGGCGATGGAGCGCGATGCCGTCGGGATCACCCACGCCGTGGCCGGCGAGCTGGTGCGCCGGTTCCACGCCGCGTTGTCGTTCCCGCTGACCGGTGCCCAGCAGCGGGTGATCGCCGAGATCGACGCCGACCTCGCCGCGCCCCACCCCATGCACCGCCTGTTGCAGGGCGACGTCGGCGCCGGCAAGACCGTGGTCGCCGTCACCGCGCTGCTGGCCGCGGTCGAGGGCGGACACCAGGGAGCGCTGATGGCCCCGACCGAGGTGCTGGCCGAGCAGCACGCGGCAAGCGTGCGGCGGATGCTCGACGGGCTGTTGGTGCCGGCCGGCAACCTGTTCGGCGAGCGGCCGCTCAGCGTCGAACTGCTGACCAACCGCGTCACGGGCAGCGAGCGCAGACGCGTGCTGACCGGGCTGGCCGACGGCACCGTCGACATCGCCATCGGCACGCACGCGTTGATCCAGGAGGCTGTCGCGTTCAACAGCCTCGGCGTCGTCGTGGTCGACGAGCAGCACCGCTTCGGGGTCGAGCAACGGGCGGCGTTGCGGGAGAAGGCCGACGGCGCCGTGCCCGACGTGCTGGTGATGACGGCGACGCCGATCCCGCGCACCGCGGCGATGACGGTCTACGGCGACCTCGACGTCAGCGTGCTCGACGAGCTGCCGCCGGGACGCACGCCCATCGTGACGCGAGCGGTCAGAGCGGGCGAACGAGGCGGCGCGGAGAGCGGGAGCGAACGAGGCGGCGCGGAGAGCGGGAGCGAACGAGGCAGCGCGGCCGACGACGAGGAACGGGCGTGGGCGGCGGTGCGGGCCGAGGTCGGGGCCGGTCGGCAGGCGTACGTCGTGTGCCCACTGATCGAGGAGTCCGAGAAGCTGGAGGTCGCGTCCGCCCAGGAGACGTACGAGCGGCTGTCGAGCGGTGCGCTCGAGGGGCTGCGGCTCGGGCTGTTGCATGGCCGGATGTCGGCAGCCGACAAGGAGTCGACGATGGGGGCGTTCCGCAGCGGGGACATCGACGTGCTGGTCGCCACGACCGTCATCGAGGTCGGGGTGGACGTCCCGAACGCGACCGTGATGGTGATCCTCGACGCCGACCGCTTCGGCATCGCCCAGCTGCACCAGCTCCGGGGTCGGGTCGGTCGCGGCACACACGAGTCGCAGTGCTGGCTCGTCACCGCACCGAAGGATCCCGACGCGCCGCTCAGCCCGCGCGTCGAGGCGCTCGTGGCCTCGACGGACGGGTTCGAGCTGGCCGAGGTCGACCTCGACCTGCGCGGCGAGGGCACGCTGATGGGCGCGGCCCAGAAGGGCCGCAGCGACCTGCGCCTGGCGTCCCTGCGGCGCGACCGCGAGCTCGTGCGTCTGGCCCGCGATGCGGCGTTCGACATCGTCGACGCCGACCCGGCGCTCGCCGCCAACCCGCTCCTCCTCGACGAGCTCGCCTTGCTCCTCACCGACGAGGACACGGAGTTCCTCACGCGCAGCTGAGCGCGCGCCCACGCCGCGAACGGCGCCGCAGGCCGTCAGTCGTCCGGCTCGGTGCCCACGTCGTCCTCGAGGACGAGGTCCCAGCGGTCGAGGCAGTCCTCGCAGCGGTAGGCAACGATGTCGCCGGGTTCCCAACGAGCCGTCGTGGCGTCTTCGGGGTCGACGTGGGGCTTCGACAGCAGGTGGGCCCGGCCTCCGCAGTCGATGCACGTGATGACAGGGTCGGGTTCGAGCACTGCCGTCCAGTGTGCCCGCGCCCAGCCGCGTACCCTCGACGTACCCTCGACCCGTGCGGATCGTGGCCGGCGAGCTGAGGGGGAGGCGCCTCGTGGCGCCGAGCGGGCCGTCGACGCGGCCGACGACCGACAAGGTGCGCGAGGCGATCTTCAACTCCCTGGCGAGCCTCGACGTCGTCGTCGATGCCCGGGTCCTCGACCTGTACGCCGGGAGCGGCGCGCTCGGGATCGAGGCGCTCTCGCGTGGTGCCGCGCACTGCACGTTCGTCGAACGCGACCGGAACGCGGTGCGCGCGATCGACGAGAACATCGCGGTGCTCGGCCTGCGCGGTCGCACCCGAGTCGTCGTCGGCGACGGCGTCACGGCGGCTGCGGGACCGGCCGGTGCCGTCGACCTTGCGTTCGCCGACCCGCCGTATGGCTACGACGACTGGCCGCGCCTGCTGCGCGCGGTGCGGGCCTCCCTCCTGGTCGTCGAGGCCGACGCCGAGGTGACGGCCCCGATCGGCTGGGAGCAGGGCCGGGTCAAGCGCTACGGGCGGACGTGGGTGACGTTCCTGTACCGCGACGCCGCGGAGGACGAGGACGGACGGGGCGGCGACGGATAACGGGTGCGCCGACCGGCGAGCACTACGGTTTCCCCACCCATGGCGACCGTGCTCAACCCCGGCAGCTTCGATCCGATCCACCTCGGACACGTCGACGTCATCGAGCAGGCGGTCGAGCTGTTCGGCCACGTCACGGTCGCCGTGATGCACAACCACGAGAAGACGGGCGGGCTGTTCCCGGTGGACCAACGCCTCGATCTCATCCGAGCGTCGTTGGGGGCGGTCGGCGAGCACGTGGACGTGCAGGCGCACGCCGGGTTGGCCATCGTCGCCGCCGCCACCACTGGCGCGTCGTTCATCGTCAAGGGTCTGCGCACGGCCGCCGACTTCGAGATCGAGCAGCAGATGGCGCTCACCAACCACTCCGTCACGGGTGTCCGCACCGTCTACCTGCCGTGTCGGGCCGATCGGGGGTTCATCAGCAGCCGCTTCGTGCGGGAGATCGCCAGGTACGGTGGGTCGGTCACCCACATGGTGCCCCAGCCCGTCGCCGACGCGCTGGCCGAGCAGTTCTCGAGCAGAGCATGAGCTACGACGATCACGACGACGGGTACGAGGGCTACGACGAGATCGACGACGAGTACCCCGAGCCCGGTCAGGGGTACGTCGGTGACGCCGAGACGTTGCTCCGGCGATCGATCGACATCATCGCCACCGCGCCGACGATGCCGCTGTCGTCGTCGCCGCGCATCGACCGCGACGAGATCATCGAGCTGCTCGAGGAGGCGCTGGTGCGCCTGCCCGACGAGCTGCGCCAGGCTCGCTGGATGCTCAAGGAGCGCCAGGAGTTCGTGGCCAAGACGCGCCGCGAGGCCGACGAGCTGCTGGAGTCGGCTCGCGTCCAGGCCGAGCGGATGGTGCAGCGGACCGAGGTCGTTCGTGCGGCCGAGCAGCGGGCTCGCCAGGTGATGGAGACGGCCGAGGCCGACTCCCGCCGGCTCCGTCACGAGACCGAGGACTTCCTCGACCAACGCCTCGGAAGCTTCGAGATCCTCCTCGACAAGCTCCAGAAGACGGTCGGGGCGGGTCGCCAACGGCTGTCGATCGGAGCCGTGCCGTTGGCGGCGACGGAGTTCGAGGAGGACGACCCCACCAAGGGGTTCTTCGATCAGGATCGTTGACGCTGATGGGCCGATCGCTCCTCACCCTCAACGCCGTCGAGCTCTTGCGGCAGCCGGGCACCCGTCGTCCGATCCAGGTGGTTGTCGACCTCGAGGCGCTCGACATCCACGACGACCGCCTGGACGGTGAGGTCGTCGTCGACGTCGTCGCCGAATCCACGCTCGGTGACATCGTGGTCGCCGGCACGCTCGGCGTCGGCTGGCACGACACGTGTCGGCGCTGCGTGCGGCCGCTGTCGGGCCCCCTGGTCGTCGACGTGGCCGAGCGCTACGCCATCCCGGGCGACAGCGCGGATCCCGACGCGTTCCCGATCGAGAACGGCCAGCTCGACCTCGGTCCGATGGTGCGCGAGGGCGTGCTGCTCGCCGCGCCGGACGCTCCGCTCTGCCGTGAGGACTGCGCCGGGCTGTGCCCGAGCTGCGGCGCTGACCTGAACGACGGGCCGTGCGGCTGCGACATGACGGTCCGAGACGACCGGTGGTCCGTGCTCGACCAGCTCGAGCTGGAGGACTAGCGGCCGATCGCCGGCGGCATCTGGGCGCGCCCAGTCCCAGATTCGAGACCGTGCGCGCCCAGAGCCCGTCGGGGGCGGGTCCGGGGGCGGTCCGGGGCGGTCGGGGCCGAGGGTTGGCGTCTGTCGTCCCCCCGCTAGCCTGCAACAGCCGCATTCGCCGACGGAGAGCACGATGGCCGTTCCCAAGAAGAAGAAGTCGAAGTCGAAGACCCGTAGCCATCGCGCCGGCGCGTGGAAGCTGGCCACGCCCCCGCGCAGCGTCTGCCCCCGGTGCGGCAACGCCAAGCAGCCGCACACGGTCTGCCCGTCCTGCGGGTGGTACAAGGGCCGAGTCGCGGTCGACGTCAACGCCTGAACGTGCTGCCCATCGCGGTCGACGCCATGGGCGGTGACCGGGCCCCTGGTGACATCCTCGCTGGCGCGATCGAGGCCGCCGCCACCGGTGTGCCGATCGCGCTCGTCGGCCCGCGCGACCTCGAAGGTCGAGGCGATCTCCCACTGATCGAGGCGTCCGAGGTCATCGCGATGGACGAGGACCCGGCGGGCGCGGTCCGCCGGAAGAAGGACTCGACGCTGGTCCGGGCGGCGGAGGCCGTCCGCGACGGCAAGGCCTCGGCGATGATCTCGGCCGGGAACACGGGTGCCACGATGGCCGCCGCCCTGCTGCGCATGGGACGCATCAAAGGGGTCAACCGCCCGGCCGTCGCGACCCCGATCCCCGTGCCCGGCTCGACGCCGACCGTGTTGCTCGATGCCGGCGCCAACAGCGAGGTCCAGGCCGAGTGGCTGGTGCAGTTCGCGCAGATGGGCGCGGTCTACGCCCGTCACCGCTTCGGGCTCGCCGAGCCGCGCGTCGGCCTGCTCTCCATCGGAGAGGAACCGGGCAAGGGCGACTCGCTGCGCAAAGAGGCGTTCCCGCTGCTGCAAGCGGCCTCCGGCATCAACTTCATCGGCAACATCGAGGGTCGGGACGTCACGACTGACGACGTGGATGTGGCCGTCACCGACGGCTTCACCGGCAACGTCGTGCTCAAGGCGCTCGAGGGCGGCGTGCGGATGATCGTCAAGGCCCTGTTCGAGGCGATGGCGGCGCCGGGGTACGAGGAGCACGCCCAGGCCCTCATGCCGGCGTTCCTGCCGCTGTACCAGTCGCTCGACCCGGACACGTACGGCGGGGCCGTCCTGCTCGGCGTCGACGGCGTCTGCGTCATCTCACACGGCTCGAGCGGAGCGACCGCGATCGTCAACGCCATCGCGGTGGCCAGGGAGATGGTCGAGGGCGGGATGGTCGAGGAGATCCGGCAGGCGGTCGCGCCCAAGTAGCATCGGGCCCCGATGCCTGCCGACACCGACGTCGCCAACGGCCCAGTGGGACGCGATGAGATCTTCGAGATCGTGCGCGACCGGCTCGCCGACATCCTCGAGATCGAGCCTGCCGCGATCACCGAGGGGCAGTCGTTCGTCGACGACCTCGACGCCGACTCGCTGGCCTTGATCGAGCTCGTGGAAGCGCTCGAGGAGGAGTTGAGCGAACGCACGACCGGCTTCCGCATCGACGACGAGGACCTCGCCGACCTGAAGACGGTGCGCGACGCCGTCGACTACGTGCACGAGCGCACCCGGGAGGGCGCCTGACGCTCGAGTCCCTCACTGGGCGCATCGGGTACGACTTCACCGATCCCGAGCTCTTGGCGCGCTCCATGGCGCACCGTTCGTGGTGCGCCGAGCACCCGGGGACGATCAGCAACGAACGGCTCGAGTTCCTCGGCGACGCCATCCTCGGCTGGGTCGTCGCCGACCTCGCGTTCCGCCGGTTCGTCGACCTCCCCGAAGGCGCCCTGACCGGGGTCCGCAAGGGCGTCGTCAACGCGCTGGCACTTGCCGAGGTGGCCGAGGAGCTGGGCCTCGGCCAGTTCCTGCTGCTCGGCCGCGGCGAGGATGCGGCCGGTGGTCGCGAGAAGCCGTCGATCCTCTCCGACGCGCTCGAGGCGGTGTTCGGTGCGGTCTACGTCGACGGCGGACCGGCCGTGGCCTACGACGTGATCGAGCGCCTGATCGGACCTCGGCTGGCCGAGACCGCGGCCAACCTCGACCACCTCGACTACAAGTCGCGCCTCCAGGAAGCGGCGGCGACCGACGGTACCGGCCCGCCGGAGTACGTGACGCGCGCCGAAGGACCCGACCACGCCAAGCGGTTCTTCGCTGCCGTCGTCGTCGACGGCAACGTCGTCGGGGAGGGGACCGGCCGGTCGAAGAAGGCAGCCGAACAGGCCGCCGCGTCCGCGGCCTGCGCCCGCCTCGACGCCGTCCGCACTGCAGGTGCCTGAGCTCCCCGAGGTCGAGACGGTCCGGCGGGGCCTCGCCGACCGGATCGTCGGGCGCCGCATCGAGCGGGTCGAGGTCGGCCGCGAGCGCACGGTGCGCCGCACGTCGGCTCGCCAGGTGATCGACGGCCTGACGGGGACCACGGTCATGGAGGCAGGACGCCGCGGCAAGTACCTGCTGTGCCCCCTCGACAGCGGTGACACGATGATGATCCACCTCCGCATGAGCGGGCAGTTGCTGCTGGCGCCCGCCTCGTCGGCGCGACCGGCGCACACCCATGTCGTGCTGGCGCTGTCGGGTGAGCCCGAGGAGCTGTGGTTCGTCGATCCCCGCACGTTCGGCGAGGTCGTCGTGTTCGACCCGGAGCACGTCGACGTCGAGCTGCCCGAAGTCGCCCGCCTGGGTGTCGATCCGCTGGCCGACGGACTGGACGTCACGACGCTGCAGGCGCTGCTGGCTCGCCGCCGGACCCGCCTCAAGCCGCTGCTGCTCGACCAGGCCGTCATCGCCGGCATCGGCAACATCTACGCCGACGAGATCCTCCACGGCGCCCGCCTGCACCCGGAGCGGATCGCCGGCTCGCTGCGCCGACCGGAGCTGCGACGCCTGCACGACACGATGCACGACGTGCTGCTGGCCGCGGTCGGCGCCGGCGGCTCGACGCTCGGCGACAGCCAGTACGTCGACCTGATGGGCTCCGGGGGGTCGTATCAGGACGATCACCGGGTCTACGGCCGGACGGGCGAGCGCTGCCTCACGTGCGGTCGCGGGATCATCCGCCGGACGGTGTCGGGCGGGCGCTCGACGCACTTCTGCCCGACGTGCCAGCGCCTGCCCCCGGTGCGCTGAGCGGGGCAACCCCTGCTGCCGCCGGCATCCATGAACCGACGGGAGTCAGCCGGTAGCTTCGCGGCCGCCGTGTTCTTGAAGAGCCTCACCCTCAAGGGTTTCAAGTCGTTCGCCGAGGCCACGACGATGGAGCTCGAACCAGGGGTCACCGTCGTCGTCGGGCCCAACGGTTCCGGGAAGTCCAACGTCGTCGACGCCATCGCCTGGGTGCTCGGCGCCCAGGCGCCCAGCGCCGTGCGCAGCCAGAAGATGGACGACGTGATCTTCGCCGGCACCGCCACGAGGCCCGCACTCGGCCGCGCCGAGGTCAGCCTGACGATCGACAACTCGGCCGGCATCTTGCCGATCGAGTTCAGCGAGGTCACGGTCCGTCGCACGCTCTTCCGCTCCGGCGACAGCGAGTACGCGATCAACGACGTGCCGTGCCGCCTGCTCGACGTGCAGGAGCTGCTGTCGGACGCCGGCGTCGGCCGCCAACAGCACGTCATCATCAGCCAGGGCCAGATCGACGCCGTCCTCAACGCCCGTCCGGAGGAGCGCCGGTCGATCATCGAGGAGGCCGCGGGTGTCCTCAAGTACCGCAAGCGCAAGGAGAAGGCCGAGCGCCGGCTCGACGCCACCGAGGCCAACCTCCTGCGGGTCCAGGACCTCTTGCGAGAGGTGCGCCGTCAGCTGCGGCCCCTCGAGCGCCAGGCCGAGGCGGCCCGTCGCCACGGCGAGCTGATCGGGGAGCTGACCGGCCTGCGCATCCACGTCGCCGGTCGCGAGATCGGCGCGCTGCGGACCACGCTCGGTGCGCTGGCCACGGCCAAGATCGACGCGGCATCGGATGAGACGGCGCTGAAGTCGCAGCTCGCCTGGCTCGACACCGAGGTCATGACGTCGAGCGCCGAGCTGTCGGCGCGCCGGACCGACGACCTCAACGACCGGTTGGTGCGGGTCGAGCAGCTCAAGGAGCGCGCCCGCGGCCTCGCCGCCGTCATCGTCGAGCGCCGCCGGGCGCTCGAGCGCGACCGGGGCCAGCTGCTCGACGCCGGCATCATCGCCACGCTGGAGAACGACGCCGCCCGCTACGGCGCCGAGCTGTTGGTCGTGCGGGCCGAGCTCGCCGGGCTCGACCCCGAGATCGCCGCGCTGAGCGCCGACGAGGAGGAGTTCGGCGCGGCGCGCCAGGGTGTGCTGGCGCTCTTCGAGACGGCCGAGCCGGCGGCCAGCGCGGCGAGCGCCGTGGCCGAGGTGCGCGGCGAGCTGCGCTCGCGTCGCGCCAGCGCCGAACGCGCCGGTGCCGAGTCGATGCGTGGGACCTACCGCATCGAGGAGCTGGCCGCCCGTCTCAACGCGCTCGCCCGACGGGCCGACGAGCTGGGGGCCGAGCTGGCTGCAGCCACCGCCGACCGGGAGCCCCTGGTCGAGGCGATCGAGGCGAACCACGAGCGGTCGGCCGCGGCCGCCACCACCCACGAGCGATGCGTGGCCGCCCGGCAGGCTGCGGCCGAGGTCGCCTCAGGCGCCGCAGCCCGCGTCGAGGCCCTGCAGATGGCGCTGGATGCCGCCCGCACCCGTGCCGGGGCGGAGCGCCTGGCCGGGTCGGAGGGTGTGCTCGGGACGCTGCTCGATCTCATCCGCATCGACGTCGGCTGGGAAGCCGCGGTCGAGGCCGCGCTCGGCGAAGCGGTGACCGCCGTCGTCATGGGCGACCCCGACGCGGCTCGCCGGGCCCTCCATGCCCTGCGCGGTTCGGATGCCACCGGCGCCGTCCTGGCTCTCGGTCTGGCCGCGCCGATCGAACGACCGCCGGTCGTCGGTGGCGAAGCGGTGCGGCCGCACGTCAGCGCGGACCGCGCCGGTGTGGGCCCGTTGCTCGACCGGCTCCTCGCCGGCGCGACCCGTGTCGACGACATCGAACGTGCGGCGGCGGTGGCTGGTGCCCACCCCGACGCCGTCGTGGTCACCGTCACCGGAGACCGCTTCGGTCGGACCGGCTGGCGCATCGGTGCCGCCGGGGCCGGTGTCACCGCGGCGACGCTCGAGGACGCCGAGCGTGATGCCGCCCTCGCCGTCGACGTGCTCCGTCGCTGTGACGCCGACGCGCTCGTCGCCGCCCGCGAGCTCGAGGCGTCGCGGCGTGAAGCCGCCGAGCTGCGTCGCCTGCTCGCCGATGGAGACGACCGGATCGCCCGCGTGAGCACGGCCCAGGGCCGCGCCACTGCGGAGCGCCGCGAGGCTGACGCCGAGCTGGAACCGCTCCGTCGGCGCATCGCCGAGCTCAACGCCAACCTCACCGCCGACTCGTCGCGGATCGCCGAGCTCGAGGCGTTGCTGCCCGAGCTGGAGGCCGGCGAGGTGGCCGAAGCCGACGAGGTGCGCTCGCGCACCGAGGCGCGGGCCGCGCTCGACGCGCGGGCAGCCGTGCTGTCCGGGCGACGTCGCGACCTCGACGTGAGGACCGCCGGGTTGGCCGAACGGGCCCAGTTCCTCCAGGACCGCGTCGACGCGGCCGAGGGCCGGCTGGTGGCCGACGCCGAGGCCCGCCGCGAGGCCGCTCGACGGCGCATCGACGTCGAGCGGTCGCTGGCCGCGCTGGACCGTCTCGCCGCGCTGGTCGACGCACATCGTGGCGTCGTCGAGGCGCACCACGCCGAGCTGGTCGAACGCCGCCGCGAGCAGACCGAGCAGGTCGGCGCGCTGGCCGCCCACCTCGACGAGCTCAGGGCCGCCCGCACGGCCGCCGAGCGGTCGCTCGACGAGGTCCGCGAGAAGGCCCGCCGCACCGAGCTCCAGGAAGCCGAGGCGCGGCTGCGCCTGGAGGCGGCTGTCGACATGGTGCGCCGGGATCTCGACGTCGAGCCGGAGGCGGCCGAGGCGGCCGGGTGCCCCCAGCTACCCGACGGTGTCTCAGCGCAGGCCCGGGCGCGTGAGCTCGATCGCGAGCTCCGCCTGCTCGGCCCGATCAACCCGCTGGCCCTGCAGGAGTTCACCGAGCTGCAGGAGCGTCACACGTTCCTCGAGGAGCAGCTCGACGACGTCCGGACGACCCGCCGCGAGCTCAGTCGGGTCATCCGGGCCATCGACGGCGAGATCCAGACCGTGTTCGCCGCGGCGTACGAGGACGTCAGCACGAACTTCACGACGCTGTTCGGCGGGCTCTTCCCCGGTGGCGGCGGCCGGCTGGTGTTGACCCAGCCCGACGACCTGCTGAACACGGGGATCGAGGTCGAGGCCAAGCCGGGCGGCAAGAACGTCAAGAAGCTGTCGCTGCTGTCGGGCGGGGAGCGCAGCCTCACCGCGTTGGCGTTCCTGTTCGCGGTGTTCCGCAGCCGCCCGTCGCCGTTCTACGTGATGGACGAGGTCGAGGCGGCTCTCGACGACGTCAACCTGCACCGCTTCCTCGGACTGATCGCCGAGTTCCGGCGGGACGCCCAGCTGCTCGTCGTCAGCCACCAGAAGCGCACGATGGAGGCCGGCGACAGCCTGCTCGGCGTGACGATGCAGCCGGGCGGATCGTCGAAGGTCATCGCCGAGCGGGTGACCGCGCCGACCGGCTGAGGCCCGTCCGGTCGAGGCCGAACGTGATCGCCCGGTTGCGCCGGTCGTCGGCCGACCTGGTCGAGGTGTCCGCCGACCTCGGTGCCCGGCCGGTGCAGACGTTCCGCTACGTGACGTTCCCGCTCGTGCGGTCGGCACTCGTCGCCGGCGGGATCCTGAGCGTTCGCGATGAGCTTCGACGAGATCGTCGTCACCACGTTCACGTCCGGCTCGGGCTTCGAGACGCTGCCCCAATGGATCGTCGCCAACATCGGCCGACCCAACAGCGTTCCGCTGGTGAACGTGGTGGCCACGTTCGTGATGGCCGTGTCGATCCCGCTCGCCTGGCTGGCGCAACGGCTCGGTGACGAGGGCTGACCCGGACGGCGCCCGGTAGCGTCGCCCGACGATGGAGTGGATCTACCTCGTCCTCATCGGGCTCGTCATCCTGTTCGGGATCGGTGTGCTCGTCGTCAACCGGCGACGCGCCCAGCGTCCGATCGACGCCGCCTCGGCGCCGCGTCCGCAACCACCGACGGCGCCGCCCCAGACAGGCGGGCCGACAGGGACTGCGGTGCTCGAACCGGATGTCGTCGAGGCCGAGCTCGCCGAGCCGGAGCTGCTCGAGCCCGAGGTCATCGCACCCGCCTCGCTGCGCGAACGGATGGCCCGAGCCCGCGGCGCCCTCACCATGGCGTTCGCCGGGGTCCGCGGCCGACGGGGCATCACCGACGAGTCGTGGGACGAGCTCGAGGAGGCCCTGCTCCGCGCCGACGTCGGCATCGGCGTCACCACCGCCCTGCTCGACGACCTGCGCATCCGCGTGAAGGCCAAGGAGATCACCGAGCCCGACGAGTTGCTGGCCGCCTTGCGCGGCGACATGCAGGCCCGCCTCGCCGGCGCCGACCGTGAGCTGCGCCTCGACCTCACCGATGGGCGGCCGGATGTCTGGCTGTTCGTCGGCGTCAACGGCGTGGGCAAGACGACGACGATCGGAAAGGTGGCCAACCAGCAGCGCGCCGAGGGCCGCCGCGTGCTCCTCGCCGCCGGCGACACGTTCCGCGCCGCGGCCGCCGAGCAACTGGCGACGTGGGCCGAGCGGGCCGATGCCGAGCTCGTGCGGGGGAGCGAAGGCGGAGATCCGAGCGCCGTGGTGTTCGACGCCGTCGAGCGGGCGACGTCCCGCGGCATCGAGCTCGTGCTCGCCGACACGGCCGGCCGCCTGCACACGAAGACCAACCTCATGGAGGAGCTGCGCAAGGTCCGCCGGGTCGCCGAGAAAGGCTCCGGCAACGTGACCGAGGTGCTGCTCGTCGTCGACGCGACGACCGGCCAGAACGGCCTGTCCCAGGCCCGGGAGTTCGGTGACGTCTCGCAGGTCACGGGTGTCGTGCTCACCAAGCTCGACGGGTCGGCCAAGGGAGGCATCGTGTTCGCCATCGAGACCGAGCTCGGCATCCCGATCAAGCTCGTCGGCATCGGTGAGACGATCAGCGATCTCGTGCCCTTCGATGCTGACGAGTTCGTCGCCGGGCTGTTCGACGACAACTGATCGGGACGGCAGGTCGCCATGTCGAGACCACCGCGGTGGATCGTCATCGTCCTCGTGATCGCCGTCGTGGTCCCGGTCGCGTGGGGTGTGTTCGTCCGGGTGACCCAGCCCGACGACCCGCCGGCGTTCTACGACCCACCCGATGCCCTGCCGGCCGGCGGACCGGGCACGATCATCCGGTCCCACGATGTCGACACGTCCGTCGACGCCCGGGTGCAGCGGGTGCTGTACACCAGCACCGGCGCCGACGGTGATCCGATCGCCGTGTCGGCCGTCGTGGTCGCTCCGACCGGCGCGGCGCCCGCCGGCGGGTGGCCGGTGGTCGCGTGGGCCCACGGCACGAGCGGCATCGCGTCGAACTGCGCCCCGTCGCTCGACCCCGACGCCGGGCTCGGCAAGATCCCCGAGCTCGACCGATTGCTGGCCGCCGGGACGGTCGTGGTCGCCACGGACTACCCAGGTCTCGGTACCCCGGGGCCGCACCCGTACCTGATCGGTGAGAGCGAGGGCCGGGCCGTGCTCGACAGCGTGCGGGCCGTCCACTCGGTGTTGGGCGACGACGTGAGCGCCACGACGGCCGTCTACGGCCACTCCCAGGGAGGCCACGCCACGGTCTACGCGGCCGAGCTGGCGCCGACGTACGCGCCCGAGCTGGACATCGTGGGGGTGGCGCCGATGGCGCCGCCCACCGACCTCGCCACGCTCGTCGAGGACGACGACCACGAGGCCATCGGCATCCTCC
Source organism: Ilumatobacteraceae bacterium (assembly GCA_040507575.1). Taxonomy (GTDB): domain Bacteria; phylum Actinomycetota; class Acidimicrobiia; order Acidimicrobiales; family Ilumatobacteraceae; genus JALZMG01. The sequence goes on from JBEVOM010000016.1 coordinate 52,686, forward strand.
TCACCGCGCTCGCCATCGGGTCGTGGTCGGCGATCTATCCTGAGGCCGACGAGTCGGCCGTCGTGCACACCGGGGCCCGACCCTTCGTCCATGAGATCGGCGAGAACTGCGTCTCCTACACGGCTCAGGGCATCGCCGACCTGCCCGACATCGTCGCCCTGCAGCTGCGCTTCTTGTCGGCCGATCCGGCGACCGCGCCGGGGTGGTCCGACATCATGCGCGACAACGCCGCCGCCGGGACCACCATCAAGGTGCCCGTGCTCGTCGCCCAAGGGCTGACCGACGACCTCGTGCGACCCGACGTCACCCGGGCCTGGGTCGAGCGGCAGTGCACCGACGGGGCGGTGATCGAGCTGCACACGTATGCGGGTGTCGGCCACTTCGAAGTTCGCACGACCGCGGCGCCGGCCGTCGCCGACTGGCTGACGGCACGCCTGACCGGCTCCACGGCGCCCCCGACGTCGTGCTCGACGATCGAATCCTGACGAGAACCGGATCGCCGCCCGACACGTAGTCCTTCTGGAAGTGCACGCACCCGCGACCAGGAGGCCATCCCGTGACGACCATGTCCACCCGCAACCGGCGGCTCTGGCGGGGCGGCGCCCTCGCCCTCGCCGGCCTCACGCTGCTCGCCGCGTGCGGCGACGGCGACCCCTACGGCAGCTCGAGCACCTCACCGGCCGCTTCGACGCCGCCGACCACGGCGGCCGCGCCGCGCGGCGGCGGCTCCGGCGACGGCTACGGCGACGGCTACGGCTACGGCGGCGACGTCACGTCGGCCACCGAGGCCCCGGGCCGGCCGGCGGCTGCGGCCGACGGTGCGCCGTCGATCGCCACCGCCGAGACATCGCTCGGGACCGTGCTCGTCGACGCCGAGGGCATGACCCTGTACGCGTTCACGAAGGACACGGCCGGCACGCCGACATGCGTCGACGGGTGCGCCGAGGCCTGGCCGCCGGCGCTCGTCGACGGCGAGGCGTCGTTCGGCGGGCTCGACACAACGGTGTTCTCGACCGTCGAGAACCCGGCCGGCACGCAGCTCAAGGCGGGCGACTTCCCCCTCTACACGTTCGCCGGCGACAGCTCACCGGGCGACGTCAACGGGCAGGGCTCTGGCGGCAACTGGTTCGCCGTCGCGCCCGACGGCTCGTTGCTCGACTGACGCCGACCGCCCTCCCTGGCGGGGCAACGCCGCCTCCGACGCACCGACGCGTCGGGGGCGGCGCCGTCGCGTCGGCCTGCCCCGGGACGAGCCGGGCCGCGCCGGGAGCCCGGATCGGCGACGCTCGGATCAGCGGTTCGGCGGTCGCGACGCGAGCAGGCGCCGGCCGGCGATCACTGCTCGAGGTCGATCGTGGCCCGCAGGACGACCTGGCCGGACGAACCCTGGTCGCCGTCGGCCGATTCCTGGGTCACGGTGAGGATCGGGAAGTCGACCGGCGAGACCCCGGCCCACAACACGACGTCCCCGCCCTCGTTGAACGTGCCGATCGGCACGAGCACGGCGTCCGGTCCGTCGCCGCTCTTCAACCACGCCTCGTAGAACTCGCCGCCGTCACGCCGGGGCAGCCCGCTGGCGTCGATCTCGATGCGCCAACCCGAATCCGTGCGTCGCAGCTCGGCCCGACCGTCGGCATCCGGCGCGAGGTCGGTCGCCTCGAGGCTGAGGCTGGTGACGCCGTCGTCGCTGTTGCGGGTGGCCAGCACGAACCCGCCGACGGCGAGCACGGCAACGGCCGCCGCAGCCGTGACGAGGTTGCGGGCGAGGTGGGGGATGCGCCGCCGACGGCTCGCCAGATCGATCGGGGTCGCGCCGGGCGGGCCCGCCGTGGGTGCCGGTGCCGGCCGTCGGCTCGCGGGCGCCGCGGCCCGCTCGGCGGCGATCGCGGCGACGACGGCGTCCTCGAGACCGGGGCCCGGGGTGGCCCAGGTCGAGGAGTCGCCGAGCAGATCGCGCAGGTCGTCCAGATCGGCGCGCGAGGGATCGTCGAGGTCCGACCCATCCTCGCCGGCGAGGTAGGCAACGCGTTCGTCGTCAGTGGTCATCGGGTTCCTCGCCACTGATACGGCCCATGACCAGGAACGGTTCGCGCCGCGGTCATCCGGAGTCCTCCCGGAGATGTCCGAGCATCGACGCCAGCCGGCGATGGGCGCGGTGGGAACGTGACTTCACCGTACCCACGGGCACACCGAGGCGCTCCGCGACCTCGGTGTGGGTGAGCTCCTCGAGGTGCTGCAACCGCACCACCTCGCGTTCGTCGGGTGGCAGCGTGTCGATCGCCGCCCGGACCGCCGCCACCTCGTAGCTGCGCTCGACCCCGACCGGCATCTCGACGACGGTCGGATCGGCGGGGGACACGTCATCGAGCCGGGTCGCCGGGCGCCGGGACTCCCGGCGGTAGATGTCGATCGCCGTGCGCCGGGCGATCGTGGCCAGCCACGGTCCGAGCTCGCGGACCGGGTCGAAACCGCCGGCCGCCTTCCAGGCCTTCACGAACGTGCGCTGGGTCGCCTCCTCGGCCAGATCACGTGAGCCGAGCGTTCGCAGCGACACGGCGAACACGAGCCCGCCGAACTCGCGGTACACGGCACGCACCGCATCGGGTTCGCCGTCGCGGAACGCGATCAGCTCGTCGGCCGTCACCACGGCGTCGCACCGTACCCCGGCCCGACCGAGGGTCCAGGGGACTTAGCGCGAGCGCCGGGTCGGCGGCGGCGACCGCGGAGTCAGTCGTGGGCCGGCAACGCGACCCGAAACGTCGACGGACGGCGCAGCATCGAGATCGACACGCCTTGGCGGGGGGCCAGCACCACCGCCGCGACGATCGTGCCGATAGCCGTCAGGCCACCTCCGCCGATCAGCGTCCAGCGGGCACCGAACGTCTCGGCCACCCAGCCGAGCAGCGGTGCTCCGATCGGCGTGCCGCCCATGAAGATCGTCAGGTACAGCGCCATCACCCGGCCGCGCACGACGGCGTCCGTCGCCATCTGCACGTACGAGCTGGCGGCGGTGATCAGCGTGAGGGCGGTGAAGCCGCAGATCGGCAGCATGACGGCGAACGTCAGGTACGACGGCATCAACCCGGCCACGACCTCGCTGAGGCCGAACGCGATGGCGGCCACGATCAGCAGACGCTGGCGGGGCCGGACCCGACGAGCGGCCAGCAGCGAGCCCGACAGGGAGCCGATCGCGATGATCGATCCGAGGACTCCGTACTCGCCGGCGCCCTTGCCGTAGACCTCGGTGGCCATCAGCGCGTTCGTCATCTGGAAGTTGAGACCGAACGTGCCGGCGCAGAACACCACGGCCATCACGAGCATGATGTCGGGACGGGCCCGCACGTACCGGATGCCGTCTCGCAACTGCCCCGGCGCCCGCGCCAGCAGCGCGGTCGGGGACAGCTCGTTGGCGCTCATCCACGACAGCGACACGATGACGGCGGCGTAGCTGGCCGCGTTGATCATGATGACCCAGCCGGTGGCCGCGACGCCCGACCCCATCCATGCGATGAGCAGGCCGGCCAGCGCCGGGCCGATCATCCGGGACGCGTTGAGCGAGGCGGCGTTCAGGCCGACCGCGTTGTTGAGCAGGTCGCGGTCGACCATCTCGTTGACGAACGCCTGACGGGGCGGCACGTCGAACGCGGTGCCGGCACCGAACACGAAGGCCAGGACGAACACGTGCCAGGTCTGCACGACCCCGGTGATGGCGAGCACCCCGAGGACGGCCGCGGTCAGACCCATCGCGGCCTGGGTGAACACGAGGATGCGGCGCTTCGGGTAGCGGTCGGCGAGCACGCCGGCGAACGGAGACAGCAGCAGGATGGGCAGGAACTGCAGCCCGGTCGTGATGCCGAGGGCACCCGCGCTACCGGTGAGGGCCAGCACCAGCCAGTCCTGGGCGACGCGTTGCATCCAGGTCCCGACGTTGGAGACGAGCGACCCGGCGAAGAACAACCGGTAGTTGCGGACCTTCAGGGAAGCGAACATCGACCTCATGACGCGGCGATCCGTTCGAGCAGCGGGGCGACCTGCTCCAACAGGGCGAGCTCGGCCGGGTCGAGGGCGTCGAGGCGCTGGGCCAGCCAGGCGTCGCGGCGGCGCCGCTCGGCATCGATCACGAGCTGGGCGGCAGCGGTCAGCTCGACGACGACCTGGCGCCGGTCGCGGTGGTGGGGGCGCCGCACGACCAGGCCGGCGTGCTCGAGGTCGGCCACGGTCCGGGTCATCGAGGGCGGCTTGACCCGCTCGGCCGTCGCCAGCTCGCCGACGGTCATCGGCCCGATCCGCTTGAGGTTGCCGAGGACGGCGAACTGGTTCGGCGTGAGTGCGTCGCTGTCACGCTCGAGGCGCAGACGTCGGGCGAGGCGCATGATTCCGACGCGCAGCGCGCTGGCCAGGGCGGCGCCGGCATCGTCACCGATCTCAGATCCTGCCTCGGCAGCCGTGCTCAGGTTCGCCGTGCTCAGGTTCTCCGTGGCGGTCACATCGTTAGCGTAGCTTCTTAGTCTTGCGAAACAAACCTGCGGCGGGGGACAGCCCGCTGGACGGGCCGGTAGCGTCCGATCCTGCATGTTCGACAACCTCTCCAACCGGCTCGAGGGCATCGTCAAGCGCCTGCGCGGCAAGGGGCGCCTGACCGAGGCCGACGTCGACGAGGTCATGCGGGAGATCCGCACCGCCCTGCTCGAGGCCGACGTGAACGTCGGGGTCACCCGCGACGTCGTCGCCCGCATCAGGGCCGAGGCGATCGGCGCCACGACGTCCCAGGCGCTCGACCCGAGCCAGCAGGTCGTCAAGATCGTCAACGCTGAGCTCACCCGCATCCTGGGCGGCGAGACACTGAAGATCACGTTCGCCAGCCGGCCGCCGACGGTCGTGCTGATGGCCGGCCTGCAGGGCTCGGGCAAGACCACGAACGCCGCCAAGCTGGCCCGCTGGTTCAAGGCCCAGGGCCGCCAGCCGCTGCTCGTGGGCGCCGACCTCCAACGCCCGGCCGCGGTCGAGCAGTTGCAGACGCTGGGCCGCCAGATCGACGTCCCCGTCTTCTCCCAGCCGGGCGACCCAGTGGTCACTGCGGCGAAGGGCCTGCAAGAAGCGCGCCGCCTCGGGCGGGACATCCTGATCGTCGACACGGCCGGCCGTCTGGCGATCGACAAGGAGATGATGGAGCAGGTCCGGATGATCTCCGGCGTCGTGGCTCCGAACTACACGTTCCTCGTCATCGACGCGATGACCGGCCAGGACGCCGTCGGCGTCGCCGAGGCGTTCAACGACACGCTGGCCATCGACGGCGTCATCCTGTCCAAGCTCGACGGCGATGCCCGTGGCGGCGCCGCGCTGAGCGTCAAGGAGGTCATCGGCAAACCGATCGCCTTCGCCTCCACCGGAGAGAAGCTCGACGCCTTCGAGCAGTTCCACCCCGACCGCATGGCCGGACGGATCCTCGGCATGGGCGACGTCCTGACCCTCATCGAGCAGGCCGAGCAGGCCTTCGAGAAGGAGGAGGCGGAGGAGGCGGCGACCAAGCTGATGGAGGGGGCGTTCACCCTCGACGACTTCCTCGCCCAGATGCAGCAGCTCAAGAAGATGGGCCCGCTCGGCAACCTGCTCGGGATGATGCCCGGCATGCCCAAGGAGCTGAAGGGCGCCCAGATCGACGACGACGACCTCAAGCCGGTCGAGGCGATCATCCGCTCGATGACGCCCACCGAGCGGGCGCAACCCCAACTCATCAACGGGTCCCGACGCACGCGCATCGCCAACGGGTCGGGCACGACACCGTCGGACGTCAACCGCCTCGTGAAGCAGTTCGGCGAGATGCAGAAGATGATGAAGAAGTTCGGGATGGCCGGAATGGGACGCGGCAAGAAGGGCAAGAAGCGTGGCGGCGGCATGCCCGGCCTCCCTCCGGGCGGCGGCTTCCCCGACCTCGCCGAGCTCACCGGCGGCTTCGGCGACGGCCCGGGCGGCTTCGGCGGTCCCGGTGCCATGCCCCGGGGCTGACGCGGTGGTCCGGGGTCCGCGATGCGGGGCCCACGGGAATCGGGGCTCGGCCCGCTAACCTGTCCGGTCGTTCTGGCACCAGCATCGAAGAAGGTCCCCTCCATGGCAGTGAAGCTGCGACTCACCCGGGTCGGCAAGAAGAAGCAGCCGCAGTACCGCATCGTCGCCGCCGACTCGCGGTCGCCGCGCGACGGTCGGTTCATCGAGATCGTCGGCCACTACAACCCGCTCCACGATCCGTCGACGCTGACCGTCGACAACGAGAAGGCCGTGAAGTGGCTCAGCCAGGGCGCCCAGCCGACCGACCGGGTCCGCAAGCTGCTCGAGATCTCCGGTGCCCTCGAGGAGTTCACGACCGCCAAGTCGGCGGCCAAGGCGCCCTCGTGACCGACGTCGACGACACCGTCGACGGCCCCGGCGCCGATCAGTCCTCCGGCGCGCCGACGGCGGCCGCCGTCCTCACCCACATCGTCACCTCGATCGTCGACGATCCCGCGGCCGTCCAGGTCGAGACCTCGCAGAGCAGGGGCCGCGTGCGCCTCGACGTCCGGGTCGGCCCCGGTGACCTCGGCCGCGTCATCGGCCGCCGTGGCCGCACCGCGCAGAGCATCCGCTCCGTGGTCCGCGCCGCAGCCGTCCGCGACGAGACCGAGGTCGACATCGAGTTCGTCGACGACTGAGCTGATGGCTCGCTCCGTCCTCGCCCTGCACCGATATCTGGGCGCGCAGGGTC
>JBEVOM010000041.1:0-9475 GCA_040507575.1 Ilumatobacteraceae bacterium
GATCCCCGTGTGGCGCAGCGACGACCCCAACCACCCCCGGATCGACGTCTACGGCTCGCTGGCCGAGATGGAGGCCGATTTCGGCGTCGTCGTCACCGACCTGCACCGCCCCGTCGTCGACGACCTCGTGCGTCCCAACCCGGACGACCCGACCGGGCGCTCGATGATGCGGCGCGTGCCCGAGGTCCTCGACTGCTGGTTCGAGTCGGGCTCGATGCCGTTCGCCCAGGTCCACTACCCGTTCGAGAACCGGCAGTGGTTCGAGGACCACTACCCGGGCGACTTCATCGTCGAGTACACGGGCCAGACCCGGGGGTGGTTCTACACGCTCCACGTCCTGGCCACGGCCCTGTTCGACCGCCCGGCGTTCGACACCTGCGTGAGCCACGGCATCGTGCTCGGGGCCGATGGGCTGAAGATGTCCAAGAGCCTGCGCAACTACCCGGACCCGATGGAGGTGTTCGACACCAACGGCGCCGATGCCATGCGGTGGTACCTCCTGTCGTCGCCGATCCTGCGCGGCAACGACTACTCGGTGACCGCGGCCGGGTTGCGTGACACGGCGCGCCAGGTGCTGCTGCCCCTGTGGAACGCGTGGTATTTCCTCGCCCTGTACGCGAACGTGGCCGGCCGCCAGGGGATCGTCAGAGGGCCTGCGGACTCGTCGGAGCACGTCCTCGACCGGTACGTGCTGGCCAAGGCCCATCAGCTCGTCGTCGACACCACGGCGGCGATGGACGCGTACGACCTGTTCGCGGCGTGTGCTCGGGTGCGGTCGTTCGTCGACGTGCTGACGAACTGGTACATCCGCCGCAGCCGACAGCGCTTCTGGGACGGCGATGGGGACGCCATCGACACGCTCCACACCGTGCTCGACGTCGTCGTGCGGGTCGCCGCGCCGCTGCTGCCGTACGTCACCGAGGCGATCCACACCGGGCTGCACGGTGAGGGTGAGGCGAGTGGCGACACGCGCAGCGTGCACCTCACCGACTGGCCGTCGCCGTACGACCTGTCAGCCGACGACGAGTTGGTCGCCGCGATGGACCAGGTCCGCGACGTGTGCTCGGCGACGCTGTCGGTGCGCAAGGCGCACGGGCGGCGGGTGCGCCAGCCGCTGGCCACGTTGACCATCGCCGTGCCCGACGCGGCGCGCCTGGCACCGTTCGTCGACATCATCGCCGACGAGGTGAACGTTCGCGACGTCGCCCTGACCGACGACGTCGGGGCGGTCGCCGGCCACGAGCTGCAGGTCGTCCCGGCGACGATCGGTCCGCGCCTCGGCCGGCACACGCAGGACGTCATCAAGGCTGTCAAGGCCGGCGACTGGACGCTCGAGGGTGAGCGCGTCGTCGCCGGCGGGCACTGGCTCGAGCCGGGCGAGTTCACGTTGACGATGGTCGCCGACGGCGACCGGGCGAGTACGACGGTGGGCGACGGTACGGGCGTCATCGTCCTCGACGTCGACGTGACCCCGGAGCTGGAGCAGGAGGGACGCGCCCGGGACCTGGTGCGCCTCGTCCAGCAGGCCCGACGCGATGCCGATCTTGCCGTCACCGACCGCATCGTCGTGACGATCAGCGCCGACGCCGACTGGATCGATGCGGCGCGCGCCCACCAGCAGCTCATCGCCGACGAGACGCTGGCCGTGGCCGTGGAGCTCGACGCGGCCGGCACGGACACCCCCGAGATCGACGTGCGACGCCGCGCCTGAATCGGCGGTCTGAACTCGGGTCTCGTCGGGTGGTGCCGACGATAGAGTCCCCCGTTCGATCACACCCGTGGGAGGTCGGAGAGCATGGCCGCGACGAAGAAGTCCGCAGCGAAGAAGGCCCCGGCGAAGAGCGCCCCGGCGAAGGCGACCGCCGCCAAGGTGAGCGCCGCATCGTCGTCGACCTCCGCCGCGTCGACGGCCATCGAATCGGGTGACGACGGCAGCATCCCTGCCCCTCGGGGCACGACCAAGGACGGCATCACGTACACCAAGGACTTCGACGTCAAGTTCCTCAAGGTCCAGCACGACGCGTTGATCGCCGAGCGGATCGCCTTGACCGGTCAGGCGACCCGGCTCGAGGACGAGGCCAACTCGCTCATCGAGGACGGCGAGATGGGTGACGTGCAGTTCGACGACGAGAGCGGCGAGGGCGACACGATGGTCGTCGAGCGCGAGCGCGACCTCGCCTTGTCGGCGCAGGCCCGCCAGACGGTCGCCGAGATCGATGCTGCGCTGCTGCGCATCGAGGACGGCACCTACGGTTACTCGTTGGTGTCGGGCAAGCCGCTCCCGCGCGAGCGCCTCGAAGCGCTGCCGTGGGCCACCGTCCTCGTGGAGGAGAAGGTGGGCGGGATCGGCCGTCGATGATGCTCGCCGCCGGCTGCGGGCCATGAGCGCCCGCGAGCTGCGGGTACCGATGGCCATCGCGGCCGTCGTCATCGTCGTCGACCAGCTGACGAAGCGTTGGGCGCTCGACGCGCTCACCGATCCGGACCGCAACATCGACATCGTCGGCTCGCTGCGGTTCAACCTGGCGTTCAACACCGGCATGGCGTTCTCGCGAGGGACGGGGCTCGGCCCGATCATCGGGATCGTGGCGCTGGTCGTCGTCGTCGGCTTGCTCGTGTCGATCGGCAGGACGTCGAGTCCGGTCTATCCGGTCGCCGTCGGCCTCATCATCGGTGGCGCGGTCGGCAACCTGCTCGACCGGTTGTTCCGCGCCCCAGGGTGGTTCCGTGGCGGCGTCGTCGACTTCATCGACGTGCAGTGGTGGCCGATCTTCAACGTCGCCGACATCGGTGTGACCGTCGGGGGACTGCTGCTCCTGCTCAGCGCGTTGCGACCGGTCGTCGCGCCGGTCGCCGGCACGATCGGTGAGCCGGCGCCGGGCGACGGCGCGATGGCCGACGACGACACCCCCGTCGACATCGACATGTCCGACGCTGACGTTCACGCTGACACTGACGCTCATGTTGATGCTGATGCTGCTGATGGTGATGCGGGTACTGAGCCCCGACCCCAGGCGCCGGAGCCGCCGGCCCGATGATCAGTGAGGTCGTCCCCACCGCGCTCGGCGGCGAGCGGCTCGACCGCGTCGTCGCACTCCTCGCCGACGTCAGCCGGTCGGCGGCGGCCTCGACGATCGCCGCCGGCGGGGTGCGCGTCGACGGTGCGGTGGCGGTGTCGGGCAAGGTCCGGCTCGACGCCGGCGTCGTCGTCGAGATCGACCCGGGCGCCCTGCCCCAGGTCGTGCTGCCGACCGCTGATGCGGACGTGACGTTCGAGATCGTCCACGTCGACGACGACGTCGTGGTCGTCGACAAACCGGCCGGTCTCGTCGTCCACCCGGGAGCCGGCAACCTGTCCGGGACCCTCGTCAACGGCCTGCTGCACCGGTTCCCGGACATCGCCGACGTCGCTGACCCGTTGCGCCCGGGCATCGTGCACCGCCTCGACGCCGGCAGCTCGGGCCTGCTCGTCGTGGCCCGCACCCAGGAAGCGGCCGACGACCTCATGGGCCAGTTCGCCGCGCACACCGCGGGACGACGCTACGACGCACTCGTCTGGGGCCACCCGGACGCGCCGCACGGGATCGTCGACGCGCCGATCGGTCGAGACCCGGGGGACCCGTTGAAGATGGCGGTGGTCGTCGACGGCAAGCCGGCCCGCACCGAGTACCGGCTCGTGGCCCGCTACAGCGGCCCAGCCGACCTCGCGCGCCTCGACTGCCGCTTGGAGACCGGCCGCACCCACCAGATCCGCGTCCACCTGGCCGCCGTCGGCCACCCCCTCGTCGGTGACCCGACGTACGGCGATCGACGCACGACGCTCGGCCTGACGCGACCGTTCCTGCATGCCGCCGAGTTGTCGTTCGACCACCCCCGCACGGGTGGACGCGTCACGTTCACGAGTCCGCTGGCCGCCGATCTGGCGACTTTCGTCGACACGCTCGAGGTGGCCCCACCCCGCTGAGCCGGCTCAGCGTGGCGCGGTCGCCACGGCCGCCGCGTCCGGATCAGTCAACCCGGTCGCCGGCCATGCCGCATCGCCCTGGGCCATCGCCGCGACGGTGGCCAGCGTGTAGCTGTCGAGATGCGTGCGCATGTGCTCGCCGGCCTCGTTCCACACCGCGATGAGCACGCACTGGCCCTCGTGGTCGCACGCCCCGTCCTGGTGCGGCTGACCGAAGTCGCCGAGTGTGATCGGGCCGTCCACGGCCGAGACGATCTCGGACAGCTTGATGTCGGCCGGGTCGCGGGCGAGGACGTACCCGCCGCCCACGCCACGCTTGGACCGCACCAACCCGGCGCCCTTCAGGGCCAGCAGGATCTGCTCCAGGTAGGGCTGGGGGAGGCCCGTGCGCTCGGCGATGTCGCGCACCGACGTCGGCCCGTCGCCGGCGCCGTGGAGGGTCAGCGACAGCAACGCACGGCAGGCGTAGTCACCTCTGGTCGAGACGCGCACGACCCCATCGTACGGGGACGGGCCACGTCGTGATGGCGTCGTGATCGCGTCGGTGGGCGGTCATCCGCACCTTGCCGGCTTTACCTGCGACAGTGGAGGTGGTGGACTCTGCGCCGGTGACCCCCGAACCGATGCCCCATGCGTCCCCCGGCGCCGGGCCGATGATCCCGGACTACGGGGGCGCGAACGTGCGCGGGATCGTGCCGGCCCTGCTCGGCCCCTCCGAATGGTCGGTCGGGCTGCCGTCGTGGATGCCCGAGCCGGTGCGTGGCGCCGACCAGGTCGTGCTGCTGATCCTCGACGGTCTCGGCTGGGAGCAGCTCGGGGTGCACGCCGCTCTGATGCCGACGCTGTCGTCGTTGGCCGGTGGGCCGATCACGACCGTCGCGCCGACGACGACGGCCACCGCTCTGAGCTCGATCGCCACCGGCCTGACGCCGGCCGAGCACGGTCTGCTCGGGTACCGCATGATGATCGGCGGGGAGGTGCTCAACGTGCTGCGCTGGACGAACGCGGGAGCCGACCGCCGGCGCTCGTTCCCGCCTCGCGACGTCCAGCCGTTCAGTGCGTTCATGGGACACGACGTACCGGTGATCTCGCCGACTGACTTGCAGTCCTCGGCGTTCACCGAGGCCCACCTCCGCGGATCGCGCCCCGTCGGCTACCGGGCGACGTCGGCCATCGCCGTCGACGCCGGTCGTCTCCTGCGCGCCGGTGAGCGGTTCGTCTACGCCTACTACGGCGGCGTCGACAAGACCGCCCACGAACGAGGGTTCGGCGACTTCTACGACGCCGAGCTCCGGGCCGCCGATCGCCTCGTGGGCGACCTGCTCGAGCAGTTGCCCCCGGGCGCCGTGCTGCTCGTGACCGCTGACCACGGGCAGGTCCACGTCGGCGACGCGATCATCGAGCCCGATCGCGACCTGCTGGCGATGGTGACGCAGCAGTCCGGCGAGGGCCGTTTCCGGTGGTGGCACACGAAGGGGGCGGCCGACGACCTCGCGAAGGCCGCTGGCGAGCGCTATGAGGACGTCGCCTGGGTGGTGACGAAGGAGCAGGTGATCGACGAGCACTGGTTCGGTCCGACGATTGCTCCACCCGTCGCGGCACGGCTCGGCGACGTCGCGCTCGTGACCCACGCCCCCGTCACGTTCCACGACCCTGCCGACTCCGGTCCGTTCAAGCTCGTCTGCCGGCACGGATCCCTGACACCCGCCGAAGTGCTCGTCCCCCTGCTCGCCGGGCATCGGTGAGCCGCCACCCTCGAAAGGACCACGATGTCTGATCCCCAGTCCGCCCCGGAACGTGGAGAGGTGGTCGGCCCGGCCGCCGCCGACCATGCCCAGGTCGAGGCCGTCGAGCCGGTCCAGGAGATCGGCGACGCCGTTACGTCGCCGGCCAAGGTGATGCGCATCGGATCGATGGTGAAGATGCTCCTCGAGGAGGTGCGGGCAGCGCCGCTCGACGAGCCGAGCCGGGAGCGCCTGGCCGAGATCTACGAGCGCTCCGTGGCCGAACTGGCCGATGCCCTGTCGCCGGACCTCCAGCACGAGCTCAAGATGCTGGCCCTTCCGTTCCGCGACGGCGAGATCCCGACCGAGGGCGAGATCCGCGTCGCCAAGGCCCAATTGGTCGGGTGGCTCGAGGGTCTGTTCCACGGGATCCAGGCCACCCTGTTCGCCCAGCAGTTGGCTGCCCGTCAGCAACTCGAGCAGATTCGCCAACTGCCGCCGGGCTCGATGTCGGGCCTGCAGGGCGAGCAGCAGGCCCCGGGCCTGCCCGACCGTCCGGGCACGTACCTGTAATCCTGCCTCGCTCGGCTGTCTCGCTGGCCCTGGCGGGCCCGGGCTGCGCCCGACGCTCGACCTGGCCTGCCACGCGCGCTGCGGGCGGGGGCCGAAGCGGTCGCTGCCACCGACGCTCGACCTGACCTGCCGCGGCGACTGCGGACGGGACGCCGGTTGTCTCGCTGACCCTGGCGGGCCGGGCTGGCGCCGGACTAGGGTCGACAAATCCCACGCCTGTGATTCCAGGTGCCGCCGCAGACGAAAGGTGCTCCGTGGGCGACTCGTTCACCCACCTCCACGTCCACACCGAGTTCTCGATGCTCGACGGTGCCGCCCGGCTCGACGAGCTGGTGGCCAAAGCGCTGGCCGACGGGCAACCGGCCCTCGGCATCACGGACCACGGCAACATGTACGGGACGCTGGAGTTCTACAAGGAGTGCCGCAAGCAGGGCTTGAAGCCGGTCATCGGCACCGAGGCCTACATGGCCCACGACCACCGCTCGGAGCGACCCACGCGCCGGGGCCGGGTCGACGACTCCGGTGGCGACACCGAGGGTGGCAAGAAGCTCTATTACCACCTCACGTTGCTGGCCGAGAACGACGCCGGCTACCGCAACCTCATCCAGCTCTCGAGCAAGGCGTTCCTCGAGGGCTACTACTACAAGCCCCGCCTCGATTGGGACCTCCTGGCTGCGCACGCCGAGGGGCTCATCGCGACCACCGGCTGCCTCGGCGGACACGTGCTCCAGTCGCTCCTCCAGGGCGACGAGAAGGGAGCGCTGGAGAAGGCCGGACGGCTGCAGGAGATCTTCGGTCGGGACAACCTCTTCGTCGAGCTCCAGGACCACGGCCTCCCGGCCCAGCGGGAGACCAACCCCAAGCTGATCGAGCTCGCCGCCAAGCTGCACGCGCCGTTGCTGGCCACCAACGACTCCCATTACACGCATCGTGAGGACCACGAGTCCCACGACGCCCTGCTGTGCGTGCAGACGGGAGCCGTGCTGTCGGACCCCAAGCGCTTCCAGTTCGAGGGCGAGGAGCACTACCTCAAGACGTCCGACGAGATGCGCTACCTGTTCCGCGACGTCCCCGAGGCGTGCGACAACACGCTGTGGATCGCCGAACGAGCCGAGATCGACATCGAGTTCGGCGCCCCGCAGCTGCCGAACTTCCCGTTGCCCGAGGGCTTCGCCGACGACACCGGGTACCTCGCCCACCTCACGTGGGAGGGGGTGCGCGACCGCTGGGGCGACGCCGCACCCGAGTCCACCCGGTCGCGCGTCCAGTACGAGCTCGACGTGATCGCCACCATGGGGTTCAGCTCGTACTTCCTCATCGTGTGGGACCTCATCAAGCACGCGCGCGACGCCGGCATCCGCGTCGGACCCGGCCGCGGCTCGGCCGCCGGGTGCGCCGTCGCCTACGCGTTGCGGATCACCGACCTCGACCCGATCCGCTACGACCTGCTGTTCGAACGCTTCTTGAACCCGAGCCGCATCTCGATGCCCGACATCGACATGGACTTCGACTCCCGCTACCGGGACGAGATGATCCGATACGCCGCCGAGCGCTATGGCCGCGACCACGTCGCCCAGATCATCACGTTCGGCACCATCAAGGCCCGCAATGCCGTGCGTGATGCGGCCCGGGTCCTCGGGTTCCCGTACAACGTCGGCGACCGCATCGCCAAGGCCATGCCGCCGCTCGTGATGGGTCGCGACACACCGCTCAAGTACTGCTTCGAGGAGAGCCCGAAGTACGTCGACGGGTTCAAAGCGGCGTCGGAGCTGCGCACGATGTACGCCACCGACCCCGACGTGAAGAAGGTCGTCGACGTGGCCAAGGGCCTGGAGGGGCTCAAGCGGTCCGACGGCATCCACGCGGCTGCAGTCGTCATCACGAAGGAGCCGCTGACCGAGTACCTGCCCGTGCAGCGCAAGCCGGAGTCGGGTCAGGACCCCGCCCTGGCGCCGGTCGTCACGCAGTACGAGATGCACGGGGTCGAGGAGCTCGGGCTGCTCAAGATGGATTTCCTCGGCCTGCGCAACCTCGACGTCATCACCGACACCGTGGCGATGCTGCACGCCGACCGGGCGCCGGACTTCGACATCGATGCCATCCCGCTCGACGACGCCGTGACGCTGGCGATGCTGCAGCGAGGCTCGGGCATCGGCGTGTTCCAGCTCGAAGGCGCGCCGATGCGGGCCCTCATGCGATCGCTGCAGCCGACCAGCTTCGACGACGTCGCCGCCCTCGTGGCCCTGTACCGGCCCGGGCCGATGGCGGCGAACATGCACAACGACTACGCGGACCGCAAGAACGGCCGCAAGCCGATCGCCTACATCCACCCCGACCTCGAGGAGATCCTCGGCGACACCTACGGCCTGATGATCTACCAGGAGTCGGTGATGCGGGTGGCGCAGAAGATCGCCGGCTACTCGCTCGCCGAGGCCGACCTCCTGCGCAAGGCGATGGGCAAGAAGTCGCGCGAGGTCATCTCCACCGAGCGGGCCAAGTTCGTCGCTGCCGCGGATGCCACGGGCTACGGCTCGGCGCTCGGCACGGCGCTGTTCGACATCATCGAGCCGTTCGCCGACTACGCGTTCAACAAGAGCCACGCCTTCGGCTACGGGCTCGTCGCGTACCAGACGGCCTACCTCAAGGCCCACTACCCGGTTGAGTACCTGGCCTGCCTGCTGACGAGCGTCAAGAGCAGCCTGGAGAAGGCCGCCGTGTACATCTCCGAGTGCCGCTCGCTCGGCATCAAGGTCCTGACGCCCGACATCAACCGGTCGCTGACCGACTTCGCCGCGGTGGCCCCCGCCGACGTGCCGGAGGGAGTCGCCCTGCCCATCGGGAGCCCCGGCGCGATCACGTTCGGTCTCTCGGCGGTCCGCAACGTCGGTGGAGGACTCGTCGCCCTGTTGCTCGAGGAGCGGGCCGCCAACGGGCCCTTCACCGGCTTCCACGACTTCGCCGAGCGGGTGCCCGAACCGGTCCTCAACAAGCGGGCCGTCGAGTCGCTGATCAAGGCCGGCGCCTTCGACGGCGTGGGCCACCCCCGCCAGGGTCTCCTCGGCGTGTTCGAGCACATCACCGACACGACCCTGACGCGCCGCCGCGAGCGGGAGCGCGGCGTGATGAGCCTGTTCGGCGACTGGGGTGGCCATGACGACGACGGCGGGGACCAGGCCGCGGGGTTCGACGAGCGGCTGCCGATCCCCGACGTCGA
>JBEVOM010000059.1:0-2786 GCA_040507575.1 Ilumatobacteraceae bacterium
TCCGCGCCCAGATGTCAGTCGGTCGCGTGCCGCCCGTCGGTCGCCGTGTGGAGAATTCGCGGGTAGGTACCATCGTCCACGTCGGGGGGAGATCTGAGGCTCCCATCGACGACGTCAGTTTCGGACGGTTTGCTGACCGAGCTCGACCAGGATCTCGAGACCTCCTCGACGGTCGATGGCTGGGGCGGCCCGAGGACATCAAGGACTGAGCCGGGGTCTGGCAGCACGCCCCGGCCCCTCGCAACCTGATCGTCAGGAACCGGCGGCTCCCTGCTCGCCGAAGGACATGGCCGTCTCGCCTGACGAATCCGGAGCTGCGCGGCCTCGTCTGGTGAGCCGGATGACACGGCTGCTGCAGGTTACCGAGCAGTAGGCGAGGGGTAGGTGCGCCGTCCCCTTCCTTTCGAAAAGGCCATCACCGTGCACTTCCCCCACCTGTTCCGCTTCCGCTCTCGGCCCTCGCTCCGTGACTGGTGGGCCTACTTCGGCTCCTTCGGCGACGACCTGTTCGGCGACGAGCACGACGACGACCTGCAAGCCGATGACCAGGTCTGGTCGACGTCGTGACGTCTCCGACTCGTCGCGAGGCCGTTGGCGTCTGGGTCCGCGCCGCCGCCGGTCGCGCTGTGGCGTGACCACGATCCAGCGTCCAGGCGGGCCAGGAGGCGCGAGTCGTTCCGGCCCGCCCGTTCATCGGCGCGGTGGCCGCTGATCAGGCCGGTGATTCGTTCTCGCCGTACCGCTCCTCGGTGTCATTGGTCGGCTCGTCCTCTTGGCGACCTACGCCGTTCGCCTCGTCCGCAGCGTCCATTGCCTCGTCCGTCTCGGTGGGGACTTCCTTCGACGACATCGTCAGCACCTTTCGTCCAACGGACGCAGGTCGCGCTCGCGAACATCTCCTACCCGCGCCTGACCGCCTTCATCCGGCCCGGCGACCACTGGTCGGTCCACGGCGCGCGCTGGCACACGCGACGAGGGCGAGTGAGATGACGGCCGAGCTCGGTGAGAAGGATGCCGAAGCGGAGTTCGAGGAGCAGGCCGACGGCGACGTCGACGATCGATCCGGAGCCCCGGCGCCGAGGCCGACGGTGTGGCCGAGCCTGGCGAGCCCGTTCCCGGACCCCCTGCGCAGGCGCAAACCCGACCGAACCTACAACTCCACTTGACACTTTGAACGGTGCGGAGTTATAAGAATCGTGTCCGCTGCTCTACACGAGAGGAGACCACGATTCATGTTGATGCGTACCGACCCGTTCCGTGAGCTCGATCGGGTGGCCCAGCAGGTCCTGGGCACCGCCGCCCGTCCGGCAGCGATGCCGATCGACGCCTATCGCCAGGGTGACGAGTTCGTCGCCCTGTTCGACCTTCCCGGCCTGGACCCCGGATCGATCAACCTGACCGTTGAGCGCAACGTGCTGACCGTGCACGCCGAACGCCACCGCCCGAGTGCCGACGACGTGGAGCTGTTGATCGGCGAGCGGCCCCACGGCACGTTCAGCCGGCAACTGTTCCTGGCCGAGACCCTCGACACCGACCGGATCGCTGCCGACTACACCGACGGCGTCTTGAGGCTGCAGATCCCGGTGAAGGAGCAGGCCAAGCCGCGGCGGGTCGACATCTCGGTGCGCGGATCCGAGCCGACGTCGATCGAGGCCAAGACGGTCGATGGCGACCGTGAGCCCGTCGGGGCTGCCACGGCGTGAACCGAGAGGGCGGGGCAGCACCGTCGTCGCAGAACCGGGCCCGACGCACGGTGGCCGACCCCGATGATGCTGCCCCGCTCTACACCGTCAGCCAGGCCGCGACCATGTTGGAGATGCAGCCCGCCTTCGTACGTCGTCTCGATACCGAGGGCGTCGTCGTTCCGGCCCGATCGCCAGGCGGTCAGCGCCGCTACAGCCGAATCGAGATCAACCACATCGCCGCGCTGGCGGGGCTGATGGGCGAGGGCATGACCCTGGCCGGAGCGCAGCGGATCATCGAGCTCGAGAACGAGGTCGCCGATCTCCGGCGACAACTGGCCCGTCGCCGCGCCCGGCCGTCAATCGAATGACGCCGCGCACGACATCAGCACGCGTCCAAGGGCTCCGAACTGAGTGAGGCGAACGTGTTCAGCGACCACCCAACTGATCCGATCGAGCAGCAACTGCGCGAGGAGCTCCTCGGCCGAACGTGGGCCGTTCACCTGGTCACGAACGCCACCACGACCGACATCGCTGACCCCGACGTCACGGCGTACGTCGCTGCGACGGCTGGGCGGTGGGCGCAAGAGCTACGCGATCCATCAACAGGACGGAGATCGATCCAGCACTTGGCGCGAGTCCTGTGGCCGACCACCGGGGTGCCCGACCCGGCCGACGGATGGTGGCGAACGCCGCTCGGAGTGGCAATGCGCCCCGGCGTGGCGACGCAACACGAGGTTGCCGGGTCATACCGAGACCAGCACGAAGCCTCGGCCGAACCGCAAACCGTCGCCACGAACCGAGCGGGATGACGCCCGACGGTGCGCGCAGCCGACCGCATGGCGGCGAGGTGCGCCGATCAAGTCCATCATGGGAGCCCGGCGGGGGACTCGTGTCGGTGGGTGTGGTGCCGTCGGTCAGCGCGACGGCTCCGGCGTCGGAGATGCGCTGCCGGGGAACCCCGAGCACGCCGATCGCTCCTGCGGTCAGTTGTCGGGTGCGTCGAGCGTGCTGCCCTCCACGCCGCCCTCGGCGTCCTCGAGGATCTGATCAAACGTCGTCGAGTCGCTCTCGTCGCGGTCGCCGGTCGTCACGTCGGCGACC
>JBEVOM010000109.1:0-27929 GCA_040507575.1 Ilumatobacteraceae bacterium
TCGTCGTGCAGGCGGGCGCCGAGCCGACCGAGGGCGCTCGTGATGCGCACCCGCAGCTCGCTCGTGGGGTCGCCGGCGGCGTCGAGCATCGCCCGCTTGAGCTCGCCCCACAGCGACGCGAACCACTCCTGCACGTCGGGGTGCGAGAGCAGCTCGTGCTTGACCTCCTCGGCCTTGGCGATCATCACCGGGTCGTCGCGCAGACGATCGGCGAGCAATCGGATGCGCACCTCGATCGATTCCCGCACCTCGTGGTCGGGTTGCTTCTCGACGTCGGCGAGGAAGTTCTGCACCCCGGTGAAGATCTTGTTGAAGATGCGGTCGTCGATCGGTTCGGGCACCCACCACGGCGACTCCTGCTGCAACCGTCCGCGCAGGGTGGTCTTGTTCTCGTCGAGGAAGCCCTGGAGCCCGTGCAGGATCGCATCGAGCACGCGCTCGAGGTGCCCACCCTCGAGCGTGACGTCAATCGCCTTGCCGAGCAGCGGGGCCACTTCGGTCTCGCGAAGTCGCCGCTCGACGAGGCCGCCGATGGCGCTCTGGACCTCGCGGTCGTCGAGCACCTCGATCGTGCCCTTCATGGCGTCGAACAGCGCGCCGGTCGCCTTGTGGGCGTTGTCTGGCACGGCGAGCCAGCGGCCGATGCGCTGGCCGACGTGCACTCCGTCGAGGCGCTCGGCGATGACCTCGTGGCTGAGGAAGTTGCCCTGCACGAACTCGCCGAGGCTGCGGCCGATCTGGTCCTTGCGGTGCGGGATGATCGCGGTGTGCGGGATCGGCAGCCCGAGTGGGTGACGGAACAGCGCGGTGACGGCGAACCAGTCGGCGAACGCACCGACCATGGCCGCCTCCGCGGTGGCTCGCACGTAGCCGACCCACCCGGGACCGGTCTCCTCGTTGGCGCGGGCGAGGAAGTAGACGCCGGCGGCAGCGACCAGCATGCCGGTGGCGAAGATCTTCATCCGTCGCAGCGCCAGCCGGCGGCCCTCGTCGGCCGGTGACATCACGGGGGCCGACACCGACGGAACCTACCCGGTCGGGGTCGACACCTACCGCTTCGCGATGCGCGAGAGGCGCGAGATGCGCGGCCTGGGCGAGCGCGAGCTACCGAGCGAACGAGGTGGTCGTCTCGGCTGCTTCGAGCAGCCATTCGGGGAAGATCCCGACGGCCAGCGTGAACAGCACTGCGGCGGTGATCGCGAAGCCGGTCGCCAGCGGGATCTTCACCGCCGTGGCGCCCTGACCTTCGGTCGGCGGGTCGGACATCCATGCGCTGACCATGATCCGCAGGTACAGGAACGCGGCGACCACCGACGAGACCATGGCGATGATCGCCAGCGCGTAGCTGTGCTCGTCGACGCCGGCCCGGATCACTCCGAACTTGGCGATGAAGCCACTCGTGAACGGCACGCCGGCCTGGGCGACCAGGAACACGGTGAGGGCCAGCGCCAGCAGCGGACGCTGCGCGCCGAGGCCCCGGAAGGAGTCGAGGCTGGTGTCGCCGTCACCGCGACGCGCGACGAGCGCCACCACCGCGAACGTCCCGGCGACGAGCACGGCGTAGGCGAGCAGGTACACGAGGACGCTCGGCACCCCGAGGCCGCTGTCCTCCTCGCCGGCCCGGTGGGCGGCGGCCTCGACACCGACGAGCACGAAGCCGGCGTGCGAGATCGACGAATAGGCCAGCATCCGCTTGACGTCGGTCTGGACGACCGCCAGGAACGACCCGACGACGAGCGACAGCACCGCGAGCGCCCAGATCGCCGGACGCCAGTCGTCGCGGTAGAAGGGCAGGGCGACGACGAACACCCGCAGCAGCGCGGCGAACGCAGCGACCTTGCCGACGGACGCCATGAACGCCGTGACCGGCGTCGGAGCGCCCTGGTACACGTCGGGCGTCCACACGTGGAACGGGACCGCGGCGATCTTGAAGCCGAGTCCGACGAGGAGCAACGCGACGCCGGCCAGCACGAGCGCGTCGTTGCGCTCCACGGGGATGGTGCTCGACACGGTCGTCACCATCGTCGAGATGTTCGTGGAGCCGACGGCGCCGTAGACCAGCGCGATGCCGTAGAGGAAGAACGCCGACGAGAAGCCACCCAGCACGAAGTACTTCATGCCGCTCTCGGAGCTACCGGCCTTGCGGCGGTAGCTGGCGGCGAGCACGTAGAACGCCAGCGACAACGTCTCGAGGCCGACGAACAGCACGATCAGGTCGTTGGCCGCCCCCATCACGATGCCGCCGGTGGCCGCGACGAGGAACAGCGCGTAGACCTCGGGACCGTCGAGGCCCTCGCGGACGAGGTAGTCGTCGGCCGTCAGCGACACGAGCACGACGCCGATGCAGATCGTGATCGTCACGAAGAGCGCGAACGTGTCGAACGCCAGCGCGCCGCCGACGAGCGTCGACGTGCCCTTGTCGGTGACGTCGTCCCACAGCGCCATCGACAGCGCGCCCGCCGCTCCCGCAGCGCCGGCGGCGACGAACGCGTACAACCCCTTCGGCCAGCGCGGTGTGAGCGCGCCGACGACGAGCAGGAACAGCGCCGCGCTGACGAGGATGATCATCGGCGAGAGCGCGAACCAGTTGACGTCGGGTCCGCTGAACGGCTCCACCGCCTGCTGGGGGAGGTGCAGGGTCATCCGCCCTCCTCCTCGTGGTCGCGCTCGCCGTCGGCCACGACGTCCGGCGTGGCGACGGGCTCACCGGTCCGGGCCTCGACATGGGCGAGGAGGAGGTCCACGCTCGGCTCGACGCGGTCGATCAGCGGTTTCGGGTACACCCCGCTGAACACGATCATCGCGATGAACGCCAGGAGCACCGCTCCCTCCCGGAACGTGATCTCCGGGAACGACTTGTTGTCCTCGTCCGGTTCGCCGTGGAACACCCGCTGGTAGGCCCACAAGAGGTAGAGCGCGGCGAGGATCACGCCGGCCGCGGCGACCACGACCCACCACCGAGCCGAGAGGAACGAACCGATGAGGATGAGGTACTCGCCGACGAAGCCGTTCAGCCCGGGCACGCCGATCGACGACAGCATCACGACCATGAAGCCGGCGGCGAACATCGGCGCGACCGACTGGATGCCGTTCAGCTGGGCGATGTCGCGGGTGTGTCGTCGCTCGTAGATCCACCCGACGAGCAGGAACAGCGCGCCGGTCGACAGTCCATGGTTGACCATCTGCAGCACGCTGCCGGTGATCGCCTGATTCGTCACGGCGAAGATGCCGAGGACGATGAAGCCGAGGTGGGCGATCGACGAGTACGCCACCAAGCGCTTGAGGTCCTTCTGCATCGTCGCCACGATCGCCCCGTAGGTGATGCCGATGACGGCGAGCGTCAGGAACAGCGGCCGGCTCCAGCGGGCAGCCTCCGGGAACAGGTAGAGCCCGAAGCGCAGCAACCCGTACGTGCCGAGCTTCAGCATCACCCCGGCCAGGATCACCGACCCGGCTGTCGGGGCCTGGGTGTGGGCGTCGGGCAGCCACGTGTGCAGCGGGAAGATGGGCACCTTCACGGCGAACGCGATCGCGAACCCGAAGAACAGCCACCGTCCGGTCGTCGCCGGGAAGGACGCGTGCTCGGCCAGCTCGACGAGGTCGAACGTCACCCGCCCGACGCCGTGATCGCGGGCCAGGAACGCCGTCGACACGATCGCGACGAGCATGAACGCCGAGCCGAACATCGTGAACAGGAAGAACTTGAGCGCGGCGTACCGGCGGTTGTCGTACCCCCAGCCGCCGATGAGGAAGTACATCGGCACGAGCACGATCTCGAAGAAGATGAAGAACAGGAACAGGTCGAGGCTGAGGAAGCTCCCCATCACGCCGGCCTCGAGCAGCAGCAGCCACGCGAGGTACGGCTTGTCGTCGTGGTGGGCGTCGGTGCCGAGGATGGCCAGCGGGAACAGCACGCCGGTCAGGACGACGAGCAGCAGCGAGATGCCGTCGACACCGACGTGCCAGGAGATCCCCCACTCCTCGATCCACGTGTGCCTCGACACGAACTGGAAGCCGGCCTCGTCGGTCTTGAACTGCACCAGCATCCAGATGCTGAGCGCACCGGTGAACACGCTGGCCAGGAGGCCGATCAGCTTGACGATCTCCGGTCGCCGCTTGCTGGCGACCGCTGTCGCGAGCGCGCCGAAGACCGGCACCAGGATCAGCGCCGTCAGGATGGGGAAACCCGCCGCGGGCTCGTGCACTACAGGATCCCTCTGATGAGTACGAACCAGACGAGGAGCAAGACCACGCCGATCCCGATGATCCCGGCGTAGTTGCGCACGTAGCCCGTCTGGCTCCTGCGCATGCCGGTGGCGACCTCGCGCACGCCGCGCCCGACTCCGTTGACGGCACCGTCGACGACGTGGGCGTCGAACCACGCCGCCCCGTCGAACGACTCGCGCCCCGGACCGCCCATGAAGTCGCTGACCGCCTTGTCGTAGTACCAGGCGTTGGCGAGGATCGTCGGTTCGTTGATCTTGATGCGGTCCTTCTCGTAGACCAGCCAGGCGACGATGATGCCGCCGACGGCCGCCGCCGAGGCGAGCAGCATGAGGATGGTCTTGTTCTGCGACCACCACGTCCCGCCGACGTCGGCCTCGCCGAACTCGATCACCGGCTCCAGCCAGTGCTCGAGCTTCTGAGTGATCGACTCCGGCAGCCACGACACGTCGGGGAGCTGGATGATCCCGCCGACCGCCGCCAGACCGGCGAGCACCACGAGCGGGGTCAGCATGATCCACGGGCTCTCGTGGGGCTTGAAGTCGCCGTGGGCGCCGTGCTCCTCGGCCTGGTCCTCCCAGCGGGCCTTGCCGAAGAACACGAGGATCACCTGACGGGTCATGTAGAACGCGGTGAGCAGCGCCACGACGAGACCGACGACGTAGAGGGCCGGGCTCTTGGCGGCCGAGAACATCAGGATCTCGTCCTTCGACCAGAAGCCCGACAGCGGGAAGACGCCGGCGATCGCCAACCAGCCGACGATGAACGTCGCCGCGGTGACCGGCATCAGCTTGCGCAACATGCCCATGTACCGCATGTCCTGTTGGTCGTGCATCCCGTGGATGACCGAGCCGGACCCGAGGAACAGCAGCGCCTTGAAGAAGGCGTGGGTGATCATGTGGAAGATGGCCGCCACGTACGCCCCGGACCCGACGGCCAGGAACATGTAGCCCAGCTGGCTCACCGTCGAATAGGCGAGCACCTTCTTGATGTCGTTCTGGGCGATCGCGACGGTCGCCGCGAAGAGCGCCGTGATCACGCCGATCCAGGCGATCGTCGTCGGCACCCAGTCGTAGGACTGCGTCAGCACCGGGTTCATCCGGACCATCAGGAACACGCCGGCGGTGACCATCGTCGCCGCGTGGATCAACGCCGACACCGGGGTCGGACCCTCCATGGCGTCGGGCAGCCAGAAGTACAGCGGCAGCTGGGCGCTCTTGCCGGTCGCCCCGAGGAACAGCAGCGCGGCGATCGCCGTCGCCGTCGAGCGGGCGAGTGACCCCTCCTCGGCGGCGTGGTTGACGACCGAGTAGCTGATCGAGCCGACGGCCTGGAACGCCAGGAACATGGCCAGCATGAAGCCGAAGTCGCCGACGCGGTTGGTGACGAACGCCTTCTTGCCGGCGGTCGCCGCCGAGGCCCGGGCGTGCCAGAAGGCGATCAGGAAGTAGGAGCAGGTGCCGACGCCCTCCCAACCGAGGAACGTCACCAACAGGTTCTCGCCGAGCACGAGCATCAACATCGAGAAGGCGAACAGGTTGAGGTAGAGGAAGAACTTCGAGAACTTCGGGTCCCCGTGCATGTACCCGACGGCGTACAGGTGGATGAGCGCGCCGATGCCGGTGACGAACAGGCACATCGTGATCGAGAGCGGGTCGGCGAGGAACGCCATGTCGACCTTGAGGTCGCCCACGGGCAGCCACGAGAACAACGTGACGACGTGGGATCGCTCCTCGGCTGGCTCGCTGAGCAGGTCGAAGTAGACACCGGCAGCGACGACGAACGACGCGCCGACCATCGCCGTCGCGAGGTAGCCGGCCTTCGGGTCTCCCAGCCGCCGACCGAACAGGAGGATGAGCACGAACCCGAGCAGCGGGAGCGCCGGGATCAACCAGACGACGTCGATCATCTAGCCCTTCAGTTCCGCGAGGTCGTCGGCCGTGGCACCTGGCCGGCGGCGCAGGATCGACACGATGATGCCGAGGCCGACCACGACCTCGGCCGCGGCGACCACGAGCACGAAGAAGACGGCGGTCTGGCCCCCGATGTCACCGATGCGCACGGACAGCGCGACGAAGCTGAGGTTGACGGCGTTCAGCATCAACTCGATGCACATGAAGATCACGAGCGGGTTGCGCCGCACGAGCACGCCGACCGCGCCGATGCCGAACACGAACGCGGCGAGGATCAGGTACCACGTCGGGGTCGGGGTGATCTCGGCGATCACGACGTCGTCCCGTCCTGCGACCCACGCCGCTCGCGCCGGGTCAGGATGACGGTGCCGGCGACCGCCACGATGAGCAGGACCGACGTCAGCTCGAACACGAAGACGTTGTCGCTGAAGAGGTTGTCGGCGAGCTGGCGGATGTTGGCGTCGTGACCAGCCGTCGTCCCCTCCGCGATCGGGCCCCCGGGGACGTCGAGCCCGGTGCCCATGGCCAACGGAGCGGTGTCGCGCGTCGAGATGATCGCCGCGACGAGCAGGCCGACGATCCCGGCTCCCATCACCGCGGCGAGTGGCCGCTGGATCGGCAGGCGCTCGACGCGCAGGTCCTCGGCCGTGTCGACGCCGAGCAGCATGATCACGAACAGGAAGAGCACGACGATCGCTCCGGCGTAGACGATCACCTGCACGGCGGCGAGGAAGTGGGCCTCCAGGGAGACGAAGTGGACCGCCACCCCGAACAGCGTCAGCACCAGGCTCAGTGCGGCGTGGACCGGATGCCGGTACACGACCACCCCGAGCGCACCGGCCAGCACCATCCCGGACGCCACGACGAAGACGACCAGATCCATCAGCCGGGACCCACGGCCTCACGGTCCATGTCACAGACCGTCGATGCGGGCGTCACGGCGCCGGCTCCTCCGGTGCCCGGACGCCGTAGCCGCGCTCGCCGCTCCAGCCGACCTCGCCGACGAAGTTGGCATCGCCCGACGACGCCGTGGCCCGGACCCAACCGCTCGTCATCTCGTCCTCGCCCTCGCGCCAGTCCTCCCACGGCATGTGCTGCGGCTTGCCGTCGTCACCGACGAGCAGCTCGGCCTTCGTGTACACGGCGTCGCGACGGTTCGTGAACGAGAACTCGAACAGCTTGGACTCGGTGATCGCCTCGGTCGGGCAGGCCTCGACGCACAGGTCGCAGTGGATGCAACGGAGGTAGTTGATCTCGTAGACGAACCCGAAGCGCTCCCCCGGCGACGTCGGCGCATCCGGATCGTTGTCCTTGCCGCGAACGTAGATGCACTTGGCCGGGCAGACGCCGGCGCACAGCTCACAGCCGATGCACTTCTCCATGCCGTCCTCGTAGCGGTTGAGGACGTGACGGCCGTGCAACCGGTCCGGCTTGGGCGACTTGACGTCATCGGGCGCGTCGGACGGAGCCAGGTCGTCGGCCGTGCGGCCGTGCTTGCGGCCCTTCATCTCCTTGCGGGCCATGCGCCCACCGGAGTAGTTCTTCGTCAGCCGCTTGCCGCCGAACAGCCGGTGCTGGCGGATCGTGACGCCGAAGCCTTCGAGGTACCCCATCAGCTCAGGGCTCCTTCCCGCCGGCGGTTGCGGCCGGCGATGCGCACCGCGGTCAGCATCAGTGCGCCGGCGGCGATCAGCGCGGCGACCGTGACGATGACGGTCAGGACAGGGTTCCAATCGTTGTCGTTGCCGAGGCGGATCGAGGCCAGCAGGAGGAACCAGCCCAGCGAGACCGGGATGAGGATCTTCCAACCGAGATCCATCAGCTGGTCGTAGCGCAGCCGGGGCAGGGTGGCCCGCAGCCACACGTAGACGTACAGGAAGATGAACGTCTTCAGGACGAACCACACCGTGCCCTCGAGGCCGTTCGGGATCAGCGGGATGTCCGCCGTCCAGTCGCCGATCGCCAGCGGCTGGGGCCCGCCGAGGAACAACGTCACGATGATCGCGCTCATCGTGATCGTGTTCATGAACTCGGCCAGGAAGAACAGGGCGAAGCCGAACGCCGAGTACTCGGTGTTGAACCCTCCGACGAGCTCCTGCTCGGCCTCGACGAGGTCGAACGGTGGCCGGTTCAGTTCGGCCGTGGCGGCGATCATGAAGATCGCGAACGGGACGAAGCCCGTGGCGATGATGCTCCAGTTCGACAACGTGTCCTGCTCGACCACCATCCCGGCAGTCGACAGCGTGCCCGTCGACAGCAGGACCGCCGCCAGGCTGAGACCGAGCGCCGCCTCGTAGCTGATCATCTGGGCCGTCGCCCGCACCGAGCCGAGCAGCGGGTACTTCGAGCCGCTGGCCCAGCCGGCCAGCATGATGCCGTACACGGCGATCGACGAGAGTGCCAGGACCAGCAGGATGCCCACCGGGGGATCGGCCAGCTGCACGCGCGTCGGGTGGCCGAACCACGTGACGATCCCCTCGTTGTCGCCGCGGAAGTCTCCACCGAGCGGGATCACCGACCACACCAGGAACGCCGGGACGAACGCCAGGAACGGAGCCAGGCGGTACACGAACCGACTGGCCCGATCAGGCATGAAGTCCTCTTTGAAGATGAGCTTCATGCCGTCGGCAAGGGTCTGCAGGAGACCGAACGGGCCGGCCTTGTTCGGGCCGACGCGGTTCTGCATGCCGGCGATGATCTTGCGCTCGAACCACACCATGAACATCGTGCCGACGAGACCGATCACGAAGATCACGAGGACCTTCGCCGCGATCAGGGCCAGCGGGGTCCATTGCAGACCGCTGTCGAGCAGCGGGTCGACGGCCAGCATCAGACGCGCTCCACCCGCACGTCGGTCGCCGCCGCGGTGGCGTCGATGATCGACGCCAGCGGCGACCCGCCGACGTTGAACGGCACGCCGATCGAGCCCCGGGGCACACCCTCGTCGGCGGCCAGCGGCAGCACGACGCTGCCTCGGGCGGCGACGAGCCGCACCTCGGCACCCGCCGGGACGCCGATGCGGTCGAGGTCGAGGGGATGGACGTGCGCGGCGACGCCGCCGGCGAGCGCGGCCAGCGACGGTGAGTGCGCGGTCATCACCGCGTCGTCCCAGAGCTTGCGCGTGAACACCAGCCGGTAGTCGTAGCTGATCCGGTCGGGTGCGCCCGAAACCGCCGCCGGGTACGAGCCGGGATCGGCGGCCGGAACGGCGAGGACGCCGTCGGGAGACGTCTTCAGCGCGACCCGGGTCGCGCTGGCGTATGCCGGCACCGTCGTGGCGATCATGTCGGTGATGGCGTCCACCGAGACGAGCGTGGCGACCAGGGCCTCGAGGTCGAGGTGCTCGGCCAGTTCGGCGGCGATCATCCAGTCCTGGCGTGACGTCCCGGCGTTCGTGATCACCTTGCCGACCTCGGTGACGCGGCCCTCGATGTTCGTCGTCGTGCCCGACTTCTCGCCGTGTGATGCGGCCGCGAGCACGACGTCGGCGGCACCCGACGACTCGGTCAGGAACGTGTCGACGGCGATGATCCGCCGGGCCCCGGCCAGCGCCCGGCGAGCCAGGTCGGCGTCCGGGCAGTCCGACATCGGGTCGGCGCCGAGCAGGAAGAGCAGGTCGATCCGTCCCTCGGCGGCGGCCGACAGGATCCCGAGGCCGTCGAGGCCACCGGGCTGCGGAGCGAGGCCGAGCTGCAGCGCACCGACGACGTTGCCACGCCGCAGGGCGGGCAGGACCGTGGCTCCCGGGCAGGCATCGAGCACGGCACGAAGGGCGGCGGACGCGGCGTCGGCCGACTCGGCCAGGTTGGCCCGGCCGGCCACCACCACGACGGGCCCGACCCGCAGCTGGTCGGCGATCTCGTGGTCGCCGAGCGCGGCGGTGACGGCCGCCGTTGCTCCGGCCTCGATGCGCACGCTGCGCCAGGCGTACGGCGTCATGCCGGTGGCGACCGGGCTGAGCTCGACGACCTTGAGCTTTCCCTGCGTGACGGCGTGGCGCAGCCGCAGGTAGAGGATCGGCAGCTCCTCTTTGACGTCCGGGCCGAGCAGCACGACGGTGGCGGCGGCGGCGGCGTCGGCGATCGTCGCCCGGGGCAGCGCCAGCAGCTCGACCGGCATGCCGTCGGCGAGCTGGGCGTCACGGTTCGGGATGCCGAGGGCGTCGGCCAGCCCGGCCCACGCGTACGCGTCCTCGTTCGTGCCCCGCGCCCCGCCGAGGATCGCCACCCCGGCCGGACCACCGGCGGCGAGCGCCTCGGTGACCAACTGGGCCGCCGTCGACATGGCCACCGACCACGACGTCTCGGCCAAGCCACCCTCGCCGCGCACCAGCGGCACGGTGAGCCGGTCGTCACTGTTGGTCGCCTGGAAGTTGAAGCGGCCCTTGTCGCACATCCAGCCCCAGTTGACCGGCTCGGAGTCGACGCCGAGGTGGCGCACGAGCTCGTCCCGGCTCGACTGCACCACCATCCGGCACCCCATCGAGCACGTGGTGCACGTGCTCTCTGCGGTCTCGATGTCCCACGGACGGGCCTTGAACCGGTACGGCGTCGCCGTCAGCGCGCCGACCGGGCAGATCTGCACGGTGTTGCCCGAGAAGTACGACGTGAACGGTTCGCCGGGGAAGGTCTGGATCTGGGTCAGGTTGCCCCGGTGCGTGAAGCTGATCAGCGGGTCGCCGGCGACCTCGTCGGCGAACCGGGTGCAGCGGTCGCACAGGATGCACCGCTCACGGTCGAGCAGCACGAGATCGCTGATCGGGATCGGCTTCTCGTAGTGCCGCTTCTCCTCGACGTACCGGCTCTCCCCCGGACCATGGCTGAACGCCTGATCCTGCAGTGGGCACTCGCCGCCCTTGTCGCACACCGGGCAGTCCAGGGGGTGGTTGGCGAGCAGCAGCTCGAGGATGCCCTCCTGGGCCCGCTTCGTCGTCGCCGACTCGGTGTCGACCTTCATGTCGGGCGCGACCGTGACCATGCACGACGGAGTGAGCTGCGGGCCGCGGCCGCTGTCGACCTCGACGAGGCACATGCGGCACATCCCGACCGAGCTCATCCTGTTGTGCCAGCAGAACCGGGGGATGTACGTGCCGGCTCGCTCGGCGGCGGCGATGATCAGCTCGCCCTTCCGGGCGGTGAACGCCTTGCCGTCGACCGTGATCGCAACCGCGTCGGGGTCGGGCTCGGGCACCGGATCGGGTTCGGCGGCATCGGACACGGTCTCGTCGGCCGGTTGCTGCGTCGCCGCCGCGCCGGCCGGTCCGGGCGCCGCGTTCTCGGCCGGCCGCGGATGGTCGCTGGACATCAGGCGCCCGCCACGGCGACGGGGATTCGGATGCGCGGTTTGATCTTGGCCTCGAACTCGTCGCGGAACAGCACGAGCGCCGAGTTGATCGGGGCATACGCCGAGGGGCCGACGAAGCAGATCGTCGTCATCTTGTAGGGGAACGGCACCGCGGTCTCCAGGCCGACGCGCTCGCTCGAGGCGTGAGGGAACGCGCCTGGGCAGATCGAGGCCCCGACCTCCAACATGAGATCAAGATCCTCGGGGGCGCCGTGGCCGTCGACGACGCGCTGCAGGATCCGCTCCAGCCAGGTCCCGCCCTCCCGGCACGGCACGCACTTGCCGCACGACTCGTGGGCGTAGAAGCGGGCCAACGTCAGCGCCGCGTAGGGGATATCGGTGGTCGAGTCCATCACCATGATCGCCCCCGAACCGAGCATCGACCCGGCGGCGCTGACCAACTTGTTCTCGAACGGGAGGTCGAGCTGGTCGGGGACGAACCACGGCGCCGACCCGCCGCCCGGCACGAACGCCTTCAGCTCGTTGTCGTCGCGGATCCCCTGGCAGAACTCGTCGCCGTAGATCAGATCGCGGAACGTCGTCGTGCCGTTGACGATCTCGAACACGCCCGGTCGCTTGACGTGACCGGACACCGCCACCATGCGGGTGCCCGGTGAGGTCTCGGTGCCGATCGTCGTGTACGCGGCGGCGCCGTTGCGCAGCAGCCACGGCAGGTTGGCGAGCGTCTCGACGTTGTTGACGATCGTCGGCTGGCCGTACAGGCCGATGGCCGCCGGGAAGAACGGCGGCTTCAGGCGAGGCATCCCACGGTTGCCCTCGAGGCTCTCGATGAGCGCCGTCTCCTCGCCGACCACGTAGGCGCCGGCGCCCCACTGCATGACGATGTCGACGGAGAGCTCGCTGCCCAAGATGTTCCGGCCGACGTACCCGGCGGCGTACGCCTCGTTCAGCGCTGCGGCGACCCGTTCCTGAGCGAGTGCCATCTCGCCGCGGATGTACAAGAAGCACTGCGACAACCCGGCGGCGTAACAGGCGATGAGGCAGCCCTCGATGAGCTGGTGCGGGTCGCGCTCCATGAGGAGGCGGTCCTTGTAGGTGCCGGGCTCGCTCTCGTCGCCGTTGACGACGAGGTACCGGGGCCACACGCCCTGCGGGGTGAGACCCCACTTGACGCCGGCCGGGAACCCGGCACCGCCACGGCCCAGCACGGTCGCCGAGCGCACCTCCTCGTGGACCGACGTCGGCGTGCGGGCGAGTGCCGCCTTCAACCCGTCGTAACCGCCGGTCGCCAGGAACCGGTCGAGCGTGTAGGAGTCCTCGTGCTCGAAGCGCGACGTGACGATCTGCGGCCGATCGCCGGCGATGAACCCCGGGGTCCAGGGATAGGTGACGCCCCCGCTCGTCGGTCCCGCTGCGCTCACGCTGCTCCCCGTTCGCTCGCACGGTCCACCGTGGACGACACCATCCGGCCGACACGCTCGCTCACGCTGGCGCCCCTGACTGCTCGGGGATCCACGGCGGCGGCGTCGTGACGTCCTCGGGCTGACGTGGGCCGACGCCGCGGTCCGACGGGATGTGCTGACGGACACGGGCCAGCGTCCCGTGCGGTGGGATCTCGGACTCCAGCGCGCCACTCGTCAGGTCGTCGAGGAGCGCGTCGAGCTGCCCGGTCGTCACCCGGTATCGGTAGCGGTAGTTGACCTGCAGGCACGGTGCCTCGGTGCACGCGGCCTGGCACTCCGCGTGCTCGAGCGTGATCAAGCCGTCCGGCGTCGTGCTGCCGGCCTTGATGCCGAGCCGCTCCTCAGCGTGGTGGATCAATGCATCTGCACCCATCAGCGCGCACGACATCGTTCCGCAGATGTTGACCACGTACCTGCCGACGGGTTCGAACTTGAACATCTCGTAGAACGTCGCCGTGCCGTACACCTCGGCCGACGTGTGCCCGATCAGGTCGGCGATGTGGGCCATCGCGTCGTTGGCCACGTAGCCGTCCTGCTCCTGGGCGAGGTGGAGCAGCGGGATGAGGGCCGACTTCGGACGCGGGTAGCGCCCGATGATCTCCTTGGCCAGCGAGACGTTCGCGTCCGACAACCTGCTCACGTCGAAGCCTCACGGCGGTCGGGGCGCGAAGCGCATGCGGGTGCCATCAATCCTCCGTGAACCGGAACGAGTCGAAGAAGGCGATGACCTCGGGGTCGCGCGGGTCGAGTTCGGTACCGACGAGGATCGTCTCGTAGAGGTTCGGGCCGTCGACGTAGTAGCGGGCGATGTAGACGCCCGGCGTCGTGCCCTGGGTGAACGTCACGGCGAACTGGATGCCGTCGCGACCCTGCAGCGAGATGGGATCACTGGCGACGAGCTCGGCGCCGGCGGGCAGGTTCTGCAGGGAGCCGTCACGTGCCCCCTCGAGCGACACCGCCGAGCCGTCGGCGTACGCCACGTGGGCGACCCCGGCCGCGGCCTCCGGCGTCTCGTAGAAGTAGAACGTGACCGGGATCGTGGTGCCGTCCGGCAGGGCGACGTCCTGATCGACCGGGGTCGGCTCCTCGGGGAAGACGACCGAGTAGTCGCCCTCCGGCGACGTGAACTCGTAGCCCGAGGCGTCGGTCGTCGACGGCTCGTCAGTCGACGACGTCTCGCCCGTCGACGACGTCTCGCCCGTCGACGACGTCTCGCCCGTCGACGACGTCTCGACCGTCGACGAGCTCTCGTCGGTCGACGACGGCGCGTCCGTCGAGCGCGTGCTCGCCGTCCCGTCCGTCGTCGGCGGTGCAGCGTCGTCGTCGCCCCCGCACGCCACGAGCGCCAGCACCACCGCCACCGCCACCCCGAGCATCGCCCGCAAGGCGACCGTGCGGGACCCGACCGCCGGCGTCATCGGTCGACGTCCCCGAGCACGGGGTCCACGGAGGAGATGATCGCCACCGCGTCGGCGACGAGGCGCCCCCGCATCATGTGCGGGAGACACTGGATGTTGACGAACGACGGTGCCCGCATGTGCAGGCGGTACGGCTTGGCCGACCCATCGGAGGCGATGTAGCAACCGAGCTCGCCACGGGGGCTCTCGATGGCCACGTAGACCTCGCCCTCGGGCACCTTGAAGCCCTCGGTGAAGATCTTGAAGTGATGGATCAGGGCCTCCATCGACTCGTCGATCCGGGCCCGCGGCGGCGGCGTCACCTTCTTGTCCTGGATGCGATAGTCCCCCGTGGGCATGCGCTCGAGCACCTGACGCACGATGCGCATCGACTCGCGCACCTCGTTGAGCCGGATCGCGTACCGGTCGAAGGCGTCGCCGTAGCTGCCGACGATCACGTCGAACTCGACCTCCGGGTACCTCAGGTACGGCAGGCCCCGCCGGATGTCCCAATCGACGCCCGTCGAGCGCAACACCGGCCCGGTGGCGGCGAGGGCGATGGCCTCGGTCGGCGTGATCACACCCACGCCCTGCAGCCGCTCCCGCCAGATCGGCTGGCCGGTCATCAACACGTCGTACTCGTCGAGACGAGGAGGGATCATGTCGAGCAGCCGGAGGACGTCGTCGCGCCACCCCGGCGGGAGGTCGGCGGCAACGCCGCCGGGGCGAACGAAGTTGTGGTTCATGCGCAGGCCGGTGACCTTCTGGAAGAAGCGCAGCACCTCCTCGCGCTCGCGCCAGCCATAGATCATCATCGACACCGCGCCGAGGTCCATGCCGTTGGTGGCGAGGAACAACAGGTGGCTCGCCATCCGGTTGAGCTCGGAGAGCAGCATCCGGATCCACACCGCCCGCTCCGGGATGTCCTCGTCGATCCCGAGGAGCTTCTCGGTGGCCATGGAGAAGGCCAGCTCGTTGAAGAACGGGCTGAGGTAGTCCATCCGCGTGACGTTGGTGCCGCCCTGCAGGTAGGTCAGGTTCTCGCCCGTCTTCTCCATTCCCGTGTGCAGGTAGCCGATGATCGGCTTGCAGCGCAGCACGGTCTCGCCCTGCATCTCCAGCATCAGGCGCAGCACGCCGTGGGTGCTGGGGTGGGCCGGCCCCATGTTGAGGATCATCGTCTGGTCCTCGTCGGGGTCCTCGGGCAGGTCCCCGAGCTTCGCCGCCTCGGCCTCGCTCATCCGCAGCACGGCGCCGACCTCGCGCAGCAGCTCCTGGGCCGTGCTCTCCGAGCGTGGCTTGAGCTCCTGCGACGCCTCCGACGTCTGGGCGACGAGTGCCGCGTTCCGGGCCGCGATGTCGGTCACGAGTGCGCTTCTTTGAACTGCACCGGGATCTGGCCGACCTCGTAGTCCTTGCGCAGGGGGTGGCCCTCCCAGTCCTCGGGCATGAGGATGCGCGACAGGTCGGGGTGATCGCTGAACACGATGCCGAACATGTCGTAGGCCTCGCGCTCCATCGCCTCGGTGCCCGGGTGGACGTCGAACAGGGTCGGCATCGTCGGATTGCCGTCGGGCACCTGCACCCGGACCCGGATGCGACGCCCCGCCGCGATGTCCAGGAAGTTGACGACGACCTCGAAGCGCTCGGGCGCCACGCCGTCGGGCAGCGACCGCCCGTCGAACGCGAGGTAGTCGACGACGGTGAGGTCCACGCACATCGTGTACCCGTCGTCGGTCAACGCCTTGACGGTGTCGAGGTACGTCGCGGGGGACGGGTGGATGACGACTTGACCGCGGCTCTCCGTGTGCGGACTGCCGAACAGCTCGGCCGGCTCAGGTGCCGCGTCGGTGTGCTCGATGGCCTCGGCGTCGGACATGGGTCACTTGCCCCCCAGGAGCACGGGGACCGGACGACCCGACGACGGGATCTCGTTCACGTGGATGTTGGCGCCCTGCCCGTCCGTGCGCCGACGCATCAGCTCGCCCTCCTCGATGAGCTGGTGCAGGTGCTCGATGGCGTGGAGCAGCGTCTCCGGGGTCGGCGGGCAACCGGGCGCGTACACGTCGACCGGCACGACCTGGTCGACGCCCTGCACGATGGCGTAGTTGTTGAACATCCCGCCGGTCGATGCGCAGACGCCCATCGAGATGACCCACTTGGGCTCCATCATCTGGTCGTAGACCTGGCGCAGCACCGGGGCCATCTTCTGACTGACCCGACCGGCCACGATCATGATGTCGGCCTGGCGCGGCGAGGCCCGGAAGACCTCCATGCCGAAGCGCGAGAGGTCGTAGTGGGCGCCGCCGGTGGCCATCATCTCGATGGCGCAGCACGCCAGTCCGAAGTTGGCCGGCCACGAGCTGCGCGACCGCGCCCACATGACGAGCTCCTCGATCCGCCCGGTGATGACGTTGTGCGTCATCCCGGCCAGACCGTCGTCCCGGATGTCGGAGACCAGACCCACGGCGTCGACCCTATGCCGCTTCGTCGGGCGCCTGCACCGGCTCGCGTCCGTCCGTACCGACGCGCCTGATCGTCGTCGTGAGCGTCCGCTGCGGGCTGACGAGCGCGGCGTCGTCGGTCATGTCCCGCGAGCGCTGCAGCGGGCCCCAATCGAGACCACCGCGCGCGACCTCGTAGACGAACGTCAAGAAGAAGAGCGCCGAGAAGATCACGATGGCGACGAACCCGTACATCCCCAGCTGCGCGTGGGCGATCGCATAGGGGTACACGAAGATGATCTCGATGTCGAACATGACGAACAGCATCGCAACGACGTAGAAGCTGACCGGGAAGCGCTCGGGCGGCTCCCGGCTGGGCACGATGCCGCACTCGTAGGGAGCGTCCTTGGCCGCCGACGGGCGCTTCGGCGCCAACAGGTGCGACATGACCAGGCTGATCCCGCCGAACACGACGGCAAGGAGCAGCAGCACGACGATCGGGAGGTACTGGCTCATCGGGGGACCCTCATCGCGTCATCAGGCTTCATCGCGTCGGGCTGGCACATCGGGTCATCCTGCTGGGACAGGGGTCGCACTGCGGTTCGTATTCAGCACGCGCTCGCGGCGATGCAGCAGCCAGCACAGGGAGAAGAAGATCAGCCCGGCGCCGGCGGTCAGCACGAACGCCGGCTGGCGGCGAGCTCCGAGGTCGCGCACCATGTAGACGTACTGGTGCTGGCGGGTGGTATCGATCTCGGCGGCCGCCGGCGCCCGCCCGGGCTCGGCGCGCGTCGGCACGAGCGCAGCCACCTCGACCACCGCGTAGTGCGGCTGGTGGAAGAACGCCAGGAGATCGAAGTCGCCGATCATCGGGTACCGCTCGCCGCCCGTGTCGAACACGTTGACGGCCTTGAACTCCCCCGCCGCGAACGCACCGGTCTCCTCGAGGTAGGTGGCGGCCGCCGCCGAGGCCTGACCGAAGCCGGGCTCCTCCTCACCGAGCGGCACCCAGCCCTGCTCCTCGAAGTGCGCGGCGGCCAACTGGGCCTGCTCGGGGTATGGAGTGCCCTCGGGCACGTCGACCGGCGCGTCGAACACCCCGGCCTGGTAGAGCGCAGCGGTGTCCTGGAGCACGGTGCGACCGGGGATCGCTGCCCACGACGGCTCGGGCCCCTTGAGCCCGATGCCGTAGATCATCCAGATCCCGCCCATCAGGAACATCCAGCCGGCCAGACCGGTGAGCGTGACCAAGAAGCCCAGCCGGGCGCCCAGGTTGGTGCCGAGGATGAGGTACACGCTTCCCATCAGCGTCACGACCGCGATGATCACGATCAGGATGCCGCGCAGCTCGGGCGACCACCCGATGGCGAGGAGGCTCACGTCGAGGACCTCCACGGAACGCGATGGAACGTCATCACAAGCTCCGCACGTAGTCGATGATCGCGGACAGTTGCTCGTCGGTGAGCATCGCTCCGAAGCCGGGCATGCGCCCGCTGCCCTGGGACTGTGGTGCGTACCCGGCACCGTTGACCGAGCCGGACGCGACGAAGTCGAACATGTCCTGGTCATCTGGGAACTTGGCTGCCGTGTCGCCGCCGGTGAGGTTCCATCCGAACGCGCCCTGGCCGGGCACACCCGGGTCGCCGTAGCTCCAACCCTTGGTGTGGCAGCGCGCACAGCTGTACGCGCCGCTGCTCAGCTCCAGGTTGAACAGCGCCTCGCCGTAGCTGGCATAGGTGCCGTCCTCGACCCCCTGCCGGGCCAGCGTCTCGATGTCGGCCTGGATGTCCGACGGGAGGTGGCCGCTCTCGCAGAGAGGCTCGCCCTCCTCTTCGGGTGCGCAGTCCTCCTTCGGGATCTGGATCGACTTGAGGTACTCGATGACGGTTTGGATCTGCTGCGCGTTCATCGGGCCGCCGCCGTCGAGGCCCCAGGCCGACATCGGCGAACCGGGCCGGCCGTACGTGAGGATGTAGCGGACCTCGGACTCGTCGAAGCGGTAGAGCACGGTGTTCAACGCCGGAGCCAGCCACTCGACGGAGCGGACCTCGCCGGTCACCGGATCGGTCACCGTGTACGGAGCGACACCACCCGTGGCGTTCATCCCGCCGTGGCAGCCCGAGCAGTTGAAGGCCGAGGCGTTGGAGCCCGTCGGTGCGAAGATCAGCGCGCCCCACCCGGCCAGGCGCTTCTCGAGCCCCTCCTGGGCGCCGGCCTGACGGTCGGGTTCGAAGATCCAGTACAGCGGCAGGCCGATCACGAGCACGACCAGCAGCAGCACGCCGAGCAGCTGGACCCGCTCCAGCCGGCGTCCCTCAAGGACCTCGTCGTCGTAGTACGGCTTGCGGTTGGCGGCCAGCTCGATCTCCGAGCCGACCTCCTTGCGGGCCGAACCGGCGTTGAGCGCGGCGTAGAGGATCCACCCGACGACGACGACACCCATCAGGATCCACGCGATCGACGTGGTGGCGAGCGCGATCACGGACCGACCTGCGCGTCGAGATCGGGGATGCGGCGTGCCCGGGCGGAGGGCGCAGTCGACATCAGTGGTGCTCCCCGCCGCCGGTGATGCAGTGCGGCCCCTCGGCTTCCTGCCCGGTGGTGTTGGTGCCGATGGCCGGGCCGGGGACGATGGTGCCGGTGTTGACCGTGACGTCGCCGTTGCCGCCGACCGTCACCGGGAAGCGGTCCATGCCGCGGGGGGCCGGGCCGGCCTTCTTCTCGCCGACCTGGTTGTACTGCGAGCCGTGGCACGGGCACTCGAACCACTGGCTGGTGGCGCACGACGGCACACGACAGCCGAGGTGGGGGCACTTCTGGTAGAGCGCGACGATGCCCTGCTCCATGCCCGCCAGGATGTTGTCGGCGTAGACCGTCTGCGCCTTCGGCAGCGCGTCGGCCGGGTACTCGGTGACCCAGGTGCGCGCGGAGGGCGCGTAGTAGAAGCCATCGCCGGTCCGGATCGACTCCAGGATCTCGTCGAGCTTCCCGATGACGACCGGCTGGCCGAAGCCACCCTTCGCCGTCGGCCAGAGGAACGCCACGAACCCGGCCGCGGCGAACGCACCGAGACCGGCGCTGGTGAGCGTGACGGTGGCCCGGTTCAGGAACTGGCGCCGCGACACCCCGATGGCTTCGGGGTCGGGCGGGACCCACGGCATCGGCGCGACCTCCGCCGCGGGCTCGATGTCGGTGCCGTAGCGAGCGACCTCGCCGGCGGCTTCGGCGTCACGACGCGTCGGCAGCGGGTCCACGACGTCGTCGACCGGGCGGGCCTCGCGGGCGTCGCGGTCGCGCCGGCGGGTCTCGCCCGACAACGCGCCGGCGCCGCGCACGTCGGACCGGCGGGCGAGGGTGACGAACGTGAGCGCGGCGAGGACGACGACGACCCCGATGGCGATGGCGATGATTGCGGCAGCAGACATGTCAGTCGTTCCTCGTGACGCTCACAGCTCGAAGAACAAACCGTCCTTCCAGGGCAGCGTGAAGTTGAAGCCGGGGCCGCGGAAGAACGAACCGATGATGACGAGCACGGCCCAGAACATGATGTGCACGGTCATCAGCGACGTCGCGAACTTGCGATCCTCGGGCTTGTTGGACGGGTTCTTGTCGATGTAGGGAGCGAAGATCAGGACGATCAGCCCGACGCCCGGGATGGTGACCCCGGCGATCATCGGGTGGAACATCGTCAGCAGCTCCTGGAGGCCGAGGAAGTACCACGGCGCCTTCGACGGGTTCGGCGTCTGGTTGACGTTGGCCAGCTGGAGGAGCGGCGCATTGACGAAGATCGAGAAGACGAACACGAACGCCAGGCACAGCAGCGACGCGACGAACTCGGCGGCGAGCAGGTGGGGCCACGTGTGGACCTTGTCCACGGGCGACGCCTTGACCTCTTGGATCGAGCCGCTCTTGACGACGGTCAGCAGCCGCTGGGTGTGACCCCCGGGTCCGGCGCCGACAGGCACGCCGCCGCCGCCCGGCACGGCCTGCACGACCGACGCGATGCGATCTTGGACGGCGACTGCTCCACCGCCGGCGGCAGACGGGGCGTCGGCGGGTGCGCCGCCGGCGTTCGCCTTGGCCGCCCGGCTGCGCTCGAGCAGGTGGGCCGGGATGCGCGACTCCTCGGCGGAGGGCGCGGCCTCAGATGCCGCGGGCGGGGGTTCGGCGGCCGCGGGGGCCGCGCTGGCCTCGTCGGCGGCGGCCTTGTCGCGGGCCGCCTGGGCCCGCTTCAGCAGGTGCTCTGGGATCTCGGTCATCGGTGCGTCCTCCTGATCACAGCGGACCGGAGATGCCTCCGTCCTTGCGGACCCGCCAGAAGTGGATGGCCATGAAGATGACGATGATGAACGGGAACATGAGCACGTGCAGCACGTACCAGCGCAGCAACGTCTCGGGCCCGATCTCGGCGCCGCCCAGCAGGACGAAGCGCACGTCCGAGCCGAAAACCGGCGTGTACCCCATCATGTTCGTGCCCACGGTGACGGCCCAGAGCGCCAACTGGTCCCACGGCAACAGGTAGCCGGTGAAGGACAGCAGCAGCGTGAGGGTGAGCAGGATGACCCCGATCACCCAGTTGAACTCCCGGGGTGCCTTGTACGCGCCGTGGTAGAAGACGCGCGCCATGTGGAGGAACACCGACAGCACCATGAGGTGAGCCCCCCATCGGTGCATGTTGCGCACGAGCAACCCGAACGTGACGGACGTCTGGAGGTTGGAGATGTCGTTCCAGGCCGCTGTCGCCTCGGGCCGGTAGAAGAACATCAGGAAGATGCCCGTGACGGTCAGGAGGATGAACAGGAAGAAGCTGAGGCCGCCCAGGCACAGCGTGTAGCTCACCTTGACGGCGTGGCGCTTCACCTTGACCGGGTGCAGGTGGTACAGCACCGAGTTCATGATCACGTAGCTGCGGTTACGAGGACTGTCCGTATAGCCCTTGCGGAAGATCGAGCCGGGTCGGAAGATGCTGCTCCACGCCTGGCTGCCCTGGACGCCGTCGAGCGTCTTGTTGAGACGATCCTTGATCGTCGGGCGAGGTTGTTCGTCGATGGTCTTGGCCATGGTCGGTCAGAACCTCATCCCGTAGGCGTAGCCGTG
The DNA here is from genome assembly GCA_040507575.1 of Ilumatobacteraceae bacterium. Lineage (GTDB taxonomy): Bacteria > Actinomycetota > Acidimicrobiia > Acidimicrobiales > Ilumatobacteraceae > JALZMG01. Next base: position 21,843 of record JBEVOM010000109.1, read on the forward strand.
GCTGTTCGTCCGGACGTGCGAGTCGCCCGTCACGCCGGGCACGCCGGCCCTGCCGAGGATGATGACCCCGGTCGGGCAACGGTCGACGCACAGGGCACAGCGCGTGCAGATGTCGTCGTCGATGATGAAGACCACCTTGTCGGACGGGTCCTCCCCGGGGCGCTCGGTCCCGGTCGCTTCGACGATCGCGCTCGGTTGCACCATGTGGATGCACTTCCACGGGCAGATGTCCACGCAGCCCTCGCACATGATGCACTCGGTCTGGTCGATGTGGATGAACTGCTTCGGCTTGACAGCCTTCGTGAGGTACTCGGCGTCCACCTCGACGAGCGAGTACTCGTCGGTGTACGGCATCATCGGGGGGTTGGCGTCGGTGCGGGTCATCAGCCGGCGTCCCCCGACCGCGCGTTCGTCAGCATCACGCCTTCTTCACCAGCGGACGACCGTAGGAGCTCGTCTCGATCTCGGCCGCCGGAGCCGTCTTGCCCCGCTTCTGCCACCAGCCCCACATGAAGATGATGAGCCCGAAGAACACGACGTGGATGAGGACCACGACGATGTCGCGCAGCGCCTCGTACTGCAGCGTGATCGGGTTCCAGCCGCCGAACGACTGCGGCTTGAGGATGCCACCGGGCCCGAACAGCAACTTGTCCTTGTGCCAGCCGAGGTTCTTGTCCGCGTGGTCGATCCACTGGTGGGGCACGACGCCGAAGGCGAGGAACATGACGCCGAACGTGTAGACGGCGGCGATCATCGCCTCACCCCACGTCAGCGGCTTGCCCACCGGCCGGCGGTTGCCGAACGGGATGACGACCAGCGTCAATGCGATGGCGGCGAAGAAGGACGTCAGGAACGCGACGTTCACGCCGGGCCACTTCCAGATGTCGATGGCGATCATCGGGCTCGTGCTCCTTCCTTCCTCGTGTCGATCGTGCTGTTCGGTGTTCGGTGGCCGACCGCCGGTGGATGGACCGACGCCGACCGGCCGCTCCGGAACGCCGGCACGAACGGTAGTCGCACCTCTTCGCTCGGCTCGAAATGTCGGGCTCGACGTGCAGTCTGGCACGACAGTGTCCCGGTTCCCGATGGTTGTGCACAAGTGAGCGGGGGGTTCCCGCTTCGTCCCGTCCCACCCCGTCGCTTGTTTGTCGACGCGCCGCTCGCGGCGCGTATCGTGTCGGCGCGTGACCGAGATCCCCGAACACCTGCTGAAGCGCTCGCGGGACCGCCGCGCCGCGCTCGGCCTGGGAGGCGACGCCGGCGATGCCGGTGCCGGGGACGCGCCGGCGGCCGCGACCCCCGCGACGGCCCCGACATCGGCTCCCGCCGCCTCGCCGGCCGGCCCCACCGGTCCAGCCGGGCGCAAAGCGGCCGCAGCCTCGGCTCCCCCACCACCGCCGAAGCCCGACCCGCCGTACGTCGCCGCCGCCAAGTCCCGGGCCAAGATCCCGTTCTGGGCGATGGCCGCGCTGAGCCTGATGCCGATCTGGATCTTCATGTACGTCCGCTCGGTCACCGAACCGCCGGCCGTCGCCACCGGCCCGCTCGGCGTCGGCACCGAGATCTACACGACGTGTCAGTCGTGCCACGGGGCCGGGGGCGAGGGCGGTGTGGGCCGGCCGTTCGTCGACGGTCAGGTCCTGATGACGTTCCCGCACATCGAGGACCAGCTCCGGTTCGTCTACTTCGGCACCGGTGAGTACAACATCGCCGGCGTCACGGTCTACGGCAACCCCGACCGTGAGGGCGGACCGCACGAGGCCGGCTCGTTCGGCATCATGCCGCAGCAGGGTTCGAGCGTCGGGGGCAGCCTGACCGACGACGAGATCCTCGCCGTGGTCTGCCACGAGCGCTACGACCTGGGCGGGGCCGACCCCGAGAGCGACGAGTACGCCGAGGAGTTCGAGAACTGGTGCTCGGACGAAGCCCCGACGTACGCCGCCTTGGAGTCCGGCGTGACGCTCGCCGAGCTCGCCGACCAGGGCCTGACGAACGCCGACGGCGACCCGATCGACATCATCCCGATCGGCGACGCCCCGGCGCCCGGCTCGCCCCCCGGGTGACCGCCACCCTCGGATCGACCGCCGACGGGGAGGTCGCGCCCGTCATCACGACCGACGTGCTGGTCATCGGCGGCGGACCGGCCGGGGCTGCGGCAGCGTTCTGGTTGGCCACCGCCGGTCACAACGTCACGATCGTCGAGAAGAAGCACTTCCCGCGCGAGAAGACCTGCGGGGACGGGCTCACGCCGCGCGCCGTCAAGCAGCTCAACGACATGGGGCTGGCCGACGACCTGACCCGGTTCCACCGGTACTCGGGGTTGCGGGCGACCGGCATGGGCCGCCAGCTCGAGCTGCAGTGGCCGACCCACCCGGTGTACCCCGACTACGGGTACGTGGTGCGCCGCCGCGAGCTCGACACCCTCGTGGCCCGCAACGCCGAGCGCGCCGGGGCCCGACTGCTGGAAGGGCACGAGGCGGTGCGACCGCTCGTCGAGCGGGGCTTCGTGCGGGGCGCCACGGTCGAGTCGTCGGTCGCCGGCACCGACGGCGCAAACGCCCGGCGCGCCGTCGACGTGCGCGCCGAGTACACGATCGTCGCCGATGGGGCCAACAGCCGGTTCGGGCGGGCGCTCGGCACGTACCGGACCCGCAACTGGCCGTACGGCACGGCGATCCGGACGTACTGGGAGTCCCCGCGGCACGCCGACCCGTGGATCGAGTCCGCTCTCGACGTCAAGGACCGCAACGGCCGTCCGATGCCGGGCTACGGCTGGATCTTCCCGGTCGGCGACGGCACCGTGAACATCGGCGTCGGGCTCCTGTCGACGTTCCGCGACTTCAAGAGCGTCAACACGACCCACCTCCTCGACGCGTACGCCCACCAGATCGCCGACCGCTGGGAGATCGACGCCGACCACCCACAGGCCCGCCCGGTCAGCGGCCGCATCCCGATGGGCGGCTCGGTCGGACCGAAGGCCGGTCCGACCCACCTCGTCATCGGCGATGCCGCCGGGAGCGTCAACCCGTTCAACGGCGAGGGCATCGACTACGCCTACGAGACGGCGAGGATGGCCGCCGACGTCATCCACGAAGCGCTGTCGGAGTCCGATGTGACCGCCCTGCAGCGGTACCCGAAGCTGCTCGAGGACGAGTACGGCCAGTACTTCAAGGTCGCCCGGCTGTTCGCCCGGGTCATCGGGCGCCCGGCGCTCATGCGAGAGCTGACGCGGGCCGGCATGCACAACCGCAGCCTGATGGAGTGGGTGCTGCGGATCATGGCCAACCTCCTGCGGCCCGACGAGATCGGCCCCGCCGAGGCGGCGTACAAGGCTGCCGCCGTCCTGGTGCGCCTGGCGCCGAACAGCTGAGCCGCCGAGCACCTGAGCCGCCGGACACCTGAGTCGCCGGCCGGCCGAGCGGTGAGCTGCCCGCGGAGCCATTGCGGTCGGCGCCGACGGACGTTGCCCACGGGCACTCGCCGGGAAGGATCCTCACATGACGAACTCGATCATGTGGTTCCGGCGCGACTTGCGCCTCGCCGACAACCACGCGCTCACCGACGCCATCGCCGATGCGCGTCGCAGCGGCGGTGCCGTGATCGCGCTGTTCGTCGTCGACGACGCGCTGTGGGAGAGCTCGGGCGCGAACCGCCGCTGGTTCCTGAGCGGCTGCTTGCGCGAGCTCGACACCGCGCTCGACGGCCAGCTCGTCGTGCGCCACGGCGAGCCGGTCGACGTGATCACCGAGCTCGTGGAGCGCCACGACGTCCGACGCGTGTTCCGGGCTCAGGACGTCGGCGTGTACGGCCGTCGCCGGGACGACGCCGTCGCCGAGGCGCTCGGCGCCACCGGGCGCGAGCTCGTCGAGGCCGACAGCCCGTGGGCGGTGCCGCCGGGCACGGTGCACACGGCCGACGGCGGGACGTTCAAGGTGTACAGCGCCTACCTGCGTGCCTGGCGCCAGCAACGCCTCGCCGCCCAAGTCGCACGACCGAGCGACGTGCCGACCGTCGAGCGCGTGCGCTCCGACGGCGTCCCGGCCGTCCCGCGGCCGTCCGCCGACCTGCCCGAGCCCGGCGAGGCGGCTGGTCATCGCGCCCTCGACCGGTTCGTCGCCTCACGGCTCGACGACTACGCGTCGACCCGCGACGACCCCGGCGCCGACGCCACCAGCCGGCTGTCGGCCTACCTGCGCTTCGGCAGCGTCCACCCGCGCCAGCTGCTGCGGCGCCTGGACGGTCGCCGGCCCTCGCACGACACGTTCGCCAAGGAGTTGGCGTGGCGCGACTTCTACGCCGACGTCCTCGACGCGTGGCCGGGATCAGCGTGGCGCCCGTGGAACCAGCGGATGGCCGGGATCGAGGTGGACGGCGGCGAGCGGGCCGAGACCCGCTTCACTGCGTGGTGTGACGGTCGGACCGGCTACCCGATCGTCGACGCCGGGATGCGCCAGCTCGTCGCCGAGGGCTGGATGCACAACCGCGTGCGGATGATCACGGCCAGCTTCCTGGTCAAGGACCTCCACGTCGACTGGACGTGGGGCGCACGGTTCTTCATGGAGCACCTCGTCGACGGCGACGTGCCGTCCAACAACCACGGCTGGCAGTGGGTCGCCGGCACCGGGACCGATGCCTCGCCGTACCACCGGATCTTCAACCCGTCGCGACAGGCCGAGAAGTTCGACGCCGGCGGCGTCTACATCCGTCGATGGGTGGCCGAGCTGGCCGATGTCGACGACCGCTACGTCCATGAGCCGTGGACCGCCCCGGAGGGCCCTCCGCACGGGTACCCGGTGCCGATCGTCGACCATGCCGTCGAGCGAGACGAGGCCCTCGCCCGCTACAACGCCCTCCGCCGCTGACGCGGAGCCGCCGCGCGTAGGCGCCGCTCCCGACCACTTCGGCCCCCGACCGCAGCGCGACCGCCAGCGCAGGCGAGCGCCAGCGAGCACGCGGCACAGCGGCGGCGCGCAGGCGCCGCTCCCGACCACTTCGGCCCCCGACCGCAGCTCGACCGCCAGCGCAGGCGAGCGCCAGCGAGCACGCGGCGCAGCCGCCACTAAGCAGGGATGACGGCCGACCCCAGGAGCGCCGACGGGGCGGTGCGCAGCGCATCGGTGGCGACGCCGACCGGGAGGTCGTCGCACAGCTCCTCGGCGGCGGCGACGTACTGGCGGGCGGTCACCGCGGCCCGCTCGACCCCCTCGTTGGCACGCACGATCGCCAGCGCCTTGTCCCGCTCGGCGGCGTCGAGCGGCCGACCGAGCAGCGACGAGAGCTCGGCGCCGGCGCCGGTCTCCATCGCCAGCGTGCGCAGCACCGGCAGCGTGTAGACGCCTTCGACGAGGTCGTGACCGGCCGGCTTGCCGAGCTGCTCGGTGGTGTCGGTGATGTCGAGGATGTCGTCGACGATCTGGAACACCATCCCGAACGCGTTGCCCCATGCGGTCAGCGTCTCGATCGTCGGGCGGTCGAGACCGGCGACGATCCCGCCGATGCGGGCGGCCGTGCCGAACAGCGACGCCGTCTTGCCCTGGATCGACACGAGGTAGCTGTCCACGGTGCGGCCCGTGTCGTAGGTGTGCCGCAGCTGCTCGATCTCACCCTCGCACAGCCACCCGATCGTGCGGGCGAGCAGCCCGGCGATCTCGGTGCCGAGCGAGGCGGCGATCTCCGACGACCGGGAGAGCAGGAAGTCACCGGCGAGGATCGCCTGCAGGTTGCCCCACTTGGCGTTGACGGTCTCGACGCCGCGTCGGGTGTCGGCCTCGTCGATGACGTCGTCGTGGTAGAGCGACCCGAGGTGCACGAGCTCGCACGCCACCCCGCCGCGCACGACGTCGTACGAGGCCGCCGCGCCGCCGACCTGGCCGGCGGTGATCGCGACGATCGGCCACAGCCGCTTGCCACCGGCGACGACGAGGTGCGAGGCGATCTCGGTCAGGTACGGGTCCGTGCTGCGGACGGCTTCATGGATCGCGTCCTCGATGCGACGGCGGTCGGCGTCGAGCGACGCCAGCGAGAACAACGGGGACCGCCCCGGGCCGTCGGACACATCGGTGAGGCTACTCGGGAGCGGTCCCCGCG
>JBEVOM010000159.1:0-7391 GCA_040507575.1 Ilumatobacteraceae bacterium
GCCACCCGCCCAGGCCGACCCGCCGCCGCCCGACCACGCGGCGCGGCAGCGCATCCGCACGGACACGTCGTCGACGCTGTTCGTCGAAGCCGGCGCCGGGGCGGGGAAGACGACCGCCCTCGTCGGTCGCATCCTCACGTTGGTCGACGAGGGCGTCCCGATCGACGAGATCGCCGCCATCACGTTCACCGAGAAGGCCGCCGCCGAGCTGCGCCACCGTCTGCGCGAGCAGCTGACCGTCGACATCGCCGACGACGTCGCCGCGGCGCGACGTCGCACGGCGGTCGACGCGCTCGACCATGCGCCGATCGGCACGCTGCACGCGTTCGCCCGGCGCATCCTGTTCGAGTTCCCCGTCGAGGCCGGGCTGCCACCGGGGTTCGGCGTCCTCGACGAGCTCGAGAGCCAGCTGGCCCTCGACGAGCGCTGGGAGGACCTGCTCGAGGAGCTGCTCGACGACGCCGACCGCGAGGTCGTGGCCGGCCTGCCGGCGTCGACGTTCGTCCAGCTCATCTCGTGGGGCACGTTCGGCCACATCAAGGGGCTGCGCCAGATCGTCGAGGACTTCCAGGCGAACTGGGACCTCGTCGACGCCCGCGTCGCGCTCGACGCGCCCGTGTCGCCGGGCGGCTGCGACGACGTGCTGCGATGCGTCGACGAGGTCGTGGCCAGCAGCGTGCCCGAGGGCGACGGGCAGGACGATCTGCTCACCGGGTTGCGCACGCTGGCGTCCCGCATGAGGGCCACCGACGACCTGGCCACGATGCTCCACGGACTCGCCTCGATCCGAGACCGCGCATCGAAGGCGGGTCGCATCGGCAACCAGGGGAACTGGCGCGTGCACGGCGGCAAGGAGGCGCTCGGCGACCTCCGCCGACGCGAGGCCGACCTGGCGTCCATGGCCGCCGCTCACCTCGAGCCGTGGCGCGAGTACCGCCGCCTCGTGGTGGGGGCGATCGCTGCCCGGTTCGTCCTCGCCGGCGCCCGCGACCGCGCCGCCGCCGGCACGCTCGAGTTCCACGACCTCCTGGTGCTGGCCCGTCGCCTGCTGACCACGTCCGACGACGCCCGACGCCGCCTGCACGACCGGTACACACGTGTCCTCCTCGACGAGTTCCAGGACACCGACCCCATCCAGCTGGAGATCGCCGTCCGCCTGACCGCGCCACCGCAGGGTCAGCCGGCCGATCCGGCGTCGCTGCGCCCCGTCCCCGGGCGCTTGTTCGTCGTCGGCGATCCGAAGCAGTCGATCTACCGGTTCCGCCGAGCCGACATCGCCGTGTACCTCGCGGCCGGTGAGCAGATCGGCGCCGAACCGGCCGTGCTGTCGGCCAACTTCCGCTCGACGGACGCTGTCATCGAATGGGTCAACGGCGTGTTCTCCGAGGTCATCCGGCCCGAGCCCGGCGTGCAACCGGCGTACGGCCCGCTCGATGCCTGCCGGCCCGGCCGACGCGACCACGGCCGCGTCCACGTCGTCGGCGTCGATCCGCACGAAGACGCCGCCACGGCCAAGGAGCTGCGCGAGCGCGAGGCCACATCGGTCGCCACGGCGGTGGCGACCGCGCTGCGTGAGGGCTGGCCCGTCGGTGACGGCGACGGTGGGCTGCGGCCGTGCCGGGCCGGCGACATCGCCGTGCTCCTCCCGGCGCGGACGTCGTTGCCGATGCTCGAGCCGGCCCTGGCCACGCTCGCCGTGCCGTACCGGGCCGAGAACGCCTCGGTGGTCTACGCGGCCACGGAGATCCGCCACCTGATGCTGGCGCTGCGGGCGGCCGCCGACCCGACCGACGAGCTGGCCCTCGTCGCCGCCCTGCGCAGTCCGCTCTACGGCTGCAGCGACGTCGAGCTGTTCGACTGGAAGGTGGGCGGCGGGCGGTGGAACCGCTTCGCCGACGTCCCCGACGAGCTCGTCGACCACCCGGTCGGCGCGGCCATCGCCCACATCGGCCGCATCGGTGCGCTGATCGGCCGGGCCACGCCGGCCGAGCTGCTCGACCGCATCGTGGAGGACCGCCGCCTGCTGGAGGTCGCGCTCGGCGGCCCGGACGGACGCGACGTCTGGCGGCGGATCCGTTTCGTGGTCGACCAGGCCCGGGCGTGGACCGATGCCGGTGGGCGCGGCGTGCGGCGGTACCTGCGCTGGACGGCGTTCCAGGCCGCCGAGGGCCGGGCCAGCGACACGATCCTGCCCGAGCGCGACCACGACGCCGTGCGGATCATGACCGTCCACGCCGCCAAGGGCCTCGAGTTCCCGATCACCGTCGTCAGTGGGTTGTCGACGAAGATGATGGGCGTCAAGGCGATGTCGGTGGTGTGGCCGCCGGGATCGTGGACGCTGGCCGAGAAGGACAGCGCGGTCTTCGAGGCGTTCAAGCCGGTCGACGAGCAGATGGGCGACGCCGAACGGCGACGGCTGCTCTACGTCGCGTGCACGCGCGCCGTCGACCACCTCGTCGTGTCGCTCCACCGCAAGCCCGAGAACACGGCCGCCGGCACGGCGAGGTCGACCAGCGCGACGGTGCTGGCCGAGGCGGGCGCGGCCGGGCACGGGGCAACACCGATCATCGGCTCGGTCCCCGCCCTGGACGTGCCGTTCGTCGAGGCGCTGGAGCTCCCCTGGTCCGATCCCGGGGCGTACGAGGCAGAACGGGCCCGCGCCATCGCCCTCGCCAGCCGGCGCTCGGCCACGAGCGCCACGCGCCTGGCGATGGTGCTGGCGCGCGACGACCACGGCAACGAGGACGACGACGTGCCTCCGCGCGGCATCGAGCCGCCGGCGTCGGACAGCGGGCTGATGAAGGACGGTGTCGATCTCGACCTGCCGCCGTGGCAGCGGGGTCGGTACGGCACCGCGATCGGGCGGGCCGTGCACGCCGTGCTGCAGGACGCGGACTTGGTGGAGGGGGGCGACGTCGACCGGCTGGCGGCCGCCCAGTGCGCCGCCGAGGGCATCTTCGGCATGGAGGAGCGCGTCGGTGACCTCTGCCGATCGGCATTGGCGGCGCCGATCGTGCGACAGGCGGCCGGCGGGGCCGAGCACTGGCGGGAGCTGTTCGTCGTCGCCGACCTCGGTGGCACGGTGCTCGAGGGCTACATCGACCTGCTCGTGCGCACAGACGACGGGCTGGTGATCGTCGACTACAAGACCGACCAGTGGCGCCCGGGCGCCGACCAGGCGGCACGAGTGGCCCGCTACCGCCACCAGCTCGCCGCGTACGGGGTCGCTCTGGGCCGCCTCCTCGACGAGCCGGTGGCCGGTGGGATGCTCGTGCGATGCCGTCCCGGCGGTCCGGCCGAGCAGATCGACATCCCGGACTGGGCGGCCGCGCTCGAGGCTGTCGCCGAGGCCGCGGGTGTCGGTTCCGGTGCCTCGGTCGGTCACTCCTAGCGGGCTCGGGGCCGGGTCCGGGTGGCCGCCCGCACCTCGCGGGGCTCGTTGGCCACCCTGACGACCGACCCCACCCCCCGACCGACGCCGGTCAGGATCCACCGCAGCATCGTCAACCCGAAGATCACGGCGAAGACGATCGTCAAGGGCAACAGGAGCGAACGAAGGATGCTGCCCTTGGCCTCGGTCAGCGGGCTGATGACACCAGCTTCGACCGGTGTCCCGTCGATCTGCAGCGTCCGTACGGGATCACTGAGGACCGGGCACGAGACGTCGCTCTCGGCGGCACCGATGACCTCGTCGCCCCCGAACGCCGGTTCCGGCTCGCGCACCTTCGAGGCCAGGACGCCGGCCGCCGGGTCGACGCTGGCGCCGACGAGGTACTGCTGCCCCGTCTCGAGGTACTTGGCGTCGATGCCGTAGCGCACGTCCACGATCCCGTCGTACGCGTACTGCTCGACGGATCCGGCACGGGCCTGGTCGACCTGGAAACGGGCGGTGTCGAACTGGGCCGCGTCAGGCTGACCGGCCGGCGTGCCGATCTCGCGGACGGTCCCGACGAACACGACGTCCGGGAGCTCCGGCTCGGCGCAGCCGGTCGGGACCGGCACGAGCCACTGACGGCCGGACGTCTCCGCGGGCACGGTCGTCGGCGGCACGGTGGTGGGTGGGGTCGTCGCGAGCGGGATCGTCGACGTCGGCGGCCCGGCCGGCAGCGTCGTCGTCGGCGGGGTCTGGGCCTCGGCGTGTCCTCCGGACGGGCCGGTCACCGCCACACCGGCCCCCATCATCACGGCCACGATCATCACGACCGCCCTGGCGATCGTGACCCGGCCCGCCGCGGCTCGACGGCGGCTCCGGGCGGCGGGTGGCACCCGGTCAGGCTAGGGGACCGCCCTCGTCCCGGCGGGTCACTCGGCCCGCCGTGATCAGGGGCTCAGGGGGGTGATGGTTCGGCGGGGTCGCCGCTGCGCACCTCGGCGCAGACCTCGAGCTCCATGCCGTCCGGATCCCGGAAGAACAGTGACCACGTATCGCCGAGGCGATGGATCTCGCCGATCTCGGCACCGGCGGCCACGAGCCTGGAGCGCACGCCCTCGAGCGTGGCGAGGCAGTCGACGGCGAGGCCGTAGTGGTCGATCGGGCCCCGGCCGCCTTGCTGACGGCGGTCGCCGATGATGGTGTCGGCCGGCGCTTCGAAGACGTTGAGTGCGGCACCGCCGCCGAGGTCGAGGATGGCCATCCGCGGGTGATCGGGCTCCGCCGCCATCTCGAACGTGACGGTCGCGTCGAACGCGTCCGCGTAGAACTGCTTGGTGCGGTCGAGGTCGGCGGTGACCGTGGCGACGTGGTTGAAGCCGACGGTGAGCGTCATGGCGTGATCATCGCGCGGACGGGAATACTGGGGCGCCGTGGGACTCAACCCGTACCGCAAGTTCCGCGCTCGACCAGCCGACTACGTGCTGGTGGCGGCTGCCGTGCTGGCGGCACTGGCGTTGGTCGTGTGGGCCATCGCCGGTTGACCCGGCGATCGCTGCCATCGCCCGCTGCCTCAGGCGGCGACGAGCACGTCGGAGAGCTCGGGTCGGAAGACGACCACGTCGACGAGCTCGCTGACGCGTGCCGCCGCCGGGCGGTCGCCGTCGAGGAGGTCCAGGAGGACGACACCGTCGTCGGTGACGATCAACACCTCGGCCGTACGTCGTTCGCCGCGCACGCTCAACTCGATGACGTCACCGGCCTGCACCGTCGTCCGCTCGTCCATCTCGTTCTCCTCGATCTTGTCCACCGTGATGCTCCAACCGTTTCGACCGACCGGCATTCCGTTCCTCACCGATTCAGGACCGTGACGTCTGCCACGTGATACGTCACGGCACCGCATTCGGTTCCCAGATCGCGCCAGATCCGGCGATCGGTTCAGAACGCACCCTCGATGACCACGATCGAGCCACCCGTGATGGCCACGACATCGAAGCGCACCTCGACCCCATGCACGCCGGTCGCGGCCAGCCACTCCGCACCCAGCCGGCGCAACCGCTGCTGCTTCGCCCGTCCGACCGCGGCGGCCGCCGGCCCGAAGTCGTCGCTGCGGCGGGCCTTCACCTCGACGATGACGACGAGGCGGCCACGGCGCACGACCAGGTCGATCTCGCCGGACGGGCACCGCCAGTTGCGGGCGGCGACGGCATAGCGCCGCCGGACGTACCAGTCCGCAGCGATGTCCTCGCCCCAGCGTCCGAGGATCAGGTTCGGGTGCGTCACAGCAGCCCTTCCGTCGAGGTTCGATCGGAGGGGCACACCGGTGCGCCCGAAGGCGGTCACACTACCGTCGGCAGGTCCTCTCGGCGTCGAGCCGTCCGGCCCGCCGCAGCGCGCTCAGAACTCGCGCTTCTCGCGGATCTTGGCGGCCTTGCCCGTGCGACCTCGGAGGTAGTAGAGCTTGGCCCGCCGGACGTCGCCCCGCTTGACGACCTCGATGCGGGTCACCGTGGGAGTGTGCAGCGGGAACGTCCGCTCGACGCCCACGCCGTAGCTGAGCTTGCGGACCGTGTAGGTCTCCTGCAGTCCGCCGCCCTGGCGACCGATGACGTTGCCCTGGAAGATCTGCACGCGCTCCTTGTTGCCCTCGACCACGCGGACGTGGACCTTGACCTCGTCGCCCGGCGCGAAGTCGGGGATGTCGTCGCGGAGCGACTCGTTGTCGATGAGGTCAGTGGCTTTCATGGCGGCATCCCTGGATCGCGTCGTGGTGTCCCCGGAGGGGGCCGATCAAGGATACGGGAGCGGTGGGAACTCTTCCAACAGGCGCTCCTCGTCGGCGGTCAGTCCGCCGCGCGTCGCGATCAGGTCGGGCCGGCGGGCCAGCGTCGTGTGGAGCGCCTGGGCGTGGCGCCAACGAGCGATGCGCCCGTGGTCGCCGCTGCGCAGGACGTCGGGCACGGTCCACCCGCGGAACTCGGCCGGACGCGTGTACTGCGGCTCCTCCAGCAGGCCACGATCGCCGAAGCTCTCGGTCAGGGGGCTCTCGTCGTTGCCCATGACGCCGGGCACGAGGCGCGTGACGGCCTCGACGACGAGGCAGGCGGCGACCTCGCCCCCGGCCAGCACGACGTCACCGATGCTCAGCTCGTCGTCGACGAGGTGCTCGCGGATGCGGTGGTCGACGCCCTCGTAGCGACCGCACAGGAGGCTGAAGCCGCTGCCGGCGGCGAGCTCGTGGGCGAGGGCCTGGTCGAACCGGCGCCCGGCCGGCCCGAGGAGGAGCAGCGGCCGAGGTGGCGCGGCGGCCCCGACCGCGGCGAAGACCGGTTCCGGTCGCATCAGCATCCCCGCGCCCCCGCCGAACGGGCTGTCGTCGACCGTGCGATGGATGTCCGTGGTGTGCTCGCGGAGATCATGCGTGCGCAGGTCGAGCAGGCCGGCGGCGCGAGCCTTGCCCAGCAGGCTGGCCGAGCAGAACTGGTCGACGACATCCGGGAAGATGCTGAACACGTCGATCCGCACGGCGCTTACTCCACCAACTCGAACAACCCGGCCGGCGGATCGACGACGATCCGCTCAGGCGAGTGCTCGACGACGAACACGACCGGTACGAGCGCTCCCGATTCGAGCTCGAGGAGGTCGGCGGCGGGGTTCTCGACGACGGCGACGCACGTTCCGCGGGGCGTCCCGTCGACGTCGAAGACCGGGGTCCCGATCAGCTCGTGCACCCACAGCTCGTCCGGGTCGTCGAGTGGTTCGGCGTAGGCCGGCGTGTTCGTGTACCGCTGGGCACCGAGGCGGTCTCGGATCTCGCTGAACTGGACGAGCCAGCGGTCCTGGTGGCGGGTGGCCGACACGATCGTCAGCCAGCCGTCGCGGGCGTACCAGCGGGTGCCCGGCGCGACGCGCTCCGTGCGGTCGGTGGTCAGCTGGACGTTGACCTGCCCGTTCACCCCGTGCGCCTTGCGGAGGTAGCCGATCTCGAGCAGCCCTGCGGGAACGCCGCTCACACCGTCTG